>NZ_SOFX01000027.1:0-465081 GCF_004402745.1 Cryobacterium sp. TMN-39-2
GGGTGCGGCGGGCGGCGGCTCCACGGCGGCCGGGGCCGGCGGTGCAACGGCGGCAGGCGCCTCGGCGGGCGCCGGTGCCTCGGTCGAGGGAACCTCGGCGACGGGCGCCTCAGCGGCGGGCGTCTCAGCGACCGGAGCTTCGGCCGCCGCAGAGCCGTCGCCGATGGTCACCAGCGGGGTGCCGACCTCGACGGTCTCGTCCTCCTGGACAAGGATGGCTTCGATGATGCCGGCAACGGGGGATGGGATCTCCGTGTCGACCTTGTCGGTCGATACTTCGAGCAGCGGTTCGTCGACTTCGACGCGGTCTCCCACGTTCTTGAGCCAGCGGGTGACCGTACCCTCTGTGACACTCTCACCGAGTGCCGGGAGGTTGACGGATTCGCTCATGCGTTTGTCTCCTTTGAAACCATTAATGTCTGACCAATGTTAGTGAGAATCTGTGTGCCGAAACGGGCTACATCGCGTGCAAAGGCTTGCCGGCCAGGGCCAGGAAGGCCTCGCCGAGTGCTTCGTTCTGGGTGGGGTGCGCGTGCAGCAGCGGCGCGAGGTCCTCAGGGTAGGCCTCCCAGTTGACGATGAGCTGACCTTCGCCGATCAGCTCGCCCACGCGGGCGCCGATCATGTGGATGCCGATGATGGGGCCATCAGCCTCACGGACGACCTTGATCGACCCGGTGGTGCCCAGGATCGAGCTCTTGCCGTTGCCGCCGAGGCTGTACTCGTAGCTGGTGACCTTGTCGGCGCCGAACTTGGCGACGGCCTTGGCCTCGGTGTAACCGACCGATGCGATCTCGGGGTCGCAGTAGGTGACCTTGGGGATGTTCAGGTCGTCGACGACGATCGGGGACAGGCCCGCGATCTCTTCGGCGACGAAGATGCCCTGCTGGAAACCGCGGTGCGCGAGCTGCAGGCCGGGGACGATGTCGCCGACCGCGTAGACGCCGGGGATGTTGGTGGCCAGGCGTTCGTCGGTGATGACGAAGCCGCGGTCCATGGTGATGCCGGCCTCTTCGAAGCCGAGACCAGCGGTGGACGGGCCGCGACCGACGGCGACGAGCAGCAGCTCGGCCTCGATCGTGGTGCCGTTCTCCAGCGTGACGACGACGCCGGAGTCATCCTGCGTGACCGACTGGAAACGCACGCCGAGGGAGAATTCGATGCCGCGCTTGCGGAACGCCCGCTCGAGCTGCTTCGACACCGACTCCTCTTCGTTGGGAGCGAGGTGCGGAAGGGCCTCGATGATCGTGACGTCGGCGCCGAAGGACTTCCAGACGCTGGCGAACTCGACGCCGATCACGCCGCCGCCGAGCACGGCGACCTTCTTGGGAACGTAGTTGAGCTCGAGGGCCTGCTCGCTGGTGATGACGCGACCTTCGATGGCCAGGCCGGGCAGCGACCGGGAGTACGAGCCGGTGGCCAGCACAACGTTCTTGCCGACGATGGTGTCCTCGCCGACCTGAACGGTCGTGGGGGAGATGAGCTTGCCCTCGCCGGCGATGACGGTGATGCCGCGGGCCTTGATCAGTCCCTGCAGGCCACGGAACTTGCTGGCGACGATGCCCTCGCGGAACTTGGTCACGGCGTCGATGTCGATGCCCTCGAAGGAGGTGTTCACCCCGTACTTGGCCGACTCGCGGCTCACGTCGGCAACCTCGGCCGAGTGCAGCAGTGCCTTGGTCGGGATACAACCGACGTGCAGGCAGGTGCCACCGAGCTTGTCCTTCTCAATCAGGCCGACGGTCAGGCCCAGCTGAACGGCACGCAAGGCGGCCGCGTAGCCGCCGCTGCCGCCACCGAGAACTACAAGGTCAAAATTCTGTTCAGACACCCAGATACTCCCTCGTGCATCACATACACTTTCACGGCCCGCCCGACGCACGTATTGCGCGTGGGTAGGCGTTGAACGGCAAGGATTTTCCTGCCTATAAGACCTTACTACTTGCGCGAAAACTCCTCGGCCAGTCGCAACAGGGTCCGCACCGTCACACCGGTCGGACCGGGGGCTGTGAAGCCGAGCCCGCCGCCGACAAGCTGGGCGCTGCCGGCGATGTCCAGGTGCGCCCACGGAATGGTGGTGGTCTCGGCGCCCTCGCCTGTGCTGCCGATGAACTCGTTCAGGAAGACCGCGGCCAGGAGCATCCCGCCGCCGGTGTTGCCGATCTTGGCGTTCGCGATGTCTGCGACGTCGGAGTTGAGCAGGGCGCGCAGTTCTTCGGGCATCGGCATCGGCCAGGCGAGTTCACCCTCGGCCTTGCTCGCGGCGAGAACCTGGGCCACGAGGTCGTCGTTGCCCAGCACCGCGGAGTAGCGGGTGCCGAGGGCCACGATGGCGGCGCCGGTCAGGGTTGCGACGTCGATGATCGCGTCGGGGCTCTCTTCACCCGCGGCGACGAGTCCGTCCGCGAGGACCAGCCGGCCTTCAGCGTCGGTGTTGAGCACTTCGACGGTGCGGCCGCCGCGCATGGTCAGCACGTCGTTGGGGCGGATCGCGGACCCGGACGGCATGTTCTCGGCGATACACAGCCACGCCGTGAGCCGCACGGGCAGGCGCAGGCGGGCCGCGGCCAGCGTCACGGCCAGCACGGTGGCGGCGCCGGTCATGTCGTACTTCATGCCCACCATGGATGCCGGCGGCTTCAAGGACAGTCCGCCGGTGTCGAAGGTGATCCCCTTACCCACCAGCGCGAGGTGCTGGGTCGCCTCGATCGGGTCGTAACTGACCTTGACCAGTCGCGGAGGCCGGGTCGACCCCTGGCCCACTCCGGCGATACCGCCGAAGCCGTCGGCGACGAGCTGGTCTTCGTCCCACACCGTCAACGTCACGGGGAGGCCCTCAGCGGCCGCAGCGGCGAGGTTTGCGAGCGATTCGGGATAGAGGTCGAGCGGCGGCATGTTGACGAGGTCCTTCACCAGGCTCACGGCATCGGCCACGATCCCGGCACGGTCGGATGCGTCCTCATCGGCCTGATCCGTGTGCACGGTTATGTCGGCGGCCGGAAGCTTGGTGGCGGCCAAAGACGCCTTGCGATAGGTCGTGAAGGAGTACCCGCCGAGCGCTGCACCCTCCAGAACAGCTGCGGCCTGGTCAGCGTCGGCCAGCGGGAGGGCGAACGCCACCGTGGCGGCGCCGGTGAGCTGGCGCACCGCTGAGCCGGCCGCGTAACGCAGCGACTCCGGTGTGACAACGGAGCCGAGCCCGATCACGGCGATGGTCTTCGCGGCCCCGACGACTGGCGCGAGACGAATCAACTGGTCCTTCGTTCCGGACACGGCGACGGCGGCGAATTGCGCGGCGATCTCCTCGAAGCCCGGGTCGGCGAACAGGGTAGGCCCGTCCTTTCCCTGCACGGCACCGATGACGATGACGTCGGCTGTGGATTCGATGGAGGGCTGTGCGGACACGGAAACGCGGGAAACGGTCATGCCTCGATGCTACGGGGCGGAGTGTTCGCTCTGGGCACCACGGTGTGAGGAGCGATTCTCCGACAGCGGGCGAATCGTCCGCTTAGAGTTAATGGATGCGCGATCCTGATGAAATCTATACGCTCACTTCGGACGCCGCAGGCGTTCCAGAAGGGTTGCATCTCGTCGCGGGCCTGACCGGATTCGCGGACGCCGGCGGCGCGGTCTCCCAATTCACCGAATACCTGCTCGCGACCCTCGAGCACGAGGTCATCGCCGAGTTCGACGCGGACCTGCTGCTCGACTACCGGGCGCGGCGACCGATCATCTACTTCGATCAGGATCACCTGACCGACTACCAGCCACCCCGGCTCCGGCTCTACCTGGCCCGGGATGAGATCGGCCAGCCGTTCCTGCTCCTGGCCGGCTTCGAACCTGACTTTCGGTGGGAGCAGTTCACGGCCGCGGTGCTCGATCTCGTGAGCCGCTTCACGGTGTCCTCCACCACGTGGGTGCACGCCATCCCGATGCCGGTCCCGCACACTCGACCCATCGGTGTGACGGTCAGCGGCAATCGCACCGACCTGATCGAGAGCATGTCGGTGTGGCGTCCGCACACCCAGGTGCCGGCCAACGCGCTGCACCTGGTGGAATTCAGGTTGCAGGAAATCGGTGCCTGGACCATCGGATACGTCCTGCTGATCCCGCACTACCTTGCCGACACCGAATACCCGTCCGCCGCCCTCTCTGCCCTGGAGAGCACGAGCGCGTCCACCGGGCTGATCTTCCCCACCGATCGGCTGCGGGAAAAGAACCGCGAGTTCATTGGCCGGATCGACGAGCAGGTGGGGGAGAACCCCGAACTCGCCAAGCTCGTCGGCACCCTCGAAGAGCGCTACGACGCCTACATGGAGGGCAACACTCTGCGGTCGCCGTTGACGGACGAGGACGGCGCGCTGCCGTCCGCGGATGAAATCGCGGCGGAGCTGGAGAAATTCCTCGCGACCCGGCGTGGGCGGGACGACGGCCAGCAGCCCTGACCCGATGCCCACCCGGCGGGCGGCGATGGTCGGGAGGACCGGCTCGCCCGGCTAGATTGAGGCGAGTGAACTCTCGTCGATCCTGGTTGATCTTTTCCTTCGGATCGTTCGTCTACCTGTCCGCCGTCATGCAGCGCACCTCGCTCGGCATCGCGGGAGTGTCGGCAACCGAACGATTCGGCGGCTCGGCCGCCGTCCTGTCCAGCCTGGCCGTGGTGCAGCTGATCGTCTACGCCGCCGCGCAGATCCCGGTCGGCGTGCTGATCGACAGGTTCGGCCCCCGCGTCCTCATGCTCGCCGGTACCGTCCTGATGGTGGCGGGGCAGCTGACGCTTGCTTTCGCCCCGTCGATCACTCTCGCGGTGGCGGGGCGGATGCTGGTGGGGGCCGGCGACGCCGCAATCTTCATCTCGGTGATCAGGCTGATCACCTCCTGGTTCTCCGGGCGTATCGTGCCCCAACTGTCGCAATGGTTCGGCAACATCGGCCAGCTCGGCCAGGTGCTCTCCGCAGTGCCGCTGGCCTGGGTCCTGCACGAGTTCGGTTGGACGCCGGCGTTCCTGGGCGCCACCCTGGTCGCGTTCGTTGCCTTTGTGGTCGTCGTCGTGGGCGTCCGCGACCGGCCGGCCGGGTCGCCGGACCAACCGCGACCGCAGAGCTGGGGGAGCGCCCTGACCCAATTGCGGCACAGTCTCGGCCGACCGGGAACCCAACTCGGCTTCTGGTCCCATTTCGTCACCCAGTCCTCCGGGACGGTCTTCACCCTCCTGTGGGGCTTCCCGTTCATGGTCTACGGTCTCGGCTACGAGTCGAGCATGGCCGCCGCGATGCTCACCATCCCGGTCGCCGCCGGGATGATCTGCGGACCAATTCTCGGCGTGCTGACGGCCCGGCATCCGCTGCGTCGCAGCAATATAGTGCTGGGCATCGTGACCGTCATGGCAGCGACCTGGGCGGTCGTCCTGCTGTGGCCGGTAGCGCCGCCGTTCTGGCTCATCATCCTCCTGTTGATCGTGCTGGGCGGCGGCGGCCCCGGCTCGCTGATCGGCTTCGACTTCGCACGCACGTTCAATCCGCAACGCAGCCTCGGCTCCGCCAACGGCGTCGTCAACGTCGGCGGGTTCCTGGCCAGTTTCGTGATGATGTTCCTGATCGGGGTGCTATTGGACCTGCAGGACGGGTGGCGTCAGGCCCAGGGTGGCGTCAGCGATCTCTACTCGCTGGACTCGTTCCGTTTCGCGTTCACCGTGCAGTTCCTGATCGTCGGCATCGGTGTGGTCATGCTCGTGAGGACCCGGAAACGCACCAGGCGACTGCTGTCCCGCGATGAGGGAATAGAAGTGGCGCCGCTCTGGGTTGAACTCTCTAGAAGGATGAGACGCCGCGGGCGCGGAGAGTGAGAGCGCGTGGCTCGGTTTATACACAATCCGTGCAATAATTGTCAATAGGACCCGTTCTGGTTCCTGGACGCGCCGATCAGTTGTCGGCTGCAATCCCGGGGACTTGACATGGGTCCTAGTACTGCCCAAAAACGTACGGCCCACAAACGTACTGCCCATAACCCCGCTCTCAGATGAACCCGGCCCGCGCCGAGTACCGCAACGAGCGAGGTCGCGCCGCACGCGCACGAATCACGGCATGAGAGGTGTTCGAATGGCAACCCCAACGAAGACAGAGCCCGAATTGAAGACCACCGAGACCCAGCCGGCCGACGACGCAACCGTCACCGCGGCCAAGACGCCCGCACAGAAGGCCGCTGCGACGCGCGCAGCCACGGCCGCCGCCAAGGCCGCCGCCGCCGCGGCCGGTGCCGACGCCCCGGAGAAGGCCGCACCACGCAAGCGCGCCGCGAGCACGAAGACCAAGGCGCCAGCGGGGAAGAAGAAGGCCGGCGATGCCGAAGCCGGCGACGACGAGGCCGTCGCTCCCGGTGACGAGCACGACACCGATGATGACGACACCACCGACGGCGCCGCCAAGCGCGTCGCCCCTGCCGAGCCGCTGCCCAGCGGTGCGCTCGTGCTGTCCCTCGTCGACGATGAGGATGAGGTACCGGTCTACTCGAGCGCCATCACCGGCGCGACGGCGGACCCCGTCAAGGACTACCTGAAGCAGATCGGCAAGGTCGCGCTGCTCAACGCCGCCGAAGAAGTCGAACTGGCCATGCGCATCGAGGCGGGCCTGTTCGCCGAAGACAAGCTCTCCCAGATGACCGACGCCGAGAAGAAGAGCGCGCTCGGACGCGAATTGCAGTGGGTCGCCAAGGACGGCGCCCGCGCGAAGAGCCACCTGCTCGGCGCCAACCTGCGTCTGGTCGTCTCCCTGGCCAAGCGGTACACCGGTCGTGGAATGCAGTTCCTGGACCTGATCCAGGAGGGTAACCTGGGCCTCATCCGTGCGGTCGAGAAGTTCGACTACACCAAGGGCTTCAAGTTCTCCACCTATGCGACCTGGTGGATCCGCCAGGCCATCACGCGCGCCATGGCCGACCAGGCCCGCACCATCCGTATCCCGGTGCACATGGTCGAGGTCATCAACAAGCTCGCCCGTGTGCAGCGCCAGATGCTGCAGGACCTCGGTCGCGAACCCACGCCGGAGGAACTGAGCCGCGAGCTCGACATGACCCCGGAAAAGGTCGTCGAGGTGCAGAAGTACGGCCGCGAGCCGATCTCCCTGCACACCCCGCTCGGCGAGGACGGCGACAGCGAATTCGGCGACCTGATCGAGGACACCGAAGCGGTGGTTCCCGCCGATGCCGTGGGCTTCACGATGCTGCAGAAGCAGCTGGAAAGCCTGCTCGACTCCCTCTCCGAACGCGAAGCCGGCGTCATCCGGATGCGCTTCGGCTTGGGCGACGGCATGCCGAAGACCCTCGACCAGATCGGCGACACCTTCGGCGTCACGCGTGAGCGGATTCGTCAGATCGAGTCCAAGACCATGGCCAAGCTGCGCCACCCGTCCCGGTCGCAGTCGCTGCGCGACTACCTCGAGTAAAGAGTTGGCTGTACGGTACGCGCCGGCGATCCTGCTCGGCAGAGTCGCGCGCACCCTCGCGCGCTGGCGCAAGCCCGGTGGCGGCTCTGCCGTCCCCGGCCTGGTCGTCAACACCATCGCGCCCGGGTTCCTCCCGCGCACCCTGAACGGTTTTCCGGGCGGGCTCGTCATCGTGACGGGCTCGGCCGGCAAGTCCACGACCACCAAGATGCTTGTTGCGGCGCTGCGCGCCCACGGCCTCTCTGTCTTCACCAACCAGTCGACGGCGAACATCAGCCAGGGTCTCACCTCGGCACTGTTGGAACGGGTCAGCCTGACCGGCCGCATTGAGGGCGACATCGCGGTCCTCGAAATGGACGAGGGCCACGGCGCCCTGATATCGGGCTCCCTGAACCCCCGCGTCGTCGTGCTGACCAACGTGATGGTCGATCAGATCGACCGTTTCCACGACTCCGACATGGTCGCCGCGATGCTGGCCAAGATCGCCGCACGGGCCACCGGTTCCGTGGTGCTGAACGCCGACGACCTCCACCTGTCCCGGTTGGGCGATGGTATTGCCCCCGGCGTCGCCGTGGCCCGCTACGGCGTGGCTGACGAGGTGCTTGCGGCGAACCCGCGGGGTTTGGGCTATACCCTCACCTCACCGACCCGGCTTGACGCCGCCGACGGCATGGTTCTGACCGCGGTCTCCGGACTCGACGCGACGGTGCTGGTCGACGGACGGGTGCACACGCTGCGGTTGCCGGCCAGAGGCACCCACTACGCGGTGGACGCGCTCACGGCCCTTGCCGCCGCCCGGTCGGCCCTGCTCGACAGGTTCGATGCCGCTGTTGCGGTCGCCGCGATTTCCAGCATCCCCCCGGTGTTCGGCCGCGGCGAGATCGTATCGGTGCGCGGCACCACTGTGGAATTCGTGCTGGTGCAGAACCCCGCCAGCCTGCAGCTCAACGTGGACAGCCTGGACCCCGACACCGAACAGATCCTCGTCGCCGTCGGCTCCGACGTGCGCGACCCGTCCTACCTCTGGCCGGCCGACACCTCCGCCCTCGGCCACGTTCTTATCGCCTCGGGGTCGAAGGCCTACGACATCGGCCTGCAATTGGCCTATGACGGCGTGCTCGTCGACCGCATCGAACCCGACCTCGGCCGGGCCCTCGACGACTTCCTGGCGTCACCGGAACCCGCCCACGGTGTCAAGACGATCATCTTCTCGGCCGATTCGATGCGGCGCACCCGGGCGCACCTCGGCCTGGAAACCAACGAAGCGGACCCGTCATGACAGTTGACCACCCGGCCGATCTCACCATCGTGAGCCTGCTCCCGCGGCTTCTGGACACCAACGGCGACGCCGCGAACGCGCGGGTTCTCGCGCAGCGCGCCCGCTGGGCCGGACTGTCGGCCCGGATAGTGCCCGTGCACGCCGTCGCCGACCTTCCCGCGACCGTCGACCTCGTCGTCATCGGATCGGGAACCGACACCGACCTCGTCGCCGCTCGCGACGCCCTCAGTACCCTGGCAGAGCCACTGCGTGCCTGGCTGACCGGGGGAGTGCCCGTGCTGGCCGTCGGTACCGGCTGGGAGCTGCTCAGCGCCGGACTCAACCTGGCGGACGGCTCGTCGGTCGACGGTCTCGGCCTGGTGCCGGGGCGCGCGGGCGCCCTGCCGGCCCGCGTCACGGACGACCTCGTCGTCGACGCCGACGGTCTGCGCCTGCTCGGCTTCGAAAACCATCTGCGCGGGTACGCCGGAGCCGCGGCCCCGCTGGGCACGGTGGACTACGGCACCGGCAACGGCGACGGCACGGAGGGCGCCGTCGACGGCAGCTTCATCGGCACTCACCTGCACGGCCCGGTCCTGGCCCGCAATCCGCAGCTCGCCGACCGGATGCTCGGAACTGCCGCCGCTGCCAGAGGCCTCACCCTGACCCCGACCGCTCAGACCGAATCGGTCGACGGCATAGCAAAAGCCGCACGCAACCAGGTTGCAGTGCGGCTTAGCCTCACCTCGGAGTAACTCCGGTCAAGCGCCATCGGCGCCGCAGTTGCCTGCGGCGCCGACCGGTGATTAGGACTTCTGGTCCTCGAAGAGTCGGCTCGACTCGTCGTGCCAGCTTTCGGCGATTGCGGCGAGCTTCTCCTGGTGCTTGCGTCCGTGGTGGGCGCAGAAGAGCAACTCGCTGTTATTCACGACTACACGGATGTAGGCCTGAGCGCCACAAGCGTCGCAGCGGTCGGCCGCGGTGAGCTGGTGGGGGGCGCCCTGTTGGTCGACGGCACCATTTTCGGTGGCGATCTGGGACATATTCTCCTCCTCCAGACTGATACCAGGTGATACCAATTGAATCCTTACTCACCATGTAAACACGGCCGGGCGTGGATTGGGCCACAGTTGGGTGACATTTCGCTCACCGCGTAGCCTTCCGCGCGGTGGACCCGGCTCGGGGGAGCCCCGCTCGAGTGTCGAACGAGGCTGCACGCATCCGGGTCGCTATTCTTAACAGTTGTGAGTTCTGACTATTCCGCCCGCCACCTCTCGGTCCTCGAAGGCCTGGACGCGGTGCGCAAACGCCCCGGCATGTACATCGGATCGACCGACTCCCGTGGTCTCATGCACTGCCTCTGGGAAATCATCGACAACTCGGTCGACGAGGCGCTCAGCGGGCACGGGTCATCGATCGGCATCGTGCTGCATCCCGATGAAAGCGTCGAGGTCAGCGACACGGCGCGCGGAATCCCGGTCGACATCGAACCGAAGACCGGACTCTCCGGGGTTGAGGTCGTCTTCACCAAGCTGCACGCCGGCGGCAAGTTCGGCAGCGGCTCCTACGCGGCGTCCGGCGGCCTGCACGGTGTCGGCGCATCGGTCGTGAACGCCCTGTCCGAGCGCCTCGACGTCGAGGTTGACCGCGACGGCAAGACCTGGGCGATGTCCTTTCACCGCGGCGAGCCCGGTGTCTTCGCCGACACCGGTGAGAAGAGCCCGGATGCGCCGTTCACGCCGTTCGAGAACAAGAGCGAACTGCGCGTCGTCGGCAAGGTTCGCAAGGGTGTCACCGGCACCCGCATCCGCTACTGGGCCGACCGGCAGATCTTCACCAAGGGCGCCACCTTCCAGACCGAGGACCTGATGGGCCGGGCCCGCCAGACGGCGTTCCTGATCCCGGGCCTGACCATCAACATCGACGACCGGCGGAGCGCCGTGCCCATCGCGGAGTCCTTCACCTTCGCCGGCGGCATCTCCGAGTTCGTGGACCACCTCGCCGTCGACACGCCGATCACCGACACCTGGCGGCTGACCGGCGCCGGGAGCTTCACCGAAACCGTGCCGGTCCTCACCGACACGGGCGCGATGATCCCCACTGAGCTCGTCCGGGAGTGCCAGGTCGACATTGCCCTGCGTTGGGGCACGGGTTACGACACCGTCATCAAGAGCTTCGTCAACATCATCGCCACGCCCAAGGGCGGCACCCACCAGGCGGGTTTCGACGCGGGCATGCTCAAATTCCTGCGGGCGCAGGTCGAGCAGAACGCCCGGCGGCTCAAGGTCGGCTCCGACAAGCTCGAGAAGGACGACATCCTCGCCGGGCTCACCGCGGTGCTCACCGTACGGCTGCCCGAGCCGCAGTTCGAGGGCCAGACCAAGGAGGTGCTCGGCACCCCCGCGGTGCGCGCCATCGTGGCCGCGGTGATCAACAAGACCATGACCGAACGGTTCACCTCGACCAAGCGCGACGACAAGACCCAATCGGCAGTGGTGCTCGACAAGATCGTGGCCGAGATGAAATCCCGCATCTCCGCCCGCGCCCACAAGGAGACCCAGCGGCGCAAGAACGCCCTGGAAAGCTCGTCGTTGCCGGCGAAGCTGGTGGACTGCCGCAGTAACGATGTGGCCCTGAGTGAGCTGTTCATCGTCGAGGGTGACTCGGCGCTCGGCACCGCGAAGTTGGCCAGAGACAGCGAACATCAGGCGCTGCTGCCTATCAGGGGCAAGATCCTCAATGTGCAGAAGGCGTCGGTCTCCGACATGCTCTCCAACCTGGAGTGCGCCTCGATCATCCAGGTCATCGGCGCCGGGTCCGGCCGCAGCTTCGACCTGTCCGCCGCCCGCTACGGCAAGGTCATCATCATGGCGGATGCCGACGTCGACGGTGCGCATATCCGCACGCTGCTGCTCACCCTGTTCTTCAGGTACATGCGCCCGATGATCGAAGCCGGCCGGATCTTCGCGGCGGTGCCCCCGTTGCACAGGGTCGTCGTGATGAACCCGGGCAGCAAACCCAACGAGACCATCTACACCTATTCCGAAGCAGAGCTGCAGGGTGTCCTCGCCGCGCTCAAGAAGAGCGGCAAACGCTTTCAGGACCCCATCCAGCGGTACAAGGGACTGGGCGAAATGGATGCCGACCAGTTGGCCACCACCACGATGGAACGGGCCCACCGCACTCTGCGACGGGTCAGGGTCGCCGACGCCGAAATGGCCGGAAAGGTGTTCGAACTGCTGATGGGCAACGACGTCGCCCCGCGCAAGGAGTTCATCATCGAAAGCTCCGACAAGCTCAGCCGCGACCGCATCGACGTCTGACCGGGCCCGACTGTTCCCGAAGTCCGAATGGGCAACAGTTGCGGGCGTGACACTGGTCGCGTCGCGGGCGGCGGTCAGCGTGGCGCGGCGGCGGCGAAGACGGTGCTGGGCAGATCCCGGTCGCCGTCCGCGAGGCCCCGAACGATTCGGGCGCACACGGCCACGGGGTCAAGGCCGACGGGCAAGGGCGGCGCCGTGCCGCTGATCGGATGGCTGGACAGCGCCGTCTCGGTGTGCCCGGGCCGCGCGTCGATGACCCGGATACCCGCCCGCCGCAGTTCCCGGCCGGCCGCGGTGCCGAAGGCGGCCAGGGCGGCCTTGGACGCCGAGTATGCCGCGAGATTGGCGGTCGGGCTCTCACTGACCACCCCGCTGAGGGTGAGGAAGAACGGTGCGCGGCCGGCGGCGGCCGAGGCCGAGAGCGGCCCGTGGGCGGCCTGCAGCAGCAGCATGGGCGCGGTGGTGTTCACGGCGAAGAGCCGGGCGATGGTGTCTCCGGTCAACTCGGAAGCGGGGCCGAAGGCGACGACACCCGCGGCGACCACGATCCCGTCGAGGTGGCCGGTCACCGAGACCGCCACGTCGACGAGGCGCCGGACGGCGGCGGGATCGGTGAGGTCTGCGGGGATGACAGCGCCGGGCAGTCCGAGTTCGGCGATGGCGGCGGGGTCACGGGCGCTGAGCACCAGGGTTGCTCCGGCGTCGGACAGTTGCCGGGCGATCTCCCGGCCGAGTCCGCCCGTGGCGCCGACGACGAGGATTGTGGAACCGTGGAGTTCGGGCATGTTTCACCCTACTGCGGGCGCCCCGACCGTGGCTGAAACGCGGTCAGGAAACGAACGGCGGTCGGACAGCCCTTCAGCCGATACCCGAACCGATCGAGCCGACGACGGCATCCAACATGGTTCCGGAAGCATCGCGCCGCGCCCCGGTGTCCGGCAGGGTCCGGGGAGAGCCCTCGATGCCCAGTGCGCGGGCGGGTGCCGCGCCCACCCAGGCCACAGCGAGGACGTCTTCGCCCTTGAGGAAGCGGTGCGAGCGCACCCCACCGGTGGCTCGACCCTTGGCGGGGAATTCGGTGAAGGCCGACACCTTGGCGCTACCTGGATCCGTTCCCGGCAGGGTCTGGCTTCCGGAGGCGATCGTCGCCACCACGGCGTCCTCGGCGGCGTCGGCCGCCAGGCTCGTGAAGAACACCACCCGGGCGTCCGGGCCCAGCTTGATGCCCGCCATCCCGCCGGCCGTCCGGCCCTGCGGGCGCACCGTCGATGCGGGGAACCGCAACAGCTGGGCATCGGAGGCGACGAAGACCAGCTCGTCGTCCTCCGCACCCTGGACGGCGCCGACGACCTCGTCTCCGGCCTTGAGCGCGATGATCTCGAAGTCGGGCTTGTTCGCCCAGTCGTTCGGGGTGACCCGCTTGACGATGCCCTGCCGGGTGCCGAGCGCGATGGCACGTTCGCTGTCCAGAGAGACCAGGGCACGGACCACCTCACCGCCGCTGCCCAGCGAGAGGTAGTCGCGCACCCGCACACCGGCCGCCAACTGGATCGAGGTGGGTGGCAGCACGGGCAGGTCGACGGGGGAGAAGCGGATGAGTCGGCCGCGATTGGTCACGGCACCGATCTCCGAACGGCTGGTCGTGTCCAGCGCCGAGAGGACAGCGTCGTGCTTGCTGCGGCGGTGCGCCGGAGTGATGCGTTCGGTCTGGTCGTCGCCGGGCTGCGGCAGGTCCACCCTGGCGATGCGGCCCGTGCTGCTCAGATAGACGCGGGTGGGGGAGTCTGAAACCTCGAGCACGGCCGTTTTCCGCGCTGAGGCGCCGGCGATGCTCGGACGTGCCTCGGTGAGCAGCGTGCGTCGCGGGGTGCCGAACCTGTCGGAGATGGTGGCCAGCTCGTCGGAGACCAGCGTGCGGATGGCCTGCTTGCTGGCGAGCAGGGCTTCCAACTCCTTGATCTCGGCGAGCAGCTGGTCTCGCTCTGTTTCCAGTTCGATGCGGGAGAACCTGGTGAGCCGGCGCAGCCGCAACTCGAGGATGTACTCCGCCTGCAGCTGGCTGAGGTCGAACACGTCGATGAGTCGGGTACGGGCCTGCTCGGTGTCGTCGCTGGCGCGAATCACCTGGATGACCTCGTCGATGTCGAGGATCGCGATGAGCAGTCCCTCGACCAGGTGCAGGCGTTCGCGGCGTCGAGCCAGTCTGTACGCGGAACGCCGGGTGACGACCTCGACGCGGTGGTTGACGTACACCTGCAGCAGTTCGACCAGGCCCAGCGTCTGCGGACCGCCGTCGACGAGAGCGACGGCGTTGATGTTGAAGGAGTCCTCCAGCGGGGTCACCCTGTACAACTGCTCGAGCACGGCCTCCGGGCTGAAACCGGTCTTGATCCCGATCACCAGGCGCAGACCTTTGGTGCGGTCGGTGAGGTCGGTGACGTCGGAGATGCCGCTGAGCTTCTTGGAGTTGACGCCGTCCTTGATCTTCTCGATCACCCGTTCGGGTCCGACCAGGTACGGCAGCTCACTGACGACGAGCCCGGCCTTGCGGGCGGTGATCGCCTCAACCGACACCTTGGCCCTGGTCTTGAAGCTGCCACGCCCGGTCAGGTAGGCATCCTTGATGCCGGCCAGGCCGACGATGGTGCCGCCGGTGGGCAGGTCAGGGCCCGGCACGAACTCCATGAGCTCGTCGAGGGTCGCACGCGGGTGGGCGAGCAGGTGCCGGGCGGCACCGATGACCTCGACGAGGTTGTGCGGGGCCATATTGGTGGCCATGCCCACTGCGATGCCGCTGGCCCCGTTCACGAGCAGGTTGGGGTACGCCGCCGGCAGCACGTCGGGCTGGGTGAGCTGATTGTCGTAGTTGGGCACAAAGTCGACGACATCTTCATCGAGGTGTTCGGTCATCGCCAGTGCCGGTGCCGCCAGGCGCGCCTCGGTGTACCGGGGCGCAGCGGGCCCGTCGTCGAGCGAACCGAAGTTGCCGTGCCCGTCGATGAGCGGCACCCGCAGCGTGAAGGCCTGGGCCATCCGCACCATGGCGTCGTAAATGGCGGTGTCGCCGTGCGGGTGCAGCTTGCCCATCACCTCGCCGACGACGCGCGCCGACTTCACGTGCCCGCGGTCGGGCCGCAGGCCCATCTCGCTCATCTGGTACAGGATGCGGCGCTGCACAGGCTTGAGGCCGTCCCTGGCGTCCGGGAGAGCTCGGGAGTAGATCACCGAATAGGCGTACTCGAGGAACGACCCCTGCATCTCCGTCGACACATCGACGTCTTCGATGCGCTCGGTGGATGCGGCGGGCCCCTGGTGGGCTGACACTGTCTTGTCTGAGCGGCTCATTCGTAGATTCTGCTGTGTGGTGCATGTCGGCCGAACCGGGAGCACCAGGCTGATGCGCACGGACCTGCGCTGAGGAAACCTGCGGCCGGGTCTATGTCAGACTGGGCCAGATGCCCCCTATGTTACCGGTCCGGCCCTTCAGCGCCGTTCGCCTTGCCGACGTTTTGACAAGTTCGCTGGCCTCGCTCCGGTCCCAGCCGAACCCGCTCGGGCTCCCGCCCGCGGGCAAGGCCCTCGTGCTCCTCGCGGACGGTCTCGGGATGAGCAACCTGCGAGCTCGTGCCGGGCATGCCCGGTTCCTCACCTCGCATCTGGCCAAGACCGACGTCGTCGACGGGGTGTTCCCGGCCACGACCGCCGCGGGCATCGCCTCACTGACCACCGGGGTCGCGCCAGGCACCCACGGGCTGGTCGGCTACAAGGTGCTCGACGCGGCCAACGATAGGGTCGTCAACCAGCTCACGGGCTGGGACGAGCGGATGGAGCCGCACAGCTGGCAGAACCAGCCGACGGTCTTCGACACGGCCGCGGAGACCGGGATCCCCAGCTTCGCCGTCGGCCCCAAAAGGTTCACGGATTCCGGCTTCAGCCGGGCCGTGCTTCGCGGTGCCGGCTACGTGCCGGCCGAGACCATCGGCGCGCGGTTCGACGCGGCGCGGGCGATTCTCGACGCCGAGCCCACGGCCCTGATCTACCTGTACGTGCCCGAACTGGACATCAACGCGCACGCCCACGGCTGGGAATCCGCCAGGTGGTTGGCGCAGCTGGAAAACCTCGACGCCGAAACGGCCGGGTTCGCCGCCACCCTGCGCCCGGACGAGGGCATGATCGTCACGGCAGACCACGGGGTCGTGGATGTTCCGGCGGCCAAGCAGGTGCTTTTCGACAGCGTGCCGGCCCTCGTCACCGGGGTGCGTCACATCGGCGGTGACCCGCGCTGCCTGCAGCTCTACACCGAGGCCGGTGTCGACGCCGACGCGCTGGCCGACACCTGGCGTGCGGTCGAGGGCGAGCGCGCCTGGATCTTCACCCGGAGCGAGGCCGTGGCCGCGGGATTGTTCGGTGCTGTGCGAGACGACGCCGCGGCACGGATCGGCGACGTCATCGTGGCCGCCCGGAAGCTGATCGCATACTACGACTCCCGGGAACCCAACCAGTCGGCGCGCAGCATGGTCGGCCAGCACGGCTCCTTGACCGATGAGGAACTGCGTGTTCCGGTCATCAGATTGGGCGCATACCGGCGTTGACCCGATGCACGCAAAAACCCCTCGGAGCCGGCTCCGAGGGGTTCTTTCGTGTTTCGTGGATCAGGCCGGGTACTGGCCCCGCTTCACCTGGGGCTTCGGCAGGCGCATGACCCGCAACTGCAGGGCTCGCATGGCCGCATACCAACGGACCTTCTCGGCCCGGTCGGCGCCGAACTTGGCCTCGATTTTCTTGGTGAGGATGAAACCGAGCACTATGCAGTCCGCGATCGCGACCAGGAAGAAGGCCCAGAGAGCGAGGATGCCATACGTCTGGACGGACGGATCCGGGAAGAAGGTGAGCAGGATGACCAGGAACATCACCGGGATCATGAACTCGCCCACGTTGAATCTGGCGTCGATGTAGTCACGGGCGAAACGCTTCTGCGGTCCACGCTCGCGCACCGGGAGGTACTTGTCGTCACCGGCGGCCATGCCGAGACGCGCCCTCTCACGGGCCTCGGCCGACTTCGCCCGCGCCTGCTTGGCGGCCAGTTTGCGGTCGTCCGGAACCAGTGGGCGTTTGTTCGCGGCCTCCTGTACACGGCGGCTCGGCGTGGGCTGGCCCTTGCGCGTCGACTGACCGGCCAGACGGGACTTCGTCTCGTCGGCGGATTCGATCGACGGTTCTGCGCCGGGATTTACAGGTTGCTTAGCCACATCAGTTCCTTGCAGTTAGGTTGCCTTAAGATTACTCGCATGACGGATACCGCGGACACAGCAGCAGCAACCACCCAGCAAGTCGCAGCACACTCCCGTGAATCGGCGCTGCGGAACGCCGTCGAACGGGAGCTCCCGCGGACGGTCGCCGACCTGTGCGCCCTCGTGCGGATCCCCTCGGTGTCCTGGGCGGCATTCGATCGCGATCACGTGCGCGCCAGCGCCGACGCCGTCGCCGAGCTGGTGCGGGAGATCGGGATCTTCGACACCGTCACGATCACGCAGGCGGGCATCCCCGGTACCGACGAACTCGGACAGCCCGCCATCCTCGCGACCCGCCCGGCCAAGAACGGCCGCCCCACGGTTCTGCTTTACGCCCACCACGACGTGCAGCCTCCCGGGCTCGACGACGCGTGGGACTCGCCGCCCTTCGAACCGACCCTGCGCGGGGACCGCCTGTACGGCCGCGGCGCCGCGGACGACAAGGCCGGCGTCATGGCGCACGTCGCCGCATTGCGCGCGCTCCTCGCGGCCACCGACGGGGACCTCGACCTCGGCCTGGCCCTCTTCATCGAGGGCGAGGAAGAATTCGGCAGCCGCTCCTTCGCCACCTTCCTCACCGAGAACCGGGAGGCGCTCCGCGCCGACGCGATCGTCGTCGCCGACTCGAACAACTGGGACGTCGACACTCCGGCCATCACTATCGGGCTGCGCGGCAACGTCACCTTCAGGCTCACCGTGAGCACGTTGGCGCACGCCTCGCACTCCGGAATGTTCGGCGGCGCCGTCCCGGACGCCATGATGGCGACCATCAAGCTGCTGGGCACCCTGTACGCCGCAGACGGGTCCGTCGCGATCAGCGGTCTGACCAGTCACGACGCGCCGACACCGCCGTACGATGAATCCGCGCTGCGAGCGGAGACCGGCCTGCTCGACGGTGTCTCCCCGATCGGGCACGGATCCATCCTCAGCCGCATCTGGTCCCAGCCCGCGCTGACGGTGACCGGAATCGATGCTCCCACCGTCGCCAACGCGTCCAACACCCTGACGCCCGCGGTCAGCGTGCAGATCAGCGTGCGCATCGCGCCCGGCCAGTCCGCCAAGGAAGCTGCCGGCGTGATCGAGGCCCACCTGCGTGCACACGCACCGTTCGGCGCCCACCTCGCCATCGACGACCTGGACACCGGAGAACCGTTCCTGGTCGACACCGGCGGGTGGGCCGTGGCGGAGACCCGCCTGGCCATGACGGCAGGCTGGGGCGTGGAGCCCGTCGACATCGGTGTGGGCGGGTCGATCCCGTTCATCGCGGACCTGGTCCGGGAGTTTCCCGAAGCGCAGATCCTGGTGACCGGGGTCGAAGACCCGGATTCCCGGGCGCACAGCCCCAACGAGTCGCTGCACCTGGGCGTCTTCAAGCGAGCGGTGCTCAGCGAGGCCTTCCTTCTGGGCCGCCTCAACGACCGCACCGGCCACTGACCCCACCGCAGGGCCTGAGAAGGCGTCCGCGTCATCCAGCCCGCTCACGGCCCGGGCGGATACACTAGGAACAGATTCGCCGGCGGACCCCATGCGCGTGGGATGCTCACCGACGCGAAACCGGATAATACCGAGGAGCACCATGACCGACACGATCGAAACCAGCACCATCGCCCACGGCGTCGGTCTCACCG
Organism: Cryobacterium sp. TMN-39-2; assembly: GCF_004402745.1. Lineage (NCBI taxonomy): Bacteria > Bacillati > Actinomycetota > Actinomycetes > Micrococcales > Microbacteriaceae > Cryobacterium > Cryobacterium sp. TMN-39-2. The sequence goes on from NZ_SOFX01000027.1 coordinate 18,940, forward strand.
ACGTCGCCGCCGCGAAGGTGCGCAGCCTGCTCGCCCAGGAAGGCCGCGAGGACCTGCGACTGCGCGTCGCCGTGCAGCCCGGCGGCTGTTCAGGCCTGATCTACCAGTTGTACTTTGACGAGCGCACCCTCGAGGGTGACGCCGTCATGGACTATGACGGTGTCGAGGTCGTCGTCGACAAGATGAGCGTCCCGTACCTCGAGGGTGCGTCCATCGACTTCGAGGACACCATCCAGAAGCAGGGCTTCACCATCGACAACCCGAACGCCGGCGGCAGCTGCGCCTGTGGGGACTCCTTCAACTAGCGCGTGATCATAAAAAAAGGAGACCGTCCACTGGACGGTCTCCTTTTTGCACATCCGGTTCGGGTCCCGTCGTCGTCGGCGCTTCTGGCTCAAAACGGCTCAGGACGGGCCCTTCGACCCTGTTGTCACTCCCCAATCGGAGCGGAGAATTGCGACGGGTCCATCGCTCGTGCACTCGGGTGCGACCGGCGCGGAGTAAGCTAAAGATGATAAACGCACTTCCTGTGTAGTGCCTTCACGTCTTTCCGAAAGGTCACCGGTGCTCAAAAACCGCCGTCTCCGATGGGCCGTCATACCGGTCGCAGCAACGCTAGCCATTGTCCTCGCCGGATGCACCCAGGCTCAGCTCAACGGGTACCTGCCCGGTTTCGAGGAGGGCGAGTCCCCGGTAACCAACAACACCGAGCGCGTGTCCGGTCTGTGGACCACCTCGTGGATCGTGCTGCTCATTGTCGGCCTGATCACCTGGGGCCTCACGATCTGGTCCGTCGTCGTCTACCGTCGGCGCAAGGGCCAGACCGGACTCCCGGTGCAGCTGCGGTACAACATGCCGATCGAGATCTTCTACACGATCGTCCCGCTCATCCTGGTGCTGGGCTTCTTCGCCTTCACCGCGCGGGACCAGAACGCCATCGAGGCACGGTTCGACGAGCCTGACCTGCAGATCGAAGCGATCGGCAAGCAGTGGGCCTGGGACTTCAACTACGTCACCGACGATGTCTTCACTCAGGGTATTCAGGGCCAGCCTGACCTCGAGGGTGAGAAGGGCGCGCTGGTCGAGTCCGAGATCCCCACGCTCGTCCTGCCCGTCGGCAAGAAGATCGAGATCGCGCTGGAAGCGCGCGACGTCATTCACTCCTTCTGGGTCATCGACTTCCTCTACAAGAAGGACATGATCCCGGGCAAGACCAACTACATGTCGGTCATCCCCGAACGCGTAGGCACCTACGCCGGCAAATGCGCCGAGCTCTGCGGCGAGTACCACTCGTTGATGCTCTTCAACGTGGAGGTCGTCTCCGAGGCCGACTACGAGGCCTATGTCGACTCCCTGCGCGCCGCCGGCAACGACGGCCAGGTCGACAGCGAATACGACCGCAACTTGAACCAACCAGGCACCGACGCCCCGACGGCTGAGGAAGGCAACTAGACCATGAGCACCACAACAGCTCCCGCCGGCGCTCCGGCAGCGTCCTCGGCCGCCCGGCCGACCGGCGTTGACCGCAAGGGCAACATCGTCGTTCGGTGGATCACCTCCACCGACCACAAGGTCATCGGGTACATGTACCTGATCACCTCGTTCATCTACTTCTGCCTCGGCGGGGTGATGGCGCTCGTGATGCGCGCCCAGCTCTTCGAACCCGGACTGCAGATCGTGCAGACCAAGGAGCAGTACAACCAGCTCTTCACGATGCACGGCACCATCATGCTGCTGATGTTCGCGACACCACTGTTCTTCGGCTTCGCGAACGCGCTGATGCCGCTCCAGATCGGTGCACCCGACGTCGCGTTCCCGCGACTCAACGCGTTCTCCTTCTGGCTGTTCTTCTTCGGCAGCCTGATCGCGGTCGGCGGCTTCCTCACCCCGCAGGGAGCGGCGTCGTTCGGCTGGTTCGCCTACCAACCGCTGGCGAGCACGACCTTCTCGCCAGGGGTCGGCGGTAATCTGTGGATGGTCGGCCTGGGGCTCTCGGGCTTCGGCACGATCCTCGGTGGCGTGAACTTCATCACCACCATCATCACCATGCGTGCCCCCGGCATGACGATGTTCCGGATGCCGATCTTCACCTGGAACACTCTCGTCACCTCGCTGCTGATCCTGATGGCGTTCCCGGTGCTCGCCGCCGCCATGCTCGCCGCCGCCAGCGACCGGATCTTCCTCTCGCACATCTACGACCCGGCCAATGGCGGTGCCATCCTCTGGCAGCACCTGTTCTGGTTCTTCGGTCACCCCGAGGTGTACATCATCGCCCTGCCGTTCTTCGGCATCGTGTCCGAGGTGTTCCCGGTCTTCAGCCGCAAGCCGATCTTCGGGTACAAGACCTTGATCTACGCGACCATCTCCATCGCGGCGCTGTCCGTGACGGTGTGGGCGCACCACATGTACGTGACCGGCTCGGTCCTGTTGCCGTTCTTCTCCCTGATGACGATGCTCATCGCGGTTCCGACCGGCGTGAAGATCTTCAACTGGATCGGAACGATGTGGCGGGGTTCGCTGACCTTCGAGACCCCCATGCTCTGGGCCATCGGCTTCCTGATCACCTTCACCTTCGGTGGGCTGACCGGCGTCATCCTGGCCTCACCGCCGCTGGACTTCCACGTGTCAGACACCTACTTCGTGGTTGCCCACTTCCACTACGTGGTCTTCGGCACGGTCGTCTTCGCCATGTTCAGCGGGTTCTACTTCTGGTGGCCCAAGTGGACCGGCAAGATGCTCAACGAACGCCTGGGCAAGTGGCACTTCTGGCTCCTGTTCATCGGCTTCCACACAACCTTCCTCGTGCAGCACTGGCTCGGTGTGGTGGGCATGCCCCGCCGTTACGCGTCCTACCTGCCCGACGACGGGTTCACCTGGATGAACCAGCTCTCGACCGTCGGCTCGATGATCCTCGCGATCTCGATGATCCCGTTCTTCCTGAACGTGTACGTCACCGCCCGAACGGCTCCGAGGGTCACGGTGAACGACCCGTGGGGCTACGGCGCCTCCCTGGAGTGGGCGACATCCTGCCCGCCGCCGCGCCACAACTTCACGTCGATCCCGCGTATCCGCTCCGAGCGTCCCGCATTCGACCTGAACCACCCGGAGGTCGGTATGCCCGTCGGCATCGGTCCGGCAAAAGACGCCCCGGATGCTCCCACCTATGACGCAGGATCGGAAAAGGTTAAGTAGATGAAAGCCAATGTCAACCTTTACTGGATCCTGACCGGATTCCTCGCGCTGGTAGCAGTCGCGTACGTCGTGTGGGGTCTCGTCGACCCGAGCCAGGGTCGCATCGAGTGGGTCGGAGCCTTCGCGATCTCCCTCTGCGCGCTGCTCGTGGCGTTCATCGCGTTCTACCTGTCTCGCGTCTACAAGGCGCAGGGCGGCGAACTTCCCGAAGACATGCTCGACGCCAACATCGATGACGGCGACCCCGAGTTGGGCTTCTTCAGCCCGTGGAGCTGGTGGCCGATCATGCTCGCGGCCAGCGCGGCACTGTTGTTCCTGGGACTGGCCGTCGGCTTCTGGATCTCCTTCATCGCCGTCGGCATCGGCGTGATCAGCGTCGTCGGCTGGGTCTACGAGTACTACCGCGGACTCTTCGCCCGCTAGGCCCCACCACCGCACGACAAAGCGCCAGTGACCTTCGGGTCACTGGCGCTTTGTCGTGCACCGATGCTCAGTGCAGGGATCGGCGGAAGCCGAGGAGTCGGAACGCCACGGTCACCTCGGTCGACCCTGGCGGCTCGGTAGGGTGTGCGAGGTCTGTGGAGGATGTGTGGTGCGAGGACGGGCCCATGCCGATGAGGGCGGCAACGTCGTCGGGGGAGAGCACCAGGACCCTGGAGAGGTCCGCCGTGGACTCCAGGTGAAAGCCCGGCGCCAGGCTGGCGACCAGGTCGTCGGTCTTGTTCCCGTGCACGTCCAGGGCCAGGCCGGCGGCGCGCAGCTCCTGGAGATGGCTGGCGTGCGGCACCACGACGGCGAGAAGTGCTCCGGGAGCCAGGATGCGATGGAACTCGGCCGGATTCCGGGGAGCGAACACGTTGATGGCCACGTCAGCGGCCCCGTCCCGGATCGGCAGCGGCGACCAGACATCCGCGACGAGCCCGTCCGTGGTCGAGCGTGGCTCGGTGAGACCGGCCCGGACCGTTCGTGCGACCGCGGCCGCTGACAGGTCCATGGCCAACGCCGCGACGCCCGGGGTACGGGATAGCGGGGAACCGGGGGAGTGGCCGGCGGAGGCGGCTTGCAGGGCCCCCCGGAGGTAATAGCCGGTGCCGCAGCCGATGTCGATGACTCGGTGCGGGGATTCGGCGGCCACGAGAGCGCTGAGGGCCTCGCGGAGTTCGGTATACCACCCGCGTTCCAAGAAGACGTCGCGGGCGTCCAGCATGGCGGCGGAATCGCCGATGAGTTTGCGTGAACCGACCATGAGGGACGCGAAGCCCCGCCGGTTCGTGTCGAAACGGTGGCCGGTGCTGCAGGCGAGAACCCGGTCGCCGGCCGGGACGAGGTCGCCCAAACAGTTCGGGCACCGCAGCCACTCAGACAGAGTCTGGAGTGGGTGCGGTGCCCTAACCGATTCGGCTGAGGAACTAGTGGTGATCGCCGTGGCTTTCTTCGAGTTCCTTGGTCCCGACCGGGGCAATCCGATCTTCGAAGAACCAGCGGGACAGGCCGGCACGAACCCGCTGAACCGGGGACACCTTGCCCTGGGCGTTCGGAGTCAACTCGAGCGGCTTGTAGTTGGTGTAGCTGACCAACTTCCAACGCTCGTACTCGTCGACGGGCTGGTGCACCTCGATGTACTCGCCGCCGGGCAGACGGACGATGCGACCGGACTCGTAGCCGTGCAGGACAATCTCCCGGTCCTTCTTCTGCAGCGCCAGGCACACACGCTTGGTGATGAAGTAGGCGATGAATGGGCCGAGGATCACGACGGCCTGAAGGGTGTGGATGACACCCTCCATGGTCACCGAGAAGTGCGTGGCGATGATGTCCGAGGACGCCGCCGCCCACAGGCCGGCGTAGAACGTGACACCCGCGGCGCCGATGGCCGTGCGGGTCGGCGCGTTGCGCGGACGGTCCAGGATGTGGTGCTCGCGCTTGTCACCGGTGATCCACGCTTCGAGGAACGGGTACAGCAGGACAACGCCGATGAACATGCCGAGGCCCACGAGGGGGATCAGGATGTTGAACGACCAGGTGCCGCCCAGACCAACCCATTCCAGTCCCGGCGGAATCAACCGGAGGGCGCCGTCGGCAAAGCCGATGTACCAGTCCGGCTGGGTCCCGGCGGACACCGGTGAGGGGTCGTACGGTCCGTAGTTCCAGATCGGGTTGATCGTGAAGAACGAGGCCATCAGCATCACGACGCCGAAGACGATGAAGAAGAATCCACCGGCCTTGGCGGCGTAGACCGGGAGCACCGGGTAGCCGACGACGTTCGTGTCCGTGCGGCCCGCTCCGGGGTACTGGGTGTGCTTGTGCACCACGACGAAGAGCAGGTGCAGCGCGATCAAGGCGACGATGATCGCCGGAAGGAGCAGGATGTGAAGCGAATACAGACGACCGACGATGTCGGTGCCGGGGAACTCGCCGCCGAAGAGCAGGAACGAGATCCAGGTTCCGACGACGGGGATGCCCTTGACCATGCCGTCGATGATCCGCAGGCCGTTTCCGGAGAGCAGGTCGTCGGGCAGGGAGTAGCCGGTGAAGCCCTCAGCCATGGCCAGGATGAACAGGACGAAGCCGATCACCCAGTTCAGCTCGCGAGGCTTGCGGAAGGCTCCGGTGAAGTAGATGCGCAGCATGTGCAGTCCGATGGATGCCACGAACAGCAGCGCAGCCCAGTGGTGTACCTGACGCATCAGCAGTCCGCCGCGCACGTCGAAGGAGATGTCCAGCGAGGAGGCCATGGCCACCGACATCTCCACGCCCTTGAGAGGCACGTAGGAGCCCTCGTAGTGCACTTCGGCCATCGAGGCCTGGAAGAAGAAGGTCAGGAACGATCCGGACAGCAGGATGATGACGAAGCTGTAGAGCGCCACCTCACCGAGCAGGAAAGACCAGTGATCGGGGAAGATCTTGCGACCCAGTTCCTTGACCGCGGTGGAGATGCTGGTGCGCTCGTCGATGTAGTTCGCCGCGGCGCCGGTGAAGCCACCGGACTTCTTCGACTCGGCGGGTTTCATATCGGTTGTGGTACTCACTGTCGCTCCCAAAAGCTCGGTCCGACCGGTTCAAGGAAATCGCTCTGCGCGATGAGGTACCCCTCGGAGTCCACGGCGATGGGCAGCTGCGGAAGGGCACGTTTGGCGGGTCCGAAGATGACTTTCGCCTGGTCGGCCACATTGAACTGTGACTGGTGGCAGGGGCAGAGGAGGTGGTGCGTCTGCTGTTCGTACAGGCCGACGGGGCAGCCTACGTGTGTGCAGATCTTGGAGTACGCGACGATCCCGTCGTAGGACCAGCTGGCCCGCTCGGGCGTTTCGATGAGGTCCTCGGGCTTCATGCGCACGAGGATCACCACAGCCTTGGCCTTCTCTTCGAGCCGGCCGTGCTCAAGATCCATCAGGCCCTCCGGGATCACCGCGAAGGACGAACCCAGGGTGACGTCCGAGGCCTTGATCGGCGCACCGGACGGGTCCAGGGCCAGCCTGGTGCCCTTCTCCCACATGGTCTGCTTCAGGAGGGCGACGGGATCCTGGTCCATCGGGGCGAGCCCGCGGAACAGGACGACGGCGGGGAGCGGGAAGACCACGAGGGCCCCGATGAGGCTGTTGCGGATCACGGCGCGTCGGCCGATACCGGACTCCGTGTTGGCTTCCTGGAAGATTTCGACCGCGCGGGCGCGGGTCTCGTCGCTGCCCCGGACCGGGTGACGCTCGTCCACGCCCTCCTCGTCGTGCATCAGCGCCTTGCCCCAGTGCACCGCACCGATGCCCAGCGCCAGCAGTGCCAACGCGAGCCCGATCCCGATGAACAGGTTGTTCAGCCGCACGGAGCCCGGGTCTTCGGGGACGATCGGGAAGATGATGTACGCCGCGATGGCGAAAATGCTGCCGACGATCGACAGGTAGAACAGGGTGTACACCGTGCGCTCGGCGCGCTTCTCGGCGCGCGGGTCGAGGTCGGTGATCCGGGGGCGGTGCGGCGGGAAGCCGGGATTGGCCACGGCGTCGCGGGCGACGACGGCGGTGCCGACGGCGGCCGTGACGTGCTCGACACTCGAGGAGTCGGCAGCGGTCAGATCCTTTCCGCTGGTCTCATCGCTGGCCATTGTTCTCCTTCGTGGGCGCTGTCTGTGCTGGGTGTGTCATTGCCGGGTGCCGATCAATTCGATTTCGCCGTGATCCACACGGTCAGGGCCACGATGGCACCCAGACCGAAGATCCAGAGGAAGAGGCCTTCGGACACCGGTCCGAGGGATCCGAGGGCGAATCCACCCGGCGACGGGTTGTTCTCGATGTACTTGAGGTAAGTGATGATGTCGCGCTTGTCTTCCGGCGAAACGTTCATGTCGTTGAACACCGGCATGTTCTGCGGGCCGGTGATCATGGCCTCGTAGATGTGCTGCGGGGTGACGCCGTCCAGCGCGGGAGCGTACTTGCCCTCGGTGAGCGCGCCGCCTGCTCCGGCGACGTTGTGGCACATGGCGCAGTTGATCCGGAACAGCTCGGCGCCGGCGGCGGCGTCGCCCTCGGCATCCAGGTATTCGGCTTCGGGGATGGCAGGGCCGGGCGCGAGGGATGCGACATAGGCGACGAGAGCCGCGGTCTGCTCCTCGGTGAACTGCACAGGCTTGACGATGGCCTGCGGGCCGTTGGCCTGCATGGGCATGCGCCCGGTGCCGACCTGGAAGTCGACGGACGCGGCGCCCACGCCGATCAGGCTGGGACCGGTGCCGGTTCCGTCGGCGCTGAGGCCGTGGCAGGTCGCGCAGTTCGCGGCGAAGAGCTTCTCGCCCTCGCTGACGGTCTGCTGCGACGCCGTTTCGGTCTGCGCGGTGGCCGTGCTGGTGCTGATCATCGCGTACGCGCCGCCGGTGAAGAGCAGGCCGATCGCGATCAGGGCGACGCTGGCCAGCGGGCTGCGCCGACCGCTGCGACGTGTGCGGCCGTTGGTAGGTTTCTGAGTCCTGGGCATACTGAGTGTGTCCGCTCCTGCTTGTTATTTAAGAACGTAGATGACCAGGAAGAGCCCGATCCACACGACGTCGACGAAATGCCAGTAGTACGAGACCACGATGGCGCTGGTGGCTTCCTTGTGACCGAAGTTCTTGACCGCGAAACCGCGACCGATCACGAGGAGGAAGGCAATGAGTCCGGCGGTCACGTGGATGCCGTGGAATCCGGTGGTGAGGTAGAACGCTGAGCCGTAGGCGTTGGAGGCGAGGGTGACGCCTTCCGACACGAGGGTCGCGTACTCGAGGACCTGGCCGGAGACGAAGATGGCGCCGAGGGCATAGGTGAGGAAGAACCACTCGACCATTCCCCACTGGCTGGGCTTCCACCCGGTGGACCTGGCCTGCAGGCGCTCGGCAGCGAAGACGCCGAACTGGCAGGTGATCGAGGAGGAGACCAGGATCAGGGTGTTCACCAGGGCGAAGACGAAGTTGTGCTTTTCCGTCTCGAACTGCCACAGCTCCGGCGAGGTGGACCGCAACGTGAAGTAGATGGCGAAGAGGCCAGCGAAGAACATGACCTCACTGCCCAGCCAGACAATGGTGCCAACCGCCACGCTGTTGGGCCTGTTAACTACGGGAATGGTCGCCCGGGGAGTAATTGAGGTCGTCGTCACTATTCCATTATGACCGATTCCTCCACAGGTTTTTCTCAAGGTGAAGTGCCATAAGACCCTAATGTGAAAATTGGTATCCCCAACCGAGGCCCGACGACGCCGAAATACCGGTCGGGGGAGCGCCGGCGCTTAAGATTGGGCCATGCTCGAATCCCAGTCATGGCCCGCCGTTCTTGATGCCCTCCTGCGTAGAGAGGACCTGAGCGTCGCCGATGCGGCGTGGAGTATGGAACGCATCATGCTCGGCGAGGCCACCCCGGCCCAGTTGGCCGGATTCCTGGTGGCTCTGCGCGCCAAGGGCGAGACCGTCGATGAAATCGTCGGTTTCCGCGACGCGATCCTCGACCACGCCGTTCCGCTGAACGTCAACTCGATGGGGCTGGACATCGTCGGCACCGGGGGAGACCGGTTCGGGACTGTGAACGTCTCGACCATGGCGTCGATAGTGTGTGCGGCAACCGGTGTGCCGGTGATCAAACACGGCAATCGGGCGGCCAGTTCGGCATCCGGTTCGTCGGACGTGCTTGCCGCGCTGGGCATCGACCTGACCCTGTCGGCCGACGCTGTGGCCTCGATCCTGGCTGCCACGGGCATCACCTTCGCCTATGCTGCCGCGTTCCACCCCGGTTTTCGGCATGCCGCTGCCGTTCGGTCCGAGCTGGGTATCCCCACGGTGTTCAATTTCCTCGGCCCTCTCGTCAACCCGGCCCGGCCGGAAGCTTCCGCCGTCGGTGTGGCCAACCTCGACAGGGTCCCTCTGTTCGTCGGGGTGTTCCAGACCCGCGGAGCGTCGGCGTTGGTGTTCCGCGGCGACGATGGCCTCGACGAACTCACCACGACGGGGCACAGCCACGTGTGGGAGGTCTCCAGGGGTCTGGTCACCGAGCACGACATCGACCCGCGCGACCTCGGCATCCCGCGGGCGACCATGAGCCAGCTGATCGGTGGTTCGCCGGAACACAACGCGGCAGTGGTGCACTCGGTCCTCGCCGGAGAGCAGGGACCGGTGCGGGACATCGTGCTGCTGAACGCGGCAGCGGGCCTGGTCGCCTACGACCTCGCCCACGATCCCGCTCAGTCCCAGGTCAGCATCCTGGACCGGTTCCGGGCGAAACTCGCCGTGGCCGCGCAGGCCATCGACTCCGGCGCCGGAACCGCGAAACTCTCCGACTGGGTGCAGGCCAGCCGCGCCTGACCTGCACCACACGGCGGTTTGACGGTCAGAGCACGTCCTCGTCGACCCAGTCGAAGGTCTTGGTGACGGCCTTCTTCCAGTTCCGCAACTGCCGGGCGCTCTCGTCTGCGCTCAACTTCGGTGTCCAGCGGCTGTCTTCCTGCCAGTTCGACCGCAGCTCGTCCAGGGTGCTCCAGAAGCCCACCGCCAGGCCTGCCGCGTACGCGGCGCCGAGCGCGGTGGTCTCCGCCACAACCGGGCGGATCACCGGCACACCGATGATGTCGGCCTGGAACTGCATCAGCAGGTTGTTCTTGATCATTCCGCCGTCGACCTTGAGCTCGGTCAGCGGCACCCCGGAGTCCGCGTTGACCGCGTCGAGGACCTCGCGGGTTTGGAAGGCAGTGGCCTCCAGCGCCGCCCGGGCGATGTGGCCCTTGTTCACGAACCGGGTCAGGCCCACCAGGGCGCCGCGCGCATCCGAACGCCAGTACGGCGCGAACAGGCCGCTGAACGCCGGCACGAAGTAGGCGCCGCCGTTGTCATCGACCGTGGCGGCCAGCGTCTCGATCTCCTCAGACGACGTGATCATTCCCAGGTTGTCGCGCAGCCACTGCACCAGGGCGCCGGTGACGGCTATCGACCCCTCCAGCGCGTAGTGCGGTTCGGCGTCGCCGAGCTTGTAGCCCAGGGTGGTGAGCAGGCCGTTCTTGGAGTGGATGATGTCGGTGCCGGTGTTGAAGATCAGGAAGTTACCGGTGCCGTAGGTGTTCTTCGCCTCACCCTGGTCGAAGGCGGCCTGGCCGAATGTGGCGGCCTGTTGGTCACCGAGGATGCCCGCGATGGGCACCTCCCGCAGCAGGCTGTGCTCGTTGACGGTGCCGTAGACCTCGCTGGAGGACTTGATTTCCGGCATCATCGACTTCGGTACGTTGAAGATGCTCAGAATCTCGTCATCCCACTGCAACGTCTCCAAGTCCATGAACAGGGTGCGACTGGCGTTGGTGACGTCGGTGGCGTGCACGCCGCCCTCCAGGCCGCCGGTGAGGTTCCAGAGCACCCAGGAGTCGGTGGTGCCGAACATCAGGTCGCCGGCGTCCGCCTTCGCCCGCGCTCCCTCGACGTTTTCGAGGATCCAGACGATCTTGGTGCCGGAGAAGTAGGTCGCCAGTGGCAGGCCCACCTTCTGCTTGAACCGTTCCACGCCGCCGTCGGCGGCGAGACGGTCGACGATGGGCTGAGTGCGGGTGTCCTGCCAGACGATGGCGTTGTAGACGGGCTTGCCGGTGGTGCGGTCCCAGACCACGGCGGTTTCCCGCTGGTTGGTGATGCCGACAGCGGAAATATCGTGCCGGGTGAGGTTGGCCTTGGAGAGCGCCTGGCCGATCACCTCACGGGTGTTGTCCCAGATCTCCATCGGGTTGTGCTCGACCCAGCCGGCGCGGGGGAAGATCTGCTCGTGTTCGAGTTGTCCGGTCGAGACGATGGACCCCGAGTGGTCGAAGATGATGGCGCGTGAACTCGTGGTGCCCTGGTCGATGGCGAGTACGTACTTAGCCATGGTGTACCTCCTTGTACGTTGCGTGATGGCTTGAACAGACTATAAAACCGTGAGGCGGTTTTCAGGTGGACTGATGCACAGCGAAGCAGGCCAGTCCGGGGAGGGACCGGCCTGCCACGGTCATACCATGGGCAGCCAGACCAGCGATGCCCAGCCCGCCAGGACTCCGCCGATGACGGGTCCGACCACGGGGACCCAGGAATAGGCCCAGTCCGAGGACCCCTTGCCCTTGATCGGCAGGATGAAGTGCGCGATCCGGGGGCCCAGGTCACGGGCGGGGTTGATGGCGTATCCGGTCGGGCCACCGAGTGAGACGCCGATGACCAGAACGAGGAGGGCGACGGGCAAGGCGGCTACGGCCCCCACGTCACCGGACTGGCCCCAACCACCGAAGGCGAACACGACGAAGACCAGGACGAAAGTGCCGATGATCTCGGTGACGAGGTTCCAGCCGTAGGAACGGATGGCCGGCCCGGTCGAGAAGGTACCGAGCTTGTTCGCCGGTTCCGGTTCCTCGTCGTAGTGCTGCTTGTACGCCAGCCAGACCACCACGGCGCCGAGGAAGGCGCCGAGGAACTCGCCGGCCAGATACACGAGCGTCGAAAGGAAGTTCACCGGGACGTCCGCAGCACCGCCGAAGGTGTCGGAGCCCGATGCAACGATGCCGAGGGTGACGGCCGGGTTGAGGTGGCCACCGGAGTTGTACGCGACGACCACACCGACGAAGACCGCGAAGGCCCAGCCGATGGTCACCATCAGGAAGCCGCCGCCGAAGCCCTTGTTCTTCGTCAGGGCCACGTTCGCCACGACACCACAACCGAGGAGGGTGAGCATCCCTGTGCCCAGCACCTCCGACAAAAACACTAGACCGATATTGTCCACGATGACCTTTCTCGTAGTAGCGAGATGCCGGCAGTACCGGAGCAATCCCTTCGCGGTGAGCGATTTCGCAGTCACCATAGCGCGGGCGGGGCGTGAGCGAAATAGTCCCGATGGGCTGCATCATCTGCCTCTTACCGAGACCGTTGGCAGCGCGTAGGTTGGGCACGGAGCACAGTTGCGTGCCCGGCGCTCTAGCCTGCGCCGATCGATCCCGACGAAATGAAGGAATGGTCATGAAAAAGCTTGTCAACGACCCGAAGAACGTTGTCGACGAAGCCGTCGCAGGTTTCGGTGCCGCGCACGCGGATATCGTGCGAGTCTCGCTGGATCCGGTGTTCATCGTGCGAGCCGACGCGCCGGTGGCCGGCAAGGTCGGTATCGTCAGCGGCGGCGGCAGCGGGCACGAGCCTCTGCACGGTGGATTCGTCGGGTCGGGCATGCTGGACGCCGCCGTGCCCGGCGCCGTGTTCACCTCGCCGACACCCGACCCGATCCTGGCCGCGACGAAGGCCGTCGACGGGGGAGCCGGGGTGCTGCATATCGTGAAGAACTACACGGGCGACGTGCTGAACTTCGAGACCGCGGCGGATCTGGCCGAGGCCGATGAGATCGAGGTGCGCACGGTGATCGTCAACGATGACGTCGCCGTGAAGGACTCGCTGTACACCGCGGGGCGAAGGGGAGTGGCGGGCACCGTGCTCGTGGAGAAGATCGCCGGTGCGGCCGCCGAACGCGGTGATGACCTGACGAACGTGGCGACCGTCGCCGAGAAGGTGATCGGCCAGGTGCGCTCCATGGGCGTAGCCCTGACCCCCTGCGTCGTACCGCACGCCGGCGAGCCGAGTTTCACCCTGGCCGACGACGAGATCGAGATCGGCATCGGCATCCACGGCGAGCCCGGGCGCGAGCGGATCAAGCTCGAACCGGCCGACGCCATCGTCGACCGGATCCTCGGTCCGATCCTGGACGACATCCCCTACGCATCCGGAGACAAGGTTCTGCTCTTCGTCAACGGAATGGGCGGGACGCCCCAGGTTGAGCTGTACATTGTATTTCGACGGGCCGCCGAAGTTCTCGCCGAACGAGGCATCGAGGTGACTCGCACGCTCGTCGGCAATTTCACAACATCACTGGAGATGCAGGGCATGTCGATCACGATTCTCAAGCTCGACGATGAGTTGACCGCCCTGTGGGATGCTCCGGTGCACACAGCCGCACTGCGGTGGGGAAAGTAGGGAAGACCGAATGAGCGTAGACGTCGCATGGGCCCAGGCCTGGATCAGGAGCAGCGCGAAGGTTCTCTCCGAGCACCGCGCCGAGCTGAACACCCTCGACCGCGAGATCGGCGATGGTGATCACGGCGAGAACATGGACAGGGGCTTCCAGGCCGTGCTGCCCAAGCTCGATGCGCTGGCCGACGCTGCCACGCCCGGCGAACTGCTCAAGACTCTCGCGGCGACGCTCATTTCCACCGTCGGCGGTGCGGCCGGTCCGCTCTACGGCACGGCGTACCTCAAGGCCGCCGGCGCCGTGAGCGGGGCTGCCGAACTCGACGGCCCGGCCGTCGTCGCCCTTCTCACGGCCGGGCGGGACGGCATCGTGCTGCGCGGCAAGGCCGAATCCGGTGACAAGACGATGGTGGATGCCTGGACCCCGGCAGTGGAGGCGGCCGTCGAGGCCGAAGCCGCCGGGGCCAGCCCCAGCCTGATCCTGGCCGCCGCCGCTGACGCCGCCGAGGCCGGCGCGGTCGCGACCGAACCCTGGGTCGCCCGCAAGGGACGGGCGAGTTACCTGGGGGAGCGGGCCATCGGCCATCGCGACCCCGGCGCCCAGTCGACGGCGCTCATCCTGCGCTGCGGTGCCGATGCGGCCGCACAGTCCTGATCGTGGCTGACCTCAACGACGCTGACCAGGGCGTGGCAGCGTCCCGCGTCGGCGTGGTGTTCGTCTCGCACAGCGTCGAAATAGCATCCGGTCTGGTGACACTGGCCCGTCAGATGGCCCCTAACGTCGCCCTGGTGGCCGCGGGTGGAATGGACGACGGCGGCATCGGCACCAGCTTCGACAAAATCGCGGCAGGCATCGAGGAGGCTGACCACGGCAGCGGCGTCGTGCTCCTCTGCGACCTGGGCTCGGCCATCCTGACCGCGGAAACGGCGGTGGACTTCCTCGACGACGAGGTGCGGGCACGGGTGCGCATCGCCGACGCACCGCTCGTGGAGGGCGGCGTGTCTGCCGCCGTGGCCGCCGAGATCGGGGGAGACCTCGCGGCGGTGCTCGCGGCGGCCGAGTCGGCCGGTGGCGCCGGGTCGGCACCGGCAGATGCCGCGCCGCCCGCACCGGGCACAGCCGGTACCCAGGACCTGCCGCAACCGGTCAGCCGCACGGTGACCTTGCGGAACCGGGACGGGCTGCACGCCAGGCCGGCGGCCGACTTCGTGAAGCTCGCCAGCCAATTCGACGCTGAAGTGTCCGTGAACGGCAAGGACGCGCACAGCCTGCTGGGCATCATGTCGCTCGGACTGACCCGGGGGATGAGCGTGGAGATCTCCGGACCCGACGAACGATCGCGGGCGGCGGTAGACGCCCTGGCCGAGCTGATCGAGACCGGCTTCGGCGAAGAATAGTTTCCGCGCTGCCGCTGGTTGGCTGGGCGCGCTGCGGGGGCGTACGCTGTGGCCATGGTCCAGAATGAGAAATCCTCGGCCCAGGCTCACCGCAAGGGCGCCAACCGCTTGTTCGACTGGGTAGAAGACCGACTCCGGCCCGCCTTCGACTCGCCGCCCGTCGGCACCTACGACGCGGCCGAGACGACCGGGCTGGCCCAGTGCCCGGTGTGCGGCCGGCCGATGACCGAGCACACCATCGAGCACTCGGCACATGACACCGTGTTGAACTGCCCGGTCCCGCACCCCGGGGCCTGGGACCGGGATGCTTTCGAGCCGGTGAATGAATACGGCATGGTGATCCGTCGTCGCCCGGACGAGGGCTTGCCGGAGTGAGTCTGCGCGGAGTGCGACCGCAGGTGGCGGTCGTCACGCGGATCGCCGACGAGCTGTGAAACCCTCAACCCGAGATTGATTCTCGGTCCGATTTCCGCTTGTTGACATAATGTGCATTATCGGTCATGTTCCAATCCCGGGAAAACAGGGTCGGTCCTCGTTCATCCGGCGTTGGAAACTCTCCGGCTAGATCCCCATCACTGCCCGCCTGGGTCGGCTCGGCAGGGTTTTCGATCGCACGCCGGTCACGGAACGAGAGCGTGCGGAAACCCGAAGGCGCCGTAGGAACGACGCCGGTGGCACCAGTCGTCGCACCCCTTCCGGCTGAAACGGTGCGGCCCGAGCCCAACGCATATTATGTCAAGAAAATCGGCTCAGGCGCCGACGTACGCCGCCAGATGCTGGCCGGTGAGGGTGGACCGTGCGGCGACGAGGTCGGCCGGAGTTCCCTCGAAAACGATCCGGCCGCCGTCGCGACCGGCGCCGGGACCCAGGTCGATGATCCAGTCAGCGTGGGCCATCACCGCCTGGTGGTGTTCAACGACGATGACAGTTTTGCCGGCATCGACCAGCCGGTCCAGCAGGCCGAGAAGCTGTTCGACGTCAGCGAGGTGCAGGCCCGTCGTCGGCTCGTCGAGAACGTACACGCCGCCCTTTTCCGACAGGTGCATGGCCAGCTTCAGCCGCTGCCGCTCTCCCCCGGACAGCGTCGAGAGCGTCTGGCCCAGGCTGAGGTAGCCGAGCCCCACGTCGGCCAAGCCGACGACAATGGCGTGCGCGGCCGGGATCCGGGCCTCACCGGCGCCGAAGAACGCCACGGCCTCGGTGACCGACATTGCGAGAACCTCGCTGATATCCCGGCCACCGAGCCGGTATTCCAGCACGGATGCGTCGAACCGCTTGCCCTCACACACCTCGCAGGTGGTTGAGACCGTCGCCATCGGGCCCAGGTCGGTGAAGATCACGCCGGCTCCGTTGCAATTCGGGCAGGCGCCCTCGGAGTTGGAGCTGAACAGGGCCGGTTTGACACCGTTGGCCTTTGCGAAGGCCTTGCGAATCGGCTCGAGCATTCCCGTGTAGGTGGCCGGGTTGCTCCGGCGTGAGCCGCGGATCGCGCCCTGGTCGATCGATACCACGCCGGCGCCGGCGGGGATCGATCCGTGCACCAGCGAACTCTTGCCCGAGCCGGCCACGCCGGTGATGACCACGAGCACCCCGAGTGGGATGTCGACATCGACGTCCTCAAGGTTGTGCTCCGTCGCGCCACGGATCTCCAGGGCACCGGTGGGCGTGCGCACGGCCTTCTTCACCCTCGCGCGGTAGTCGAGGTGGCGGCCGGTGAGGGTGTCGCTGGCTCGGAGGCCCTCGAGGGTGCCCTCGAAGCAGACCGATCCGCCCGCCGTGCCGGCGCCGGGGCCGAGGTCGATGATGTGGTCGGCGATGGCGATCATCTCCGGCTTGTGCTCCACCACGAGCACGGTGTTGCCCTTGTCCCGCAGGCGCAGCAGCAGCTCGTTCATCCGCTGGATGTCATGCGGGTGCAGGCCGATGGTGGGTTCGTCGAAGACATAGGTGACGTCGGTGAGCGACGAGCCGAGGTGCCGGATCAGCTTGGTACGCTGCGCCTCTCCCCCGGACAGGGTGCCGGCCGGCCGGTCGAGCGACAGATAGCCCAGGCCGATCTCGGTGAACGAATCGAACAGGTGCTGCAAAGCCGCCAGCAGCGGGGCCACCGACGGGTCGTGAATGGTGCGCACCCACGCGGCGAGGTCACTGATCTGCATGGCGCAGGCATCCGCGATGTTGACGCCGTCGATGCGGGACGACCTGGCGCCCTCGCTGAGACGGGTGCCACCGCAGTCCGGGCAGGTCGCGAAGGTGACGGCGCGGTCCACGAAGGCGCGAATGTGCGGCTGCATGGCCTCACGGTCCTTGGCCAGGAACGATTTCTGCACCTTGGGGATCAGGCCCTCGTAGGTCATGTTGATGTCACCGACCTTCACTTTGACCGGCTCCTTGTAGAGGAAGTCGTGCCGTTCCTTCGTGGTGTAGTCACGGATCGGCTTGTCGGCGTTGAGGAAGCCGGAGCCCGTGAAGATCTTGACGCCCCAGCCTTCGGCGGTGTAACCGGGGATGGTGAGCGCACCCTCGTTCAGCGACTTGGAGTCGTCGTACAGCTGGGTCAGGTCGATGTCGTTCACGGTGCCCATACCCTCGCAGCGCGGGCACATTCCGCCTGTAATGCTGAAGCTGCGCCGTTCCTTGGTCGTGGTGCCGCCTCGCTCGATGGTGACGGCGCCGGCGCCGGAGATGGATGCGACGTTGAAGGAGAACGCCTGCGGCGAGCCGAGGTGCGGCTGGCCGAGCCGGCTGAACAGGATGCGCAGCAGCGCGTTGGCGTCGGTGGCTGTGCCGACCGTCGACCGGGCGTTGGCGCCCATCCGTTCCTGGTCGACGATGATCGCGGTGGTCAATCCGCTGAGCAGGTCGACATCCGGCCGGGCCAGCGATGGCATGAAGCCCTGCAGGAAGGTGCTGTAGGTCTCGTTGATCATCCGCTGGGACTCCGCGGCGATGGTGCTGAACACCAGTGAGCTCTTGCCGGAGCCGGACACGCCGGTGAACACGGTCAGTCGGCGTTTGGGGATCTCGACGCTGATGTCCTTGAGGTTGTTCTCCCGGGCGCCCTGCACCCGGATCAGGTCGTGGCTGTCGGCAACCTGGTTGGACGACGGCGGGGCCGTGGGGGCTGAAGCGTTCATCGTGTCTCCAAGAATGGGTGCCGGGGCTCTGCAGTCGACCAGCTTCGAGCATACGTGAGGATCGCCATGGTCACCGGGCAGTTTGATTGTCGGGTCGACGGCGCGTAGCCGTGGGAGCGGCATCGGATTAGGTTGGCGCCATGCCCAACACCGTCGGACCCACCAGCGCAGTCCTCGCCATCGCCATCGACCCTCGGCAGCTGAGCGCCAGAGAGATAAGCGGGATCCGGGTGGCCTTCGCGGTCAGCGCCGTGGTGGCCATCGCCATCGGGGCGATCCTGCTGGTCTGGACCGAGGCCACCCTCACGGTCATCGCGGTGTTGTTCGGGCTCTATTTCGTGATCAGCGGTGTCGTCAGGATCGCGCGCGGGGTGGCCAGCACCGGGTCGGCCGCCGGCGGCCGGGTGCTCAATATAGTTCTCGGCGTGCTGGTGCTGATCCTGGGCATCCTGGCGCTCCGGAACCCCGAGGGGTCGTTGGCCGTTCTCGGACTGGTCGTCGGCATCGTCTGGATCGTCGAGGGCGTGGCGGCGCTGGTGGAGTACACCACGGACTCCAGCCGCTGGCCCGGAATCCTGCTCGGCGTCGTCGGCGTCCTGGCGGGCCTGATCGTGCTGTTCGCCCCGGTGCAGACCATCGGCGTCCTCGTCACGATCGGCGGCATCATGCTGATCATCTCGGGACTCGTTCAGCTGGTGCGCGCGTTCACCTTCGGGCGGGGCGTCAGTGCCGGGTGACTGACGGTACTAGCTGGTGAAGTCGGAGGTGTCGCCGACGTAGCGGGTGTTGTTCGCCGGGACCGGCTCGACGGCGGCCAGTACGATCTCCGCGGCGAACTCGCTGACGTTGTACAGCTTGCCGGCAGAATCCTGGCGGGCGCTGATGGCACCGGGATTCGCGCGCTCGAGCAGGACCGCCGTGATGGTGCCCTGGATCATGTCACCGGAGACGACGACAAAACCGATGCCGGCCTCGGCAAGTTCGGGGATGACGGCGCGGAGCGCGTCCTCGCCGGCACGCTTGCTGCGGGCCACCGGCTCGTAGACGGCCACATTCGACGCGGTGTCGACGAAATGCGCCTGGTGGCTCGTGATGAAGACCACGCGGGCGCCGTCGCTGAGCAGCGGCACGGCCGCGGTGAGCAGGTTGACCTGGGCGTCGCGGTTCAACTGCATGGCATAGTCCTCGGCCATGCCGGACTCCATGCCGCCGGAGGCATTCATCACGAGGATGTCGAGTCCGCCGTACTCGGCGCGGATGGTGTCGAACATGGCCGAGACGGATTCCGCGTCGGTGAGGTCGGCGGCCACGGTGATCGCGGTTCCGCCGGCGGCGCGGATGGCGTCGGCCAGCTTGGTGGCGCGCGCTTCCTTGTTGCGGTAGTTGATGACGACCTTCGCGCCGGCTTCGGCGAAGTAGGCGACGGTGTCGGCTCCGATCCCCCGGGACGAGCCCGTGACGAGGATGCGCTTTCCCGAGAGACTGCCGGGCTGGAGGGGATTCATCGTAGGTGTGCTCACGGTGATAAACACTACCAACATGCCCAACACCTCCAAGTGCTAGCGTCATCTGCAAGCGACGCTAAGAGGGGCGACGACATGGTGGATTTGACGGACTACCTATGGATCGTATGGCTGGTCTTCATCCTGGTCTGCGTCATCATCGAGCTGCTGACCTTGGATTTCACCTTTCTGATGATCGCCGTCGGCAGTCTCGCCGGGCTGGGAGCGAACCTGCTCGGCTGGGAATGGTGGGTGCAGATCCTCGTCGCCGGCGCCGTGTCGGTGCTGCTGTTGCTGCTCATCCGCCCGGTGCTCTTACGCCTGATGGCCAAGAGCGCGGCGGCAGTGCCACCGAGCAACGTGGCCGCGCTGATCGGCATGGGCGGGCGGGTGTCCTCCACCATCGCCGAACTGGGCGGCCTGGTCAGGCTCGACAACGGCGAGACCTGGACGGCCCGCCTCTCCCCCGACCGGACCCAGACCCGCATCGATCCCGGCGAGCGGGTCCTGGTGTCGGCCATCGAAGGCTCCACAGCTGTTGTCGTCCCCGAGGAAAGGACCGATTAACGTGCCAAATCTCGATCAACTCCTTCTCCAGATCTTCGTTGTGGTCCTCATCATCGTCGTTCTGGTCTTTGTCGTGGTGGTGCTTGTGCGCACCATCCGCATCATTCCGCAGGCCAGTGCCGGTGTCGTCGAACGCCTCGGCAAGTACCACAAGACCCTGATGCCCGGCCTCAACATCCTGGTGCCGTTCATCGACCGGGTGCGGCCGCTCATCGACATGCGCGAACAGGTGGTGTCTTTTCCACCGCAGCCGGTGATCACCGAGGACAATCTGGTGGTGTCGATCGACACCGTCGTCTACTTCCAGGTGACGGATGCCCGCGCCGCGACCTATGAGATCGCCAACTACCTCGGTGCGGTCGAGCAGCTGACCACGACCACCCTGCGCAACGTGGTCGGCGGGCTCAACCTTGAAGAGGCTCTGACCAGCCGGGACAACATCAACGGGCAACTGCGGATCGTGCTGGACGAGGCCACCGGGAAGTGGGGCATCAGGGTCGGCCGGGTGGAGCTGAAGGCCATCGACCCGCCGCACTCGATCCAGGACTCGATGGAGAAGCAGATGCGCGCCGAACGAGACCGCCGAGCTCTGATCCTCACGGCCGAGGGCACCAAGCAGTCCGCCATACTCACGGCGGAGGGCGCGCGTCAGGCCTCGATCCTGCAGGCGGAAGGCCAGGCCAAGGCTGCCGTGCTGCGGGCCCAGGGAGAGGCGGAGGCCATCACCACGGTCTTCAAGGCCATCCACGACGGCGACCCCGACCCGAAGCTCCTCGCCTACCAGTATCTGCAGACCCTGCCCAAGCTGGCGGACGGCACGGCGAACAAGCTCTGGATAGTGCCCAGTGAGCTGACCGAGGCGATGAAAGGGATCGGTCGGGCCTTCGGCCCGAATCCGGTTGCCGGCTCCCACCCGGCTGCCGCCGACGCAGCCGGGATCGGCCCAGAGACCCCGGGACCCGATCGTGAACGCTGACCTGACGACGTTCCTGTCCCCGCCAGGGCCGCGGATCCTCGCGCACCGGGGCCTGAGCACGCAGGCGCGGGAAAACACCCTGCTCGCCTTCCTGCAGGCCATCGTCGGCGGGGCTACGCACCTCGAAACAGATGTGCACGCCAGCAGCGACGGCGTCGCCGTGATCAGCCACGACCCGGTCCTGCCGAATGACGGCCCGGCCGTGAACGCTCTCACGATGGCCCAGCTCAGCCGGGTCGACCTCGGCGCGGGCCAGACCTATTGCTCGCTCGCGGAGGCGTTGGCCGCCTTCCCGGACGCCAGGTTCAACATCGACGTCAAGTCCGCCGACGCCGTGTTGCCCGCCGCGCGCGCCATCCGGGCCGCCGCCGCATCCCGCCGGGTGCTCCTCACCTCGTTCTCTGAGAGCCGGCGACGTCGGGTGCTCCGGGCCGTCCCCGGAGCGGCGACGTCGGCGTCTGCCCAGGGAATCGCCCTGATGCTGGCCGCGGTCGGACTCCGGCAGCACTGGGCGCTCCCCCGCATCCTGCGCGGGGTCCACGCCATCCAGGTTCCGGTTCGGGCCGGACGGCTGCGCATCGTCACCCCGCGGGTGATCAACCGGATGCATGCCATCGGCGTGGAGGTGCACGTGTGGACCGTCAACGACCCGGCCGTGATGGCCCGGCTGTTGGCGCTCGGCGTGGACGGTCTCGTCACCGACCGATGCGACCTCGCTGCCCATGTGGTCGCCCGGCGGTGAAACCGTCTGCGACAGGCGGCGGTTTCTGAGAGATCCCCGCGAGATCGGCGGTAACGGAAAGATAACGCACAGCTTGATGGTTTAGAACTGTGAATGCATCGCGAGAGGAGACCACACGATGGCAGATCGTAGTTTGCGTGGCATGAGGTTGGGTTCACAGAGCCTGCAGAGCGAAGAGGGCGTGACCTTTTCCCCACGCGTGAGTCACACGTACTTGTGTGCAACGTGCGAACGCGAGACGGTGATGATTTTCTCCGCCGAAGCCGAGGCACCAGATGAGTGGGAGTGCCGTTTCTGCTCCCAGACCGCAACCCGGTTGGTTGATTCGAAGCCCGTGGTCGTCGACCACTCCGACGAAAAGATCGCCCGCACCCACTGGGACATGCTCCTGGAGCGTCGCACCCGGGCCGAGCTCGAAGAGCTGCTGGAGGAACGCCTCGCGGTCCTGCGTCAGCGTCGGGGCCAAAAAGTCGGCGCGTAACCGGCTCAGCGGGCAGCCTGGCTCCCGCGCACACACCTGACGGCGTCGGCTAACCCCGGCGCCGTTTGCGTATCTTCGCGCGGTCGGCGACAACCGGCGCCGGCGCCAACCGGGGGCCGGCGTCGGAGAGCCCCAGGGCTCTGGCCGACACGACGCAGAACAGCAGCCCCGCCAGGCCGAGGCCGGACACGAACCATTCCAGGGGCCGTCCCGCCGTCATCGCCGGTGTGGTCGACACGCTCAGCGGAACGGTCTGGATCATGGCACCGGGCACCCAGGTGGGCAGGCTGTCGAGCGTCTCACCGTCCGGCGTGACGATAGCGCTCGTTCCGACGGTCGAGATGTTCACCACCGTGCGTCCGGCCTCGATGGCTCGGAGCCTCGCGATCGCCAGCTGCTGCACCGACTCATCCGTGCGACCGAAGTCTGCGTTGTTGGTCTGGGCCAGGATGATCTCGGCGTCGTCGTCGATCATCTCGTGCACGAGCTGGTCGTCGGCGATGTCGAAGCAGATGGCGATGCCCGCGATGATGCCGTCGATGTCGAAGACATTGTCCCGGGTGCCGATCTCGTAGTCCCGGGACACCAGGTCGATCAGATCGGGCGCGAACGGTCGCCAGAAGGCCCGGTCCGGCATGTACTCCGCGAACGGGACCGGGTGCACCTTGTCGTAGAGGTCGACGGCGCCGTCGTCGGCCTTCCAGAGCAACGAGGTGTTGTAGAACTTGCCGTCCCGCTCGGTGATGGTTCCGGCGATCAGTGGAGCATCCATGGCCCGGCTGATGTAGTCCGCAACGCGGGCCGATTCCGTCGAGCGGAGCGGGTCGACGTCGATGCCGTTCTCCGGCCAGACGACGAAGTCGACAGGTTCACCCACCAGTGGCAGGGTCGCCGAGACGTGGTCGTTCAGGATCTGGCCGGGTTCATTCTGCGCGAATAGGCCGGCGTCGGAGGCGCCCTGCACGGCCGCGATACGGGCGGTCCCGCTTTGCAGGGTCGGCCAGGCGGGGAACGCCAACAGCACCGCCACCGCGGCCACCGCGATCGCAGACCTGGCGCCGACGCGCACCCCGGGCTCGCGGCACAGTTGCACGGCCAGGGCGCTGAGCCAGACCATCACAAAACTGAGACCGGACATGCCCACCCAGGCGATGAGCCCGTTGAACGGGCTCTCGGATTGGGAGATGGCGATGCGGCCCCAGGCGAAACCACCGTATGGCCACACCGCGGAAATCGCTTCGCGAGCCGTCCACAACCCGGCGACGACGACCGGCAGCACACCGATCCGGCCGGCGACGGACGGCCAGAGTCGTGGGCCGACGTTCAGCACCACCGCGGTGAGCGCCAGGCCGACCGCGAAGAAGAGCGCCTCGAGCCCGGCCAGGGCCAGCCAGGGCACCGGGCCGAGGTACAGGGTGAGCCAGCTGATGTGGATGAGCCAGAACGACAGGCCGGCCACCAGGCCGACCAGCAGGCCCGTCCAGGGCCCGCGTCCGAGTAGGGCCAGGAACATCAGCGCCGCACCGACGGGGGCCAGGATCCACCAGGACCGATCCGGGAACCCGGCGTCCATGATCGCGCCGGCGCCGGCGGCCAGCAGAATCGCCGCCCACAGGGGCAGGCCGGTGCGTCGGAGTATGCCGGTGTTCACTTCAATAGCCTAAGCGACCGAGGAATACGCCACGATGCCGCGCCGAATGGAGTCCATCGCCACTCGCGCCGTCCGACCGACGGGGCCGTCCGCGACGAGCGAGAGCTGGTCGAGGAGGTCGATGGTCTGCTTGGTCCAACGCACGAAGTCACCCGCAGCCATCTCGGCCTCCTCCAGCACCAGGCCGAGCGAGTCGCCGCGCGCCCACTTCCACATCGCCAGGCTCAGGCCACCCGCGAGGGGGTTGCTGCCGGGCAGCTTGTGGTCCCGTTCGAGGTCGTCGAGCTGGCTCCACAGGATCGAGGTGGCGTCCAGCGCGGGCCGGAACGGGCCCTTGGGCAGGAACCTCTCGTCGGTCTCGCCCTCGTCCCGGCGCGGTTCGAAGACCAGGGCGCACGCCATGGCGGCGAGGCTGGGCGCATCGAGGGAGTTCCAGAGGCCACGGCGCAGCGATTCGGCGACGAGCAGGTCGCGGTCGGCGTAGATGCGGCGCAAGATGCGGCCGCTCTCGCTCAGCGTTACGGCGCGGCCCTCGCCGGGCACAAGGTAGCCGAAGCCGAGCAAGACATCGGTGACCCTGTCGAACACCCGGGCGACGGCCCCGGTGCGGGCCGTGATCTGGCTGGTCAGCGCCTCGGTCTCCCGGGTCAGTTTCCACCACCTCTGTGCCCAGCGGGCGTGGGCTTCGCGGTCCGGGCAGCTGTGGCAGGGGTGCGCGCGCATGCGCTTCCGCAGAGCGGCCAATTCCTTCTGGCGCCGGTCCCGGCCCCGCGCATTCGAATCGGCGGCGGCATTCTCACGTTCGAGGTCGGACAGACGTCGCCGGATGCCCGAATACTCGGTGAAGTCGCCCAGGTGGCAGGCCATCGAGGTGGCGTACCCGTCCAGCGAACTCTGCTGCTGCCGCACCCGCCGGGCCAGGTCGACCACGGCGCGGTCGGCCTGGAACTGTGCGAACGAGGACTCCAGAACCTCCCGGGTGTGTTCCCGGCCGAACTGGTCGATGAGGTTGACGGCCATGTTGTAGGTGGGTTTGAAGCTGGAGTTCAACGGGTAGGTGCGCCGGGACGCCAGCGAGGCGACGGCCTGCGGGTCCAGGCCCTGCTGCCACTGGATGACGGCGTGCCCCTCAACGTCGATGCCGCGGCGGCCGGCGCGACCGGTGAGCTGGGTGTACTCCCCCGGCGTGATCGGAACCCGCGCTTCACCGTTGAACTTCTCGAGCTTGTCGAGCACCACGGTGCGGGCCGGCATGTTGATACCCAGCGCCAGCGTCTCCGTGGCAAAAACGGCTTTGACCAGCTTCTTCTGGAAGAGCTCTTCGACGACTTCCTTAAAGGCTGGCAGCATGCCGGCGTGGTGGGCTGCCACGCCGCGTTCAAGCCCGTCGAGCCACTCCCAGTAGCCCAGAACGGCGAGGTCCTCGTCGAGCAGGGTGCGGCAGCGTTCGTCGACGATCTGCCGGATCTGATCGCGCTCGGCGGTGTCGGTGAGGCGCACGCCGGCGCGGAGGACCTGGCGCACGGCCTGATCGCAGCCGACCCGGCTGAAGATGAAAAAGATGGCGGGCAGCAGGTGCTTGCCCTCGAGCATCCGCACGATCTCGGCTCGGTCCATGCGACCGGACTCCGCTTGCGCGCGCTGCTGGTGGTACCTGCTCTGGTTCGAGCCCCGGCGGCCACGGCCTGACCTGTCGGAGAGCGGCCGACCGCCGGCCTGATTCAGTCGCACCAGCTCCGGGTTCACCCGGTGGGTGGCGGCCAGCCCCGACGAATCGAACAGGTCCAGCATCTTGCTCTTGACCAGCACGTGCTGGTCCAGTGGGACCGGCCGTTCCTCCGAAACAATGACGTCGGTGTCGCCGCGGACGGCCTGCAGCCAGTCACCGAATTCCTCAGCGTTGGACACCGTCGCGCTCAGCGACACCATCCGCACCGACTGGGG
Organism: Cryobacterium sp. TMN-39-2; assembly: GCF_004402745.1. Classification (NCBI taxonomy): domain Bacteria; kingdom Bacillati; phylum Actinomycetota; class Actinomycetes; order Micrococcales; family Microbacteriaceae; genus Cryobacterium; species Cryobacterium sp. TMN-39-2. The sequence goes on from NZ_SOFX01000027.1 coordinate 44,992, forward strand.
CAGGTGGATGATGACCTCTTCCCAGACCGCCCCGCGGAAGCGGTCGGCCAGGTAGTGAACCTCGTCCATGATGACGAACGCGAGATTGCCGAGCAGGTCGGAATCGGCGTAGAGCATGTTGCGGAGCACTTCGGTCGTCATCACGACTATCCGGGCGCCGGCGTTGACGTTGGTGTCCCCCGTGAGCAGGCCCACCTGGTCTGCGCCGTATTCGGCGACGAGCTCCTGGAACTTCTGGTTGCTCAGCGCCTTCATCGGCGCGGTGTAGAAGACCTTGGCGGTCTTCTGCTGCATGGCCAGGAAGATGGCGAACTCGGCGACGACGGTCTTGCCGGCGCCGGTGGGCGCGGCGACGAGCACGCTGTTCCCGGCCTCGAGCGACGCCCCCGCGGCGAGCTGGAAGGAATCCAGGTCGAAGCGCAAGCCCCGACGGAATGTCTCGAGTTTGGGGGTCTGCGCCCGCAGGCGTGCTGCTGTGTACCGGTCTGCCGGTGACTGGAGGTCTGTCATCTGGTGCGCTAGAGCGCCAACTCCCGTTCGAGGGCACGGGCGCGCCGGGCGGCGCGCTTGTCGTGCAGGTACGCGATTCCGTATGCGGCGAAGTACAGCAGGATCATCGGGACCGCGAGCATGAACATCGAGATCACGTCAGCGGCCGGGGTGGCGATGGCGGTGAAGAGGATGATCACCAGAACGGCGATGCGCCAGGACTTGATGATCGAGGCGGCGCTGATCACCCCGGCAAAATTGAGCAGGACCACAAAGACGGGCAACACAAAGGCGATGCCGATGGCGACGAGTAGTTTGAGGGTGAAATCCAGGTAGTTCTGGGCATTGATGAAGGCCGCGTCCTCCGGCGGCGCGAAGCTCGTCATGAGGCCGACGACCTGCGGCAGCACATACCAGCCGGCCGCACAGCCGGCGAGGAACAGGGGCACCGCCGTCAGCACGAAGCCGTAGACGTACTTCTTCTCGCCGCGGGTGAGGCCCGGCATCAGGAACGCGAAGATCTGGTACAGCCAGATCGGGCTGGACACCACCAGGCCCACGTAGAACGCGATCTTCAGCTTGAGGTCGAAGGCAGAGGTGATGTCGGGGTAATTGATCTGTGCGTTCCGGTCCTGCGCCTCGATGATGGCGTAGATCGGTTCGCGCAGCGCGGACCAGACTCCCTCGGAGAGCATCCAGCCGATGATGGCTCCGACGAGGATACCGGCGGCGGCACGGAACAGGCGCTTGCGCAGCTCGACCAGATGCTGGCCCAGCGACATCGTGCCCGCACGGTTCGCACGCTTGGTGGTGCGCACGGCCACGGGAGTTAGGACTTCGTCTGGTCGCCCGGGCCGACGGTCCGCGTCGTACCGTCAGCGGCGTCCGGGTGCGCCGGCGTGCCGGTCTTGTCTGCAGGCTCGTCAACGGTGTCGGTCTTGATCTCGTTCTTGAAGATCTTCATTGACTGGCCGAGGCTGCGGGCCAGGCCGGGCAGCTTGGGCGCACCGAACAACAGCAGGATGACGACGAGGATGATCAGAAAGTGCCATCCGGTCAGATTGCTCAACATGAGGGTCGATCCTCTGGCTTGTAGGGAGTGTGTTGGATTAGTTTACCCCGGTTGATCCTGAGATCCCGCCGGTGCGCTCGTCGGTGCGCACGCTCGATGCGAGCCTGGTCGATCGCGGCGGCCAAGTCCCGTCGTTTCTGGAACACCGCCGGTGAGAATGGTTTCCTCGGCAGCGCGGTGTCGAGGTCGAGTTCGGCCAGCTGGTCGCCGAGGTCTTCGAGGGCGCCGAAGGTGACCATCAGCTTGCGAAACAGGCGCACCGCGAACCAGGCCAGCATCGCGAGGAGCCCGGCGACCAGCAGCGCCCAGATCAGGATCCAGGACCAGACCGGCATCAGGTCGTCGCCCCGGCGGTGGGCTCGCTCTGCGCGGTAGCCGGCGACTCGTACCGGGCGGCGCCGGCGGCTGCCCACTCGGCGACGGTCTGCCTGGCCAGGCCCGGATCCACCACGGTGACGACGCCGGACAGGCCGGCAACGAGCCGTTTGAGACCGTGGAAGTGCGACACCCGCACCTGCGCCCTGGAGCGTCCCTCGTCGTCGGCCGGTCCGTGCGGAACCGGCCCATAGTCGGCGAGGAGTTCCAGGGCCGCAGCCGGCAGTTCGATCGTGACGGTGAGGTCGTCGGCCGTGCCCTGGAACAGGGTGTCCGGCAGGAGGACGCCGTCATCGTGGGCGTCAGCGGGCACATCCGTCGAACGCAGGTTGCTCATCCGGTCGAGTCGGAAGGTGCGCATGGCCTCGCGCAGATGGCACCAGCCGCGCAGGTACCAATCGCTGTCGACCGATTCGATCCGCAACGGGTCGACACAGCGATGCTCATCGGTCCCCCGGGCATTGAGGTAGTCGAATTCCACCTGGGTACCCGCCCGCACGGCGGCCTGGATGACCGAAATGGCCACGTCGGCGTCGGTGCGGGACACCGCGAGCTGGCTGGGAGCGCCCGTGGAGCTGCGGGTGAGCTTGGCCATCAGCGTGGCGATGGCGTCCCGGTCGCCGTTCTCGGGGAGGGCGGAGAGATACTGCAGCCCGGCGATGAGCGCGGCTGCCTCTCGGGCCGAGAACCGCGGCGAATCGTCGATGGCTACCAGGTGGGTGAGGACGATGTTGTCGTTGGTTTCGAATTCGTCCCACTGGATGTCGAAGAGGTCGCCGTGCAGGTACTGCCGGGTCTCCCCAGGCACCCCCGACATGGCGATGAGGTTCACCGCATCCCGCACCCGCTCGGGAGTGACCCCGAAGTGGTCGGCCACCGCGGTGACGCTCACTTTGTCGTGGTCCATCAGATACGGCACGAGGGACAGCAGGAAGGTGAGCTTGTCCGATGCTCCGAACGCGACGGGCTTGGCGGCGGTCATCGTGCTGCCTCCGGCCGGGGCAGTGGCGTCTCGATCAGTGGGGCGTGGCTGTCCCGCACCCGGCGGAGCCGTTCCAGGACGGCGTCGATCAGGGTGGGCGGGGACAGCACGTAGACCTCCGGCCCGTAGCCGGCCAGCTCGTCGGCGAGGATGTTGACGTCGGTGTAGTGCAGTTCGACGCTGTCCGCGGCGCTTCCGGGCTCGCCGCGCTTGCTCAGCCGCACCGCGGCATCCGAGCCGGGTTCGACGGTGATCAGTGCGACCTGGGCCTGCCATAACGCGTCGAGTTCGGCGAGGGCCCGTTCGCCCTGACCGTCCTCGGCCGGCGCGATGGTGCGACCGGGCACGGTCACCACGGGGCCGACGATCCTGGCGAGCAGGAAGGTGCGGGTGGCGCCGGCATCCTGATCGGCGGCGTACAGGTGCCACCGGCCCTCGTGCAGCACCACGGCCAGCGGGGCGATGACCCGGCGGCGCGGCGCGCTCTCGCCCGGTTTGAGGTAGAGGAATGCGACGACCTGGCCGCGGTCCATGGCCTTGCCGAGGGGTTCGAAGGACGCCTCGCGGGCGCGCAGCGACGGTGCGTAACCGATCACGGGGTCGCTCGAGTCGATGCCGAGAGAGTTGAGCTTGGTGAGTGCGCGGCGGGATTCGGCGGAGAGGGACCCCTCCCGCCACACCGCGGCGGCGAGTTTGAGCAGCATGATCTCGTCGGGCGAGAAGACGATGTCTGCCGGCAGGTCGTAGAGCCCCTTGGGGATGCGGTAACGCAGATGGTGGTTGCTGCCCGGGTCGTCGGGCGACTCGATGGTCTCGAGCGGGATGCCCAGTTCCCGGATGTCGTCCTTGTCGCGTTCGAACTGCCGCTCGAGGCTGGCGTTGTCACCGCCGACCCGGAACCGTTGCCGGTAGCCCTGCACGGTCGAGAGGATGTCGGCCTTGGTCAGGCCGATCTGGGTGGCAATGAGCGCAAGGACCAGGCTGAAGAGGCGTTCCTCGACAGTGACCGGGTGCGGCTGTTCTGGGGTGGGCGACACGTACGCGATTCTATCGGTGGTGCACTCAATGGTCGGCCCATCCCGCGGGGACCGCGGGATGGGCCGGGAAGCCGGTTAGTCGACGCCGAGGATGTCTACGACGAAGACCAGCGTGGAGCCGGCCGGGATGGTGTCGGTCGCCTGGTCGCCGTAAGCCTGGTCGGGCGGGAGGACGGCAACGATCTGGGAGCCGACGGTCTGGCCGATGAGAGCGTTGGCGAAGCCGGGGATCACGCCGCCCTCGGTGGTGGAACCGTCCGCGGCCACGAAAGCGGCCGGGGTTCCGGCGGCCCAGCTGGAGTCGAAGACCTCCTTGGAGTCCCAGACGACACCGGTGTAGTGCACGGTGACCGTGGACCCGTCGGTGACGGTCTCGCCGTCGCCCTTCTTGAGCACGCCGACCTTCAGCTCGGTGGGCGGCTCGGCCGAGGGAATCGTGATGCCGGGGGTGCCGTCATCCGCGAGGACCACGGCGGGCAGTCCGGCCACGGGCAGCTGGTCGGCGCCGTCGGCGCGGGTGAGGTACGCCTTGACGACGTCGAGCACGAACACGAGCGAATCGTCCGCGGCGACGCCGATGTCTTCGTTGCCGCCGGCCGGACCGAAGGTGTCGGCCGCCGACGCGACAACGGCGACCCTGGAGCCCACCTGGGCACAGAGCAGACCGTCGGTCAGGCCGGTGAGGGTCTGGTCGTTGAGGACAAAGCTGGCCATGGTGGTGCCGTCGTACGAGCTCTGCTCAATGGCCTCACCCGTGGTGGCGTTGAAGACGCTGAGGTCGACCTGCACCTTTTGGCCTTCGGTGAGGCCGGGGCCGGTGCCGTCGATGATCTCGCTGCGCTGAGTGGTCTCGGTCTTCAGCGGGGTCGGGAAGTCGACGGTGGGGGACGAACCGAACTTGCCGGTCACCTCCACCAGCTTGGACGCGTCGCCGGAGGACACCGGAGCCGTGCAGTCGGCATTGTCGGGGCCGGCGCTACAGGCGGTCAGGGTCGCGAGCACCAGGCCGGCGGTTGCGATAAGTGCGGGAACTTTACGCACGGGTCCTCATTTCGATACGGGGAGGCGGCAGCATGATGCCGTCGAGTGACTTTCGGGGTGAATGCTGGCCGAAACCGCTGGTGCGGGCGGCAGGCCGAAGCCCATCCTATCCGGCGTCGAGGTCCCGAGCCTTGGAGAGCGCCGCGCCGTTCTCGGCGGTGCGGTTGCGCTTGCGCATCACCTTGGCGCTGACGGACCTCTCACCCAGGGCGCCCGGGGTCCACAGCTCGACGTCGGCGTCGCTGAAGTCGGTTTTTGAAGGGCGACGCTTGAGCTCGGGCAGGATCGTGTCCGGTGCGAGACGGCGGGCGGTGATGAGGAAACCGGTGTGACCGATCATCCGGTGGTCGGGGCGAACCGCGAGGCCTTCCACGTGCCAGCCGCGCACCATCGTCTCGTGTGAATCGGGGTTGGTGTAGTTGCCGGTGGCGCGGATGGCCTCCGCGACGCGGGACAGCTGGGTGACGGTGGCCACGTAGCAGAGCAGCACTCCCCCGGGCTTGAGCGCGTCGGAGACGACATCGATGCACTCCCACGGGGCGAGCATGTCGAGCACGACCCTGTCGACCGACTGGGCCGGCATGGTCTCCGGCAGCGTGTCGGCGAGGTCGCCGAGCGTGATGGACCAGTTCTGCGGGTCGCTGCCGAGGAAGGTGGCGACGTTGGCGCGGGCCACGTCGGAGAATTCCTCCCGGCGTTCGAAGGAGGCCAGGGTGCCGGCCGGGCCGATGGCGCGGAGCAGCCAGAGGGACAGCGCCCCGGAGCCGACGCCGGCCTCGACCACCGTGGCGCCGGGGAAGATGTCGGCCTGGGCGAGGATCTGGGCGGCATCCTTGGGGTAGATGATGGCCGCGCCGCGGGGCATGCTCATGACGAAGTCGATGAGCAGCGGACGCAACGCGAGGTGTTCGACGCCCACGTTGTTGGTGACGACGGACGCGTCGGGCAGGCCGATGATGTCGTTGTGCTCGAGGATGCCCCGGTGGGTGTGGAACGTCTTGCCCGGTTCGAGGGTGATGGTGTTCAGCTTGCCCTTGGGGCCGGTGAGCTGCACTCTGTCGCCGGCGCGGAACGGACCGCTGTTCTGGATGACCTGGTTGTCGCTCATGCGCGTGTTGCGTCCTCGGTGTGGGTAACGGTGCGGGTGGATGGGGAAGATCGTCGGTTCAGGTAGAGCTTGGTCAGGGTCGCCAGTGAGCTGCCGGTCAGGCTCTGCACCAGCGTGTAGTGCTCGCTCTCCTCGAGCGGAACCATGTGCGGAACCGCAACGACGACGGCGCCGGAGGCGACGGCCGCTGCGACGCCGGGCAGGGAGTCCTCGATCGCGACGGAGTGCCTGGGGTCGACGCCGAGGATGCCCGCAGCGGTGAGGTAGGCCTCGGGGTGCGGCTTGCTCTGCTGCACCATGTCGCCGGAGACGATGGTGGCGAAGGCGTCGAAGCCGACGAGGTCGGCGATCTGGCGGGCCATCCTGTGTTCGGACATTGTCACCAGGGCCATCGGCATCCCGGCGCCGTGCAGCTCGGTGAGCAACTCGTGGGCCCCGGGGCGCCACGGGATGCCGGCGGAACCGAGCTGCTCCTGAACCCGGGTGGTGAGCACCTCGACGATGGCCTCAGCGGCGAGGTTCACCCCGCGGTTCTGCAGGATGGCGGCGGAGCCGAGCAGGCCGGAGCCCACCAGGAGCATGGCGTCTGCGTGCGTCCAGACGCCGCCGAAGGACTCCACGAGCTCGTGTTCGGCTCGCATCCAGTACGGTTCGGTGTCGACCAGGGTGCCGTCCATGTCCCAGAGAACGGCGGCGGGTGGGGACGAGAATGCGGGGATCAGTGTCACGGGGTTCAAGTTTAGGGGGCACGGCCTATCCTTGAAGGAGGCCACCCAGTCGTGGTGGCCGGAATACACGAGGTTTCACTCAAGTGACAGACGGCAATGGGTTCCTCAGCGGACGTCTCCTGGTGGTCGCCTTCGAAGGGTGGAACGATGCGGGTGAAGCCGCAACGGGCGCCGTCAGCACGCTGAAAGAGCTCCTCGATGTCGAAGAGGTCAAGCGGATCGACCCCGAACTCTACTTCGACTACCAGTTCAACCGCCCCAGCATCTCCACCAATGAGGACGGCCACCGGGTCATCGAGTGGCCGAGTGCGGTCATGTACGGTCCCGTCGTTCCCGGGGCCAGCGGGGTTCCGTTGGCCGAAGACGCCCAGCTCAAGGTCAGCGGCACCAACGCCGGAAACATCTACCTGCTGGTCGGAACGGAGCCCTCGCGCAGCTGGAAGAGCTTCACGGCGGAGATCCTGGACTCCGTGCTCGCCGCGGATGTGAGCGGGATCGTTTTCCTCGGCGCGATGCTGGCGGACGTGCCGCACACCCGGCCGATCTCGATCTTCGTCTCGAGCGACAATCCCGAGGTGCGTGCCGAGTTGCAGATCGAGCGCAGCAGCTACGAGGGGCCCGTGGGCATCCTCAGCGTGCTGGCCTCGGCGGCCGAGACCGTGGGTATCCCGAGCCTGTCGATCTGGGCATCCGTGCCGCACTACGTGCACAACGCTCCGTCGCCCAAGGCCATGCTCGCCCTGATCGACAAGCTCGAGGAGATCATCGACGTTGTGATCCCCCGCGGCGACCTGGTTACCGACGCCTCCGAGTGGGAGACGGGCATCGACGCCCTCGCCGCCGAGGACGAGGAGATGGCAGCGTACATCGGTCAGCTCGAGCAGGCCAGGGACACCGTCGACTCACCGGAGGCCAGCGGAGAGGCGATCGCCCAGGAGTTCGAGAAGTACCTGCGCAAACGCGGAGACGGCGGCCGGGACGGCTGGGCCGACGGCCGTCAGGGCCCGGAGCCCCGCCAGCCCTAAGGTGGACCAGCCAGGGTGGGCTAGAGCTTGACGCCCAGGAGCGCGTCGATCGCCGCGGCGACGAGGGCACGGTCGTCCACGCCGGCCGCCACAGCAGCGTCCACAGCGTCCAGGGCACCCCGGGTGTCGAGATCGTCGACCAGCGCGGCGCGCATCCGCTCGACAACCGCCGCAGCGCTCTCGAACGCCGAGACTGCAGCGCCGGCCGCGGAGTCAACGGGGTCGACGGGGCCGAAGGCCGACGTCCACGCCGCCAGGCGAGCCTCTGCATCAACCAGCTGCTGCGCGGTCCACTCCCAGTCGGTGCGGTAGTGCTGAGCGAGCAGGGCCAGGCGGATGGCGCGTGGGTCGGTGCCGCCGGCCCGAAGGCGGGAGACGAGAACCAGGTTGCCCAGCGACTTGCTCATCTTCTCGCCCTGGTAGGCGACCATGCCGGTGTGGCTGTACACCTGGGCCAGCGGATGCCCGGACAGCGCGGCGGCGTGGCCGGCGCTCATGTCGTGGTGCGGGAAGATCAGGTCGCTCCCGCCGCCCTGCACGGTGAAGTCGGTGCCGAGCTCGGCGAGGGCGATGACCGAACACTCGATGTGCCAGCCGGGGCGGCCGGCCCCCACGGGTGACTCCCAGGAGGGCTCTCCCGCGCGGGCGGCGCGCCAGAGCAGCGGGTCGAGCCTGTCGCGCTTTCCGGCCCGGTCGGGGTCTCCGCCGCGCTCGGCGAACAGGGTGAGCATGGTGCTCTGATCGAGGTTGCTCTCCTCGCCGAGGGCCCACGGCGCCTGGCGCTCGGCCGCCCGGATGTCGAAGTACAGGTCGGCGCCGGGTCCGTCGGGCGTGGGCAGCGCATCCGGTGTCGGCACCTTGTAGGCCAGCGCGGACTGGCGCAGTGCCAGCACCGCGGCGCTGATGTCGTCGATGACGTCGGTCACGGCCACAAAATCGTCGGGCGGGATGATGCCCAGGGACTCCATATCGGCCCGGAACAGGTCGGTCTGCTCCACGGCGAGGTCACGCCAGTCGACGCCGGTCGCGGTGGCACGTTCCAGCAGCGGGTCGTCGACGTCGGTCACGTTCTGGGCGTAGTGCACCCGGTAACCGCCGTCACGCCACACCCGCTGCAGCGTGTCGAAGGCGAGGTAGGTGGCCGCGTGGCCGAGGTGGGTGGCGTCGTAGGGCGTGATGCCGCAGACGTACAGCCTGGCCACGTCGGTCGGTTTGGCTTCGACGATCGAGTCCGTCGCGGTGTCGTGCAGGCGCGGGGCCTGTGAGAGTCCCGGAATCGACGGGATGACGGGGTGTGACCAGGCGCGCATACTTCCAGCCTAACTACGCCGTGATGGTGTTCGTGCCCAGCAGGATCATCACGACGATGCCCAGCGCAATGCGGTAGACCACGAACGGCATGAAACTGCGCTTGGAGATGTAGTTCATGAAGAAGCCGATTACGAACAGCGCCACGACGAACGCCACGACGGTGGCGACGAGGGTTTCCAGCGGGCCGAACAGTTCGGGCGTGCAGTTCGCGGCGGCCACGACGCAGGGTTCCTTGATGGACTTGTAGACCTGGTAGAAGCCACTGCCGAGAACGGCGGGGATCGCGAGCAGGAACGCGTATCGGGCGGCGGCGGCCCGCTCGTAGCCGAGGAACAGGCCGGCCGTGATGGTGCCGCCGGAACGCGAGACCCCGGGGATGAGCGCCAGCGCCTGGGCGAAACCGAAGATGACGCCGTGCCCGACGGTGAGGTCGTCCAGTTTGCGGCGCTTGGCACCGACATAGTCGGCGACACCCAGGAGCACGCCGAACGCGATGAGCATGATCGCGGTGACCCATAGGTTGCGCAGGCTGGTTTCGATCTGGTCCTGGAAGAGCAGGCCCAGGATGACGATGGGCAGGGTGCCGAGGATGATCAGCCAGCCCATCCGGGCATCCGCGTCGCTGCGCGGTACCTTGCCGACCAGGGACTTCGCCCATTGGCCGATAATGCGCACGATGTCGCGCCAGAAGAAGATCACCACGGCCGCCTCGGTGCCGATCTGGGTGATCGCCGTGAACCGGGCGCCGGGGTCCTCACCGGTGCCGAGGAACTGACCCACGATGCTGATGTGGGCGCTGGAGGAGACCGGCAGGAATTCGGTCAAGCCCTGGACCAGGCCCAGGATGACCGCGTTGAGGAAGTCCACGTGATACTCGTTTCGCTTGTGCGGTGTGCTGGCCGCTAGCGCTTCAGCGGGCTAGTACGTCGTCAGCAGATCGGTCAAAACCGTCCTGCCAAACACTAATGCGTCCAGTGGCACACGCTCATCAACGCCGTGGAACAGCGCCGGAAAATCCAAATCGGCTGGGAGTTTCAGCGGGGCGAAGCCGTATCCTTTGATGCCCAGTTTGCTCAACGCCTTGTTGTCGGTGCCGGCAGGCATGAGGTACGGGAGCACCGGAGCGCCCGGGTCGTGGGTGCCGAGGGTCTGGACGATCCGGTCGATCAGCGGGCCGGCGAACTCGGTCTCCAGCCCCACGTCCTGGTGCATCACCACGATTTCGATGTCCGGGCCGACCAGCTCGGCCAGTTCGGCCAGCACGGCGTCTTCCTCGCCGGGCAGGGAACGCACGTCGATGAGGGCCTCGGCGCGATCGGGGATGACATTGTGCTTGTAGCCGGCTTGCAACACCGTCGGGTTCATGGTGGTGCGCAGGCTCGCCTGGATGAATCCGGATGCTGTGCCCGTCGCCAGGGCCAGCTCGTCCGGACCCATGGACTGCGGCTCCACACCGAGGATCCGGGCGATCTCCGAAAGCAACTGCCGGGTGGTGTTCGTCAGGCGGATCGGCCACTGCCGCCGCCCCACCTTGGCGACGGCCTCGGCGAGCCGGGTGATGGCGTTGTCCGTGACCAGCCGGGAACCGTGGCCGGCCGGGCCGTGCGCCACGAGCTTGAGCCAGATGAGAGCCTTCTCACCGGTTTGGAGCAGGTAGGCCCGCTGGCCGCCGATGCTGATCGAGTAGCCGCCGACCTCGCTGATGGCCTCGGTCGCTCCCGCGAACAGGTCCGGGCGGGTGTCGACGAGGTGGTGCGAGCCGTACACTCCCCCGGCCTCCTCATCGGCGAAGAACGCGATGACGAGGTCCCGCTCTGGCTGGCCACCCTGGTCGAGCACATCCGTGAGGGACGCCAGGATCATTGCGTCCATGTTCTTCATGTCGACGGCGCCGCGCCCCCACAGCATGCCGTCCTTGATCTCGCCGCCGAACGGATCCACCGACCAGTTCGCCGGGTCGGCGGGCACCACATCGAGGTGGCCGTGTACGACCAGTGCGCCCTTGCTGCGGTCGCGGCCGGGTACCCGGGCGACCACGCTGGTGCGACCCGGCTCCGAATCGAACAGCTCCGGCGCCAGGCCAAGGGCGCGCAGCTTCTCGGCGACGTACTCCGCGGCATCCGTCTCGCCGTTGGAGCGCCCCTCGCCATAGTTCGTCGTGTCGAACCTGATGAGGTCGCGGGCGATCTCGGTGGTGAGGTCGAGAGCATTGGCCGAAGCGGGGCTGGTGGCGGGGGCTGTCATGCAGTTCACGCTACCGGGCGTGGAACCCACCGGTGTCCGGAAGTGGTTTGGATCCGTGCTAAGTTATTCCCCGGCAGCAAAACATAACTGCGGCCAAAACATCCAGTCCGGGTGGCGGAAATGGCAGACGCGCTAGCTTGAGGTGCTAGTGCCCGTATAGGGCGTGGGGGTTCAAGTCCCCCCTCGGACACGGAGATTGTTGGTAAGACAACGATCAACGAGAACTGGTTGAGACAGTTCACGGGCCGGATCTTAGGATCCGGCCCTGTCTCGTTAACGCGCGTCAACAGGTTCTCCAGGGTGCCCCGGTAAAGGTTGACTGGATCAGTGGGACGTCGATCCGGATGGGTGCCCGAAGCTCGCCAGCGTGTAAATCACCCCGTCGAGTTCGACCCGGGCAAAGCCCTCCGGTCTGGAATCACCATCGTAAATATCACCGAAAACCAGAAGAGCTTCGGTGGCCAAAAGCTTGTACGTGCGCCGCTCGACAGGAGACGTGATCACGTACGGCGCTACACCCCTCAATCCGGCGGCCGGAGAGAGCCCGAAAGCGACGAACCGAGTCAGTTGGTGCGCGGCACCGTCCGCATCTTCGATGTAGTCGCGTTCGGTTTCAAACGGAATAACCGTCTCCCCGACGACCAGCTTGAACACGTGGCCACGGGATAGCCCCCGGGAGCCCAGGAACTGTATCCACACGCCCCGCTCGTCGTCAATGATCTTGTGATCACTCGCGCTAGCAGCTCTCTCGATACGGAACATGTTCTCGATTTCAGTGAATGGCGCCGGTGTTGACCTGCGAGGCGCACGCCTCTATCTGCTGAACCCTATCCACCCCCGCACGCCAGCGGCACGACTCCCCTAGCGTGTGGTGGCTCCGCGGTCCTGATGCTAGAGTCATCCCAGGCGCTCGTGAGAGCGCTCTCACAGAGACCAGGCCCGGCTGCGCCGGCGGATTCAGAACGATGAATTCCCCGCGACACCCGGTCCCTTGAACCGAAAAGGTGCACGCATGAAGTTCGGCCACTTCGACGATGAAGCCAGGGAATATGTCATCGAGACCCCGTTGACTCCCTACCCGTGGATCAACTATCTCGGCAGTGAGGACTTCTTCTCGCTGGTCTCCCACACGGCGGGCGGGTACACCTTCTACAAGGACGCCAAGATGCGTCGCCTGACCCGCTACCGCTACAACGACGTGCCCACCGACTCCGGTGGACGCTACTTCTTCATCAAGGACGGCGACGACGTCTGGACGTCCAGCTGGCTGCCGATGAAGAAGGACCTCGATTTCTTCGAAACCCGGCACGGCATGGGTTACACCCGCATCACCGGCGAACGCGGCGGCCTGCGGGTCTCCACGCTGTACTTCGTTCCACTCGGTGAGACGGCGGAGGTGCAGAAGGTCACGATCACCAACACGTCGGATGCGGTCAAGACCTTCTCCCTGTTCTCCTACCTGGAGTTCTGCCTGTGGAACGCCCAGGACGACCAGACCAACTACCAGCGCAACCTTTCCATCGGCGAGGTCGAGGTCGACGGCAGCGCGATCTACCACAAGACCGAATACCGGGAGCGCCGCGACCACTACGCCGTGTACGGCGTGAACGCCGAGATCGCCGGCTTCGACACCGACCGCGAAACCTTCGTCGGACTCTACGAAACCCTCGCGGAGGCCAAGGTCCCGCACTCCGGCGCCGCGGCGAATTCGATGGCCTCCGGCTGGTACCCGATCGGCTCCCACCAGGTCGACTCGACCCTGCAGCCCGGGGAAAGCCGTGACCTGGTCTTCGTTCTCGGCTACGTCGAGAACAACGCCGAGACCGGCGAGGAGAAGTGGGCCGACGACGCCAAGCAGGTCATCAACAAGACCCGGGCCCAGGCCCTCCTCGCGCGTCTGTCCACCACCGAGGCCGCGGATGCCGCCTTCGACGCCCTCGGGGTCTACTGGACGGACCTGCTTTCCGCGTACACGGTGACCTCGCCCGACGACAAGCTCAACCGGATGGTAAACATCTGGAACCAGTACCAGTGCATGGTGACCTTCAACATGAGCCGCTCGGCGTCGTACTTCGAGACCGGCATCGGTCGCGGCATGGGCTTCCGGGACTCGACCCAGGACCTGCTCGGTTTTGTGCACCTGATCCCGGACCGCGCTCGCGAACGCATCCTGGACATCGCCGCGACCCAGCTGCCGGACGGGTCGGCGTACCACCAGTACCAGCCCCTCACCAAGCGGGGCAACAACGAACTCGGGTCCGGCTTCAACGACGACCCGGCCTGGCTGATCATCGGGGTGGACGGCTACCTCAAGGAGACCGGCGACTACACGATCCTCGACGAGGTGGTGCCGTTCGACAACAACGACGCTCTCGCCGAGACCCTGTACACCCACCTGACCCGGTCGTTTGAGTTCACCCTGAACAACCTCGGTCCGCACGGGCTGCCGCTGATCGGGCGCGCCGACTGGAACGACTGCCTGAACCTGAACTGCTTCTCGACAACGCCGGGCGAGTCCTTCCAGACCACCGAGAACCAGGCCGGCGGGGTCGCGGAGTCCACCTTCATCGCCGCGCAGTTCGTGCTCGCCGCGGGCCAGTACGCCACCATAGCCGAACGCGGTGGGGACACCGTGCAGGCGAACAAGGCCCGCAAGGCCGCCGCCGACATGAGCCAGGCACTGTTGACGCACGGCTGGGACGGCGACTGGTTCCTGCGTGCCTACGACTTCTACGGCAACAAGGTCGGCACGGCCGAGGACACCGAGGGTCAGATCTGGATCGAGCCGCAGGGCTTCGCGGTCCTCGCCGGTGTCGGCGTCGAGCACAACAGCGACGGCACCCCGGTCAAGACCAGTCCCGCGTTCCGTGCCCTCGATTCCGTGGACCGGCTGCTCGGCTCCGAGCACGGCCTGGTGCTGCAGTACCCGGCGTACAAGAGCTACCGCATCGAATTGGGCGAGGTCTCGACGTATCCCCCGGGCTACAAGGAGAACGGTGGCATCTTCTGCCACAACAACCCGTGGGTGATCATCGGCGAGACCGTGATCGGCCGCGGCGCGAAGGCGTTCGACCACTACCGGAAGATCACCCCCGCGTACCGGGAAGACATCTCCGAGGTGCACCGCACCGAGCCCTACGTGTACGCCCAGATGATCGCCGGCAAGGAGGCCTCCAGGCACGGCGAGGCCAAGAACTCCTGGCTGACCGGCACGGCGGCGTGGAACTTCGTGACCGTATCCCAGTACCTCCTGGGTGTGCGCACCGACTACGACGGTCTCGTGGTCGACCCGCAGATCGGACCGGACGTCGCGGAGTTCACCGTGACCCGGCAGGCCCGCGGTGCGACGTACGTCATCACCGTGGCCAACTCGGGCCGTGAAGGCTCGCGCGCCAGCCTCGAGGTTGACGGTGTTGCCATCGAGGGGCGCACGGTTCCGTACGCGCCCGCCGGCGCGACAGTGCAGGTGCGCGCGACCCTGTAGGGGAACCAGTTGCGGCCGGCCGGATACTAGTGAGTATGGACGTCTACCGAACAGCCCGCGCACGGGCCTGGCAGCTGTGCGTCGCCGTTGCGTGCGTCGGTGTGCTGATCACCGGATGCGGCCACGGCGACGCCACGGCTCCGTCCGCCGCCGGCCCGACCATGGGGTCGGCGCCGGCCGGGCCCAGTGCTGACGAGGTCTTCACCGCGTGCAGCCCACCGGGGATCGTGGACTACGACCCGATCGAGTCACTGGCGGTGCTGGCCCGGGACAGCACCGTGGTGATCATGGGCGAGATCGCTCGGATCCAGGCGGGCCGCGACAGCACCTACTCCGCATCGAAGGAGACGTCGACGACGCGAAGCGCGGTGATCGTCGTGTCGAACGTCACGGTTGTGCACGGGACACTGGACCCGGCCGTTAACGGCAGCGTGTACATCGAATTCGCTTCGGCCGGCCCGGACGAGTGCTCGCGGATTGTGCCGGCCGGAACGGCCATCGTCGCTTATCTGGAGCCGGCCTGGGATGGCGCCCGCAGCTACGTCGACGAGGACCCGGCCTCCGAGTACACGGAAATCCAGGAGCCCGGCGCCGGGCGGCCCGCCGGCCAGCCGCTGTACCAGGCATCCGCGCTCGAGGGTCTGGTCTGGCAACTACCGGGCAGCGCCGAGGTGATCTGGCCGCTCTACCTGGGCACCGGTCCCGGGTCGATACGTGAGGCCCTCCCGGACGGCACCCTCGCCGGCCCCTAGCGATCCTGAGGGGTCGCAAGAGCAGCCCCACACCCGCGGGCCGCGCCGGCAGGCGGTCAGGCGGTCAGGCGACGGCGACCTCGACCTCGCCGGGGTCGGCACCGAGCTGTCCGAAGATCAGCCGACGGTTGGCGATCTTGTCGGTGAAGAACCTGTCGTGGCTGACCACGACCACGGCGCCGGGGAAGTGCAACAGGGCCCGCTCCATCACCTGGGTGCTGGACATATCCAGGTGGTTGGTTGGCTCGTCCAGGAGCAGCACCGACGCACCGGAGAGCAGGCACTGGGCCATGGCCACCCGGGCTTTCTGGCCGCCGGAGAGGTTGCCGATCTTCTGCTTGAGGTCGGCCTCGGAGAACTGGAACATGGTCAGGAACCGGTTCACCGACTTGCGGGTCGCCGTGAACGCCAGGCTGCCTTCGAGCGCGTTGACCGCGTGGCTGACGGTGTCGGTGTCGTCCAGTTCGGCGAGTACCTGGTTGTACGACACCATCCCGGCGCCCTTCGCCCAGTCGACCTCGCCGTGATCCGCGGATTCCTCACCCGTGAGCACCCGGAGCAGGGTGGTCTTGCCGCTGCCATTGGCACCGAGCACCACGATGCGGTTGCCGCGGCGGATTTCGAAGCTCAGGTCGTTGAAGAGCACCTTCTCGCCGTAGGCCTTGCTGAGCATCTCCACCCGGCAGAGCACATCCTTCACGTGCAGACCGCCGTAGATTTCGGTGATGATCTTGTCGACCGGCCGCGGCGTGCGGGACTTCTTGATGGTGGCCAGCTGGCTGCCGAGCTTGCGGCTGGCGTTCTTCTGGGCCTCGCGCCGGTCGGCGATGCCTTCGGATTCGAAAGCGAGCAGTTCGGACTCGTGCACAAACTGCTGCTCGAGGGTCTTCAGCCGGAACTGCTTCTGAACCACGTACTCGCCGAAGTTGCCCGGGTACTCGTGTAGGTGGAAGTTCTCCAACTCGATGATGCGGGTGACGACGGCGTCGAGGAAGGTGCGGTCGTGCGACACGATCACGGCGGCGCCCTTGAAGTCGCGGAACCAGCCCTCCAGCCACTCCACGCCGGCCACGTCGAGGTAGTTGGTGGGCTCGTCGAGCAGGAGCACGTCCGGTGCCTCGAGCAGGATCTTCGCCAGGGCCGCGCGGTTGCGCCAGCCGCCGGAGAGTTCGTCGATCGCACAGCTGCGGTGCGCTTCGTCGAAGCCGAGGATGGTCAGGGCAGCGTCGATCCGGCGCGGGTAGTCCCAGCCGTCCAGTCGGTCCATGTCCTCGAACAGTTCGGACTGGCGGTGGATCAGCCTGTCGAGCTCGGCGCTGGCCGAGGAGTCGGCGGCGATGGCAACGTCGATGGAGGCGAGTTCGGCCTCGACGGCCTTGATCTCCACGAACAGGGCGTCGAGGACCTCGGTGATGGTGGACTCGCCGTTCAGCTCGGAGAACTGGGAGAAGTAGCCGATCTTCACGCCGTCGTCGACGGTGACGGTACCGGTGTCCGGCGTCACCTGACCGAGGATCAGCTTGATGAGGGTGGTTTTGCCCGACCCGTTCCGGCCGATCATGCCGACCCTGTCGCCCGGCTCAAGCCTGAAGAAGGTCTCGCGGAGCACCTGGGTGTTTTCGAAACGCACGGTGACGTCGTTCAGCCGGATCAGGCTCATGAGTCCTGCTCCCCCTGCTCGGATGCGTCGACGATGCCGATGAACCGGCTGCCGATGCCGTCGACTTCGCGGCGGCTGAGGCCGGCCGCGGCGGCCGGGAGCTCGTCGTAACCGTGGTGGTCGCAGCTGAGGTAGGTGAACGTCGGCCACCATTTCTTCGGCCGCGCCGCCTCGGTGAACCCGCACACGCTGCAGGTGAGTTCGATCCAGACGGGCTTCTTGCCGGTGCGGTTCGCGCGGGACTGCACGAGCCAGGCCGGCGGGTTCTTCTCGATCTCGGCGAGCTGGGCTTCGGTCATGCGGCTGGGAAGGTCGTGGCGCTGCGCCATCTCGAGGGGAATGTCGAGGCGGAGCGCTGCTTCTCGTCTGGTAATCATCAGGTTCAACGATAGGTGCTGCAACTGGCGCCAACGCCCCGGGGCGGGAACTGGTTCAATGAAGCATGCCTGAAACTGTTTCCCCGCTCGGCCTGCTGCTCGATGTGGATGGTCCGATCGCCAGCCCGGACACCCGCACCATCGCCACACCGAGCATCATCACCGACCTCATCACCCTGGCCGGCGCGAACGTACCCATCGGTTTCATCACCGGTCGGTCGGCGCAGTTCATCAGTGAGCAGGTGGTGGCCCCACTGGTCGCCGCGGGCCTGCCGCGCGAGATGCGCATGTACGGGGTCTGCGAGAAGGGCGCCGTGTGGTTCCCGATCACCCAGACCGGCATGGGCGAGGTCGTCGTCGACGCCAGCGTCGCCCTGCCTGACCCCGTCGTGAGCCGCATCCGCGAGCTGGTCGCCGCCGACTACGCCGACACCATGTTCTTCGACGAGACCAAGCTCGCCATGGTCTCCGTTGAACAACGCACGGATGTCGACCGGGCTGCCTACCACGCCGCTCAAGCGTCGTTCGAGGACGCCGCGTACACGATCATGATCGACCACGGACTGGGCGTGCGCTTCGGCGACAGGGTCTCCCCCGACGCCGAGGGAGCGGTCCCGTTCCGCATCGACACCACCATTATTTCCACCGACATCGAGTCGGTCGACCTGGACAAGGACCACGCCGCCAAGCGAGCCCTGGCCTTCTTCGCCGAGGGCGGGCCGCTCCCGCGGCTGTGGCGTTCGGTGGGCGATTCCCGCAGCGACTACCTCATGGCCGACCACCTGCACGCGGCCGGCTACGAGGTGGCACACGTGGACGTGCGACCGGCCGACGGCATCCTGGAGCGGCCGTACCCGGTGATCGTGGAGGGCGATCTCATCCACGATGAGGCCGGCGCCGCATTCCTGCGCTACTGGGTGCAGAAGCTCGGGCTCGGCGAGGCCGTGCCCGCCTAGTCTTCGACGAAGCGGATGCCGTTCTGCAGGGTGCTGCGCAGCTCGAAGACCTTCTCGAAGCTGCCCCGTTCCATCCCGGCGATGCCGTCACGCAGCACCCCGACCAGGCGGGACCGCGGGATCACGACCACCATCGGCCGCCTGCCCCGGCTCGGCAGCGACACGGGTTCTGCCACGAGCTGATCAGGCACTACCACGACCAGCGCGGTGAAGCGCACCCGTAGGGACTTGGCGAGGATGCGTGCCGCGGACGCGAACTCGTCCAGCGGCTCCTCGCCTGGCGCCAGGCCATCGCCGACGAGTTCGCCGCGCTTGAGTTGAACGGGCGTCCCCCAGTCCTCCGAGAGGATGGCGAATAGTCCGGCCGGGCCGAGAACGACGTGGTCGATCTTCTCGACGTCCTCGCGGGTGGCGATGTCGTGCCAGGCGGTGTAGCCGATGCCCAGGCCCGAGATCAGCTGGGCTGTGCTTTCCTCGGCGAGGGCCTTGGCCAGCCGGTGTCGGATCTCCCGTGGCGCCGATCGCACCAGATCGGGGGCGTACGGGTCATCGATGACGGTGCCGCGACCGGCCCATTCCCGCAGCATCGCGAGATAACGCTGGCGGGAGTGGCCGCCGGGGTGCCCGTGCATCCTGGCCTTCATCCCGGTCGAGGTGGGCCTGCTTGACGGGCGTGACGCGGTGCTCGCGCCGGAGTATGCGGTCTCCGGATAGCGGGCCCCGTCGTAGGCGGCCCGGGACTCCGGGCTTCCGATGCGTTCCCAGGCGATCTGCACGGCGTGGAAGGACGCCGCACTGCCGCCGACATCAGGGTGGGATTGCCGCAGCTTGAGGCGGTACGCGCGTCGCAGCTCTTCGTCGGTCACCGACGGGCTCACGCCGAGCACCTCGTAGGGGCTGGCTGCGGCCGGACTCTCTGACATTCGGGCGGTCTCTTTCGGCCTGGAACGGGTTGGGTCGTACGTCTCCCAGCCTAGCCAGCGTTGCTGGTATCCCGCCGACACCGTGTGGCGCCCGCGCAGCGATCGATTTGTGCAACGATCAGCGAGTGAAGACCTCAACTCCGGTTCCCCGGGTGCACCGATCGAGCACCCGGTTCATCGTCATGGTGACCGTCGGCATCCTCGCGGGTCTGGCGTCTGGCCTGCTGGGCAACTGGTTGCTGGCGCCGGCGATCGGCTGGGCGGTCGCGGCTGTGCTCTACATCGGCTGGGTGTGGGTCAGCGTCGCTCCGCTGGACGCCGCCACCACGGCAGCCCACGCCACCAGGGAAGACCCGTCGCGGGGCATCACCGACCTGTTGTTGATCCTGGCGAGTCTGGCCAGCCTCGGCAGCATCCTCATTGTGCTGGTGCAGGCACGCGCCGCTGAGGGGGCGGGCCAGGGCCTGCTCGCCGCGCTGGCGCTGGTCGTCGTCGCGCTGTCCTGGGTGCTCGTGCACACCCTGTTCGCCCTGCGGTACGCCTCGCTCTACTACGCGGATGATGACGGCGGCGTCGATTTCAACCAGCTGGAGCCGCCCAGGTACGCGGACTTCGCGTACCTGTCCTTCACAGTGGGGATGACCTTCCAGGTATCGGACACGTCACTGACGTCGTCGACCATTCGTGCGGTGGCCTTGCGGCACGCGCTGATGTCGTTCCTGTTCGGCTCGATCATCCTGGCAACACTGATCAACCTCGTGGCCGGCCTCTGAGCCGTGGCCGCGGCGCCGTGCCGGGCCGCTAACCGGCGAAGGGCGCTTCCGCCAGTCCGGCCACCCCGGGGGTCACCGTGAAGACCGAGCCGGCCAGCGGGTCCTCGCCGGGGGCGAGACCTTCGCGGGACGTGGTGATGTACAGCCGGCGAAGGTCGTCGCCGCCGAAGGTGCACGCCGTGACCCGCTGCGCGGCCACCTCGATGACCTCGTCCAGGGTGCCCTCCGGCGAGTAGCGGCGCACCGCCCCACCGGCGTACAGCGCGACCCAGACGCCGCCCTCGCTGTCCACGGTGAGGCCGTCGGGGTAGCCGTCGGCGGAGGGGATGTCGACGAAGGGGCGCAGCCCGGTCAGTCCGGTCTCCGGGGCCCAATCGAAGACCCCGATCCGGCCGGTCGGGGTGTCGTTGTAGTAGGCCAACGAGCCGTCCGGGCTCCAGGCGAGACCATTCGAGATGGTCACGCCCGCCAGAGCCAGCTCCACGGAGCCGTCCGGTGCGAGCCTGTAGAGCGATCCGGCGCCGGTGCGCTGGTCATACGCCATCGAACCGCAGTAGAACGAGCCGTCCGGAGCGCCGCCCCCGTCGTTCATCCGCACGCTCGGATCCGCCCAGACCTCCGGCAGCCGGGTCAGGGTGCCGTCGGCGTCCTCGAGGGCGAAACCGCGTTCGAGGGCGATGACCGCACCGCCGCCCACGCGCGGTCGCAGGGCCGCGGCGATGCTGTCCACGTGCCGCCGGGTGACCGTGCCGTCGGCGGCCAGGGACAGAACGTCACCGGCGAACAGGTCGACGAGGCGCAGTCCGCCCCAGGACTGTGCGAACACCGGACCCTCACCGTGAAAGGTGATCGGGTCGGTGAGCTGTTCGGCGCGCATGGGTTCCTCGTGGCTGGGCTGGTCGGGCCGGGTGCCGGCCCGGCATCATCGGGCGGGCTAGTTGCGCAGTGCCCGCATCGGGATGGCGACGGCCGCGCTGACGGCCAGGATGCCGGCGAAGAAGATCGCGCCCTGCCAGGCGGTCACGGTGAAGGCCAAACCGAACAGCCACAGGCCCAGGACGAAGATGGCCATCGCGACGACGAAGGTAAGAATGGGCATGGAATGTTCCTCTCAACGGTGCCGCGAAAGCTTATCCGGGCTCGTTTCGAGAGTACTAGTTCGCCGGGCACGGCGTGGAGCTGCGCGCCGGTCAGGCGCTGTACCCGACCTCACGCTCCGGGCCGAGCGGGTCGATGAGGTCCGGCGCATCACCGGAGACCGGCGCCACTTGGTAAAAGGCCAACCCGGCCGCCGCCTCCGAGGAAGCCTCGACCTCCGCGTCGACGAGGGCCTGATCGCCATCGGCGTGCGGGTCCAACCAGCGGTCCCAGCACTCTTCAGGCAGCACAACGGGCATCCGGTCGTGGATCTCGGCGAGTGCGCCCTGGGCGGCTGTCGTGAGGATGGTGGCCGTCAGCACCCATCGGGCCGGGTCGTCGGGACCGAGAGTGGGATTGCGCCACCACGAGTACAGTCCGGCCAGTGCCAGCGGCAGGCCGTCTTCGGAGTGTACGAAGTACGGCGTTTTCGTGGTTCCCACGGTGTGCCATTCGTAGTAGCCGGTGACCGGCACGATGGCCCGGGTTTTGGCCAGGGCGGTGCGGAATGTCGGCTTCTCGGCGACGGTCTCGGCCCGTGCGTTGAAGGTGGCGAACGCGGCGGTCAGCTCCGGAGAGAAGGTCGGCACCAGCGACCAGCGCGCCGGTTCCAGCCGGCGAACGACCGGATCTGATTTCATCGATTCGAGCACGATGGCGATCTGCTCGGTCGGTTTCACGTTCCAGGACGGCGCCGGCAGCTCTCCGGCCTCGTGCTCGATGTCGAACATGGCGGCGAGGTCAGGCGCCGAATCGGTAATGATGAATCGCCCACACATAGGCTCAGGTTACCGTGCCTCCGAAGGAGGCACGGTTATCCACACGGGTTGACGAAATCGAATCTGTGTTCGAAAATTAGAGGGTGTCCATTCCGCTGACCTCCGTAGCGCACGCAGCCGGCTCTCCCGCCGGCTCCGCGGCCGAGCGGGTCAGCGAGCTCCAGGCGCGCATCCACGGAATGCAGCGCGACCGCTGGGATGCCGGTGGGCGGCCCGTCTCCGGGGTCCTCGCCGGGCTGCTTCCTGACGGGATCCTGCGCACGGGTGTGGTCTACACGGTTACCAACTCGACGTCGCTGATCATGGCCGTGCTCGCCGCGGCGACAATGGACGGCGGATGGGGCGCAGTGGTGGGTCTGCCCGATTTCGGCGCAGAGGCGGCGATCGGGTTCGGAATCGACCTCGAGCGAATCGTGCTTGTTCCCTCCCCCGCCGATCAGTGGTTGGCCGTGACGGCGGCGCTGGTGGATGTGCTGCCCGTCGTTGTCGTGCATCCCCAGCGTGCGGTCGGCGAC
The DNA here is from genome assembly GCF_004402745.1 of Cryobacterium sp. TMN-39-2. Lineage (NCBI taxonomy): Bacteria > Bacillati > Actinomycetota > Actinomycetes > Micrococcales > Microbacteriaceae > Cryobacterium > Cryobacterium sp. TMN-39-2. Next base: position 67,760 of record NZ_SOFX01000027.1, read on the forward strand.
GCGGAGGCGGCCAGGCTCGCCGCGCGGCTGCGGCAGAGTGGCTGCACCCTGATCGTCGCCGGGACCTGGCCCCAGGGTGAGGCCGCACTTCGGGTCACCGACACCCGCTGGGACGGCCTGGGCGCCGGACACGGCTACCTGGCAGGTCGAGATGTGACCGTCCACGTCTCCGGGCGGAACGGCTCCGGACGACGGCGCTCCACGCTTGTGCACCTTCCGGAGGTCGCCACCCCTGGCGAAGCCGAACCTGCCCCGCGTCTGGACAGCGGCCGAGGCGGCCGAGCCCGGGCCGGCATCCGGCAGCGGGCTGAGCCATGAACCGCGAACGCACCATCGTTTTGTGGTGCCCGGACTGGCCGGTGCTCGCCGCTCGGTCGGCCACCGGCCTGCCCGTGGATGCCCCGCTGGCTCTCATCGACCATGGGCTGGTGTTCGCCTGTTCGCCCGAGGCGCGCCGTCTGGGCGTCCGGCGCGGACTGACCGTGCGAGAGGCCCAGTTCCGGTGCACAGACCTCGTCGTGCTGCCCTATGACCCCGCGCTGGACCGGCGGGCCTTCGACCCGATTCTCGATGGCCTCGAGGACATCACGCCCGGTGTGGCCGTGCTCCGGCCCGGCACCTGCGCGATCCGCGCCCGTGGCCCGGTGCGGTACTACGGCAGTGAGGCCGCCGCGGCGCGAGCCATGCTCGGCTACCTGCACGGCGCCGGACTTCCCGAGGCCAGGGTCGGAATCGCCGACGGCCCCTTTGCCGCCGAGCAGGCGGCGCGGGCGGTCGGTCCCGCTGGTGTCGGGCCTGAACCTCGGGTTCACGTCGTCCCGCCCGGCGAATCCGCCGCGTTCCTGGCACCGCTGCCCGTGTCGGCAGTGGCTGAGGCGGGGCTCGGCACCCTGCTGGCCCGGCTCGGGGTGCACACCCTCGGCCAGCTCGCCGCCCTGCCCGCCCTGGACGTGCATCGTCGTTTCGGTGCTGCTGCGGCGCAGGCGCACGCCAGGGCGGCCGGGCGCGAGCACGAGGAGGTCGTGCCCCGCACCCCCACCCCGGTGTTCGACCGCGGCCAGGAATTCGAACCGGCGCTGGATCGCATCGACCAACTCGCCTTCGCGCTGCGCAGCACCGCGGACGCCTTCGTGCAGGGTCTGCGGGAGCAGACCCTGGTCTGCACGGCCGTCTCGATCCTGGTAAGCACCGAAGACGGTCTGTTGACCGAACGGACCTGGCGGCATCCCCGGTGGTTCTCGGCCTCCGAGCTGATCGACAGGGTGCGCTGGCAGTTACAGGGCGAGGGGCGGGCCGACTCCGGCCTGGCCGCCGGCGTCGTCCGGGTGGTCTTCTCCCCCGATCGGGTCGACGCCGTCGCGAACCACGAGGACGGCCTGTGGGGAACGGGGCCCGACGAGCGGATCCACCATGCCCTCACCCGGGTGCAGGGCCTGGTCGGCCACGCGGGCGTCGTCACGGCGGCCATCGGCGGTGGGCGGATGCTTGCCGACCGACAACTTTCCGTGCCCTGGGGCGATGACGGTGCCGCTTCGTCGGGCCGTGGTCTGAGCAGCAGTCCAGGCGGGAGTCCGGCCGGTGCCGCCAGGCCCTGGTCGGGGAGCCTAGACGGGCTGCTCCCCGCCACGGTGTACCGGGAACGCCATCCGGTCGCTCTCGTCGCCGACGACGGCCGGTCCCTGCGCGTCGATGACCGCGGCGCGTTCGATGGTGAGCCGGCGCGGTTCTCGGCACCTCGGTTCCTCGAGGGCGCCGGCGGGGCCCAGCCGAGTCGGGTGCTGGCCTGGGCCGGCCCGTGGCCGGTGCGAGAACGCTGGTGGGACTCGGCGGCCGCGCGCACCGTGCACCGGGCGCAGATCGTCGACGAGCGCGACGGCGCGTGGCTGCTGGCACTGGACGACGACGGCTGGCGCGCCGAGGCCCGGTATGACTAGGCCCGGTATGACGAGGCTTGGCATGACCGGGCCGGGGCCGACCAGCAGAGCAGAGAGGACGGGCCACCCCGATGGGATTCAATAACCCGCCCATTCCCTGGTCGGAACTGGAGCGCCGGCTCTCCGACCGGCGCCCCGGCGGCCCGCCCGCCGAGGCCGACGGCGGCGACAGCCCGGCCTGGTCCAGACACCGCCAGCCCTACGCGGCCCAGACCCCGCAGCGTCCGCTGGCCGAGACTGTCGTCGGCTACGCAGAGCTGCACGCCCACTCCAACTTCAGCTTCCTCGACGGCGGCAGTTCTCCGGAGGACCTCCTCGAGGAAGCCGGTGCGTTGGGCCTGCACGGCCTGGCCCTCACGGACCACGACGGGTTGTACGGGGCGGTCCGGCTGGCCGAAACCGCGGAGAGCTACCCGGACGTCCGCACCGTCTTCGGGGCAGAACTGTCCCTCGGGCTGACCCGTCGGCAGAACGGGGTGCCAGACCCAGAGGGAAGCCACCTCGTGGTCCTGGCCAGGGGCCAGGACGGCTATCACCGGCTGGCGGCGGCGCTCACCCACGGTCAGCTCGCCGGCGGCGAGAAGGGGCGACCCGTCTACGACCTCGAGGAGCTCGCCGAGGCATCCGGCGGGCACTGGAGCATCCTGACCGGGTCTCGGTCCGGCGCGGTGCGCCAAGCCATGCAGCAGGATGGTGACCTGGCGGCGGCCCGGGAGCTCGACCGCCTGATCGCCCTGTTCGGCCGTGACAGTGTGAACGTCGAACTGGTCGACCACGGCCGACCGCAGGACTCTGTGACCAACGACAGGCTGGCCGCACTGGCCGAACGGGCAGGCCTGCCCGTGCTCGCCACCAACAACGTGCACTACGCCCAGCCGGCCGACTTCCGGCTGTTCTCCGCGCTGGCCGCCGTGCGCGCCCAACGCAGCCTGGACGACATGGACGGCTGGCTGCCCGCGGCGCCCACCCAGCACCTGCGGAGCGGCGCCGAGATGGCCGCCCGATTCAGCCGGTATCCGGGGGCTGTCGCCCGAACGGTGCCCCTCGCTGACGAGCTCGCCTTCTCGTTGCGCCGGGCCAGGCCCCGGCTCCCCCGTCAGCACGTTCCGGACGGGCACACGCCCATGAGCTGGCTGCGTCAGCTGGTCTGGGACGGTGCGGAACGCGCGTACCCCGGCTACAACGCGAATGTACGTGAGCGCCTCGAGAAGGAGCTCGCCGTAATCGAGGCAAAAGACTTCCCGGGCTATTTCCTGATCGTGCACGACATCGTGCAGTTCGCCCGGCGTTCGGGCATCCTCTGCCAGGGCCGGGGGTCCGCAGCGAATTCGGCGGTCTGCTTCGTGATCGGCATCACCGCTGTGGACTCGATCTTCTATCGCCTGCCCTTCGAGAGGTTCCTCTCCAGCCTGCGGGAAGAAGAACCCGACATCGACGTGGACTTCGACTCGGACCGGCGGGAGGAGGTGATCCAGTATGTCTACGAACGCTACGGTCGCCTCAACGCCGCCCAGGTGGCCAACGTCATCACCTATCGGCCGAAGTTCGCGGTTCGCGACATGGCCAAGGCCCTCGGCTACAGCACCGGACAGCAGGATGCCTGGTCCAAACAGGTGGAACGCTGGGGTTCAGCGGTGTCGAGCCCCGATCACGACATCCCCGACCAGGTCGCCGACCTCGCGTCTCAGGTACTCGGATTCCCTCGCCACCTCGGCATCCACTCCGGCGGCATGGTGCTCACCGACCGACCCGTCGGCGAGGTCTGCCCCATCGAACACGCCCGCAAGGAGAACCGGACGGTTCTGCAGTGGGACAAAGACGACTGCGCCTGGATGGGCCTGGTCAAGTTCGACCTGCTCGGCCTCGGCATGCTCGCCGCCCTGCGGTACACCTTCGACCTGGTCAAGGACGCTCTCGGCGAGGATTGGAGCCTGGGGAGCATCCCTCGGGAGGAAGCCGGGGTGTACGACATGCTCTGCCGCGCCGATTCCATCGGTGTCTTCCAGGTGGAGAGCCGCGCCCAGATGGGGACCCTGCCGCGCCTGCAACCGCGCCGCTTCTACGACCTTGTGGTCGAGATCGCGCTCATCCGTCCCGGCCCGATCCAGGGCGGTGCCGTGCACCCGTACATCCGACGCAAGCTCGGCCAGGAACCGGTCAGCTACCTGCACCCCAAGCTCGAGCCGGTGCTCGAACGCACCCTGGGCATCCCCCTGTTCCAGGAGCAACTCATGCAGATGGCCATGGCCGTGGGCGGCTGCAGCGGCGAGGACGCCGATCTGCTCCGCCGGGCGATGGGCTCCAAGCGCGGGGTCGAGAAGATCTCCTCCCTGCGCGCCACCCTGTACGAGGGCATGGCCGGCAACGGCATCACCGGCGACCTGGCCGACGAGATCTACGAAAAAATCGAGGCCTTCGCCAACTTCGGCTTCGCCGAGAGCCACTCGATCAGCTTCGCCCTGCTCGTTTACGCCAGCGCCTGGCTGAAGCTGCACTACCCCGGCGCCTTCCTCGCCGCGTTGTTGCGCGCCCAGCCGATGGGCTTCTACTCGCCGCAATCCCTGGTCGCGGACGCCCGCAGGCACGGTGTGCAGGTTTTGCGCCCCGATGTCCAGCTCTCCGGCACCGCCGCGTTGCTCGAGGCGCTGGCCGACGGGTCGGGCGAGCCTGCGGGCCGCCCGGGCTGTCTGGATCACGAGCAACCCGCGGTGCCTGACTACGACAGGACCCTGCCCGTGGATGATCGGGGCCACCGCAGGGACGGCGCCCTCGCCGTGCGGCTCGGTCTCGCCGATGTGCGCTCCATCGGCCAGGCGGTGGCCGAGCGGATCGTCGCCGACCGGGACAGATTCGGGCCGTTCCGGTCCATGAACGACCTGGCCCGGCGGGCTCGGCTGAACACCGAACAGCTCGAATCCCTGGCCACCGCCGGAGCCTTCGACGGGCTGGGCCTCGAACGCCGACAGGCCCTGTGGTCGGCCGGGGAGGCGGCCCAGGAGACCGACGCCCACCTGCGCGGCTCCTTCGAGACCGTGCAACCACCCCTCCTGGCCCTGATGACGCCTGTCGAGCAGGTGGCCTACGACCTCTGGGCCACCGGGGTTTCCACCGACGACCATCCGATCCGACACGCCAGGCCGGTCCTCGCCGCCAGGGGCGCGCTGGCCGCGAACCAGCTGGCCACCAGCGAGAACGGTCGCCGGATCGAGGTCGGTGGTGTGGTCACCCACCGCCAGCGACCGGCCACGGCGAACGGTGTCACCTTCATCAACCTGGAGGACGAGACCGGCAACGTCAACGTCGTGGTGAGCGTCGGGGTCTGGACCCACTTCCGCCGGATCGCCCGGGAATCCCCCGCCCTGATGATCCGCGGCATCCTCGAACGTTCGCCGGAAGGCGTCGTCAACCTCATCGCCGATCGATTCGAACCCCTCACCGTGGCGGCCCACACGTCGTCGCGGGACTTCCGCTAGCGTCGATCCAGTGAATGAAGACCGATACTCCAATGACGTGCTCGCCGCCGGATGGCGGGAGGCCGGCCGCCGTGTCGTCCCCCAGCAGGAAGCCGTGCGGGACCTGGTTGTCGAGGAGGTCGCCACCGGGTTCTGCGGTGCGGTGATCAGGGTCGAGAAGAAGGTCGTCACCCTGGAGGACCGGCACGGGAAGCTCCGGCTGTTCCCGCTCGGCGGTGGATTCCTGGTCGACGGCGAGCCCGTCGTCCTGGTGCCGCCCCGGGCAGCCGCCCCGGCCAGCCGGGGACGCACGGCGTCCGGGTCTCTGGCGGTGGCGGATGCGCCGGCGCGGGTGGCCAGGGCCAGCCGCATCTTCGTGGAAGGCCGCCACGACGCCGAGCTCGTCGAAAAGGTCTGGGGCGCCGACCTCCGCATCGAGGGTGTCGTCGTGGAGTACATCGAGGGTGTGGACAACCTCGCCGAACTGCTGGCGGAGTTCAAGCCGGGTCCGACACGCCGCGTCGGTGTTCTCGTCGACCACCTGGTACCCGGATCCAAGGAGAGCCGCATCGCCGAGGCCGTCGCCCGCGGTCCGCACGGCCGGCACGTCCTGGTGGTCGGGCATCCCTACGTGGATGTCTGGCAGTCGGTGAAGCCGGCCCGACTGAATCTGCCGGTCTGGCCTCAGATTCCGCGCAACATCGAGTGGAAGCACGGCATCTGCGCTGCCCTCGGCTGGCCGCACGACGACCAGGCCGACATCGCCAGGGCCTGGCAGCGGATCCTGGGCCAGGTGCGCACCTACGCCGATCTTGAGCCGGCATTGCTGGGCAGGGTCGAACAGCTGATTGATTTCGTCACCGTCGATTAGCGCCGTCACCGGCACACTTTGAGCATTTCTGTCAGAATTCGTAACACTTTGATCGTTTTTTCGCACAGATCTTCACGCAGACCGAGCGATGTGGGCTAGTGTTGTCGAAGTAGTTGTAGTGCTTGCACGTCTAAAAAACGTATCGACCCCGGTCGGTGCGGGCTTATTCCTTTCGGAAGCGGACGACGAATACCGCGACGAACGGCCTCGAAAGTCGGGGCCTTTCTAACACTCCTGGAGGAGTTTCATAATGGCAACAGGTACCGTGAAATGGTTCAACGCTGAAAAGGGCTTCGGATTCATCGCTCCCGACGACGGAAGCGCCGATGTCTTCGCGCACTACTCCGCGATCGCTTCGAACGGCTACAAGTCGCTCGACGAGAACCAGAAGGTCGAGTTCGAGGTAACCCAGGGCCCCAAGGGTCCCCAGGCCGAGAACATCCGCGCCCTCTAAATAGAGCTGCGGCAGCTCTCTAAAGCTGCTAACAACGCCCCCGCTTCGGCGGGGGCGTTGTTTTTTTAAGCCGCACACCCAACACAACTGTTCCCCATCCGGACACGTGCGCCCGGCATAACGGGTGCAGTTGTCCGCACGGGGAACAGTTGGTGCGGTTGGGCGGCGAAGCGGGCCGTCGTGCTACTTGACCAGGTCCTGCCAGCCGTCACCGTCGACGTACTCGAAGATCAGGTTGGTCTCGGTGTGCGCCACCGCCGGATGCTCCGCCAGGTGCTCGAGGACGAAGTCGCGCAGGTCGGAAGCATCCGCCGCGGCCACGTGCAACAGGTAGTCGTCGGCGCCGGCGGTGTGGAACAACCCGATCACGCCGGGCCAGTGTGGCGCTGCGCTGCGGAAGTCATCGATCTGCTCCCGAGCGTGCTTCGCCAGCCGCACCGAAATCAGGGCCTGCAGCGAAGCCCCCAGGGCGGCCAGATCGATATTGGCCCGGTAGCCGCGGATGTGGCCGAGCTGCTGGAGCCGGCGCAGCCGGAGGGACACCGTGGACTCGGCAACGCCGATCTCGGCGGCCAACGCGGCGCCGGACGCGCGAGCGTTGACCGAGAGCGCGCGGAGCAGCGCCCGGTCGACGCGGTCCAGGTCGGCTTTCTTGGAATCCATACACGCTCTCTTTCGTTTGAGCGCAAGTTTATCGACCGATCTTCGACAGCGACACCCGCCCCTGCATCAACTGCGTCACAGTGGGGTTTCCGGCCGATGACGCCGGTGAAGCTGCGACCCGGCCGTGAGCCTCCGCACAGCGGCGGTCGAGCGCGTTGTCAGCTGCGGCGGATCAGCTGCGGCCGGGTCAGCTGCGGCCGAGGCGGCGGCGGAGCAGGTCGATGCGCTTCTGGATCTGGGTGACGCTGGCCTGAGCGACCGCGGGCCCCCCGCAGAGGCGGCGCAGCTCGGCGTGCACCATCGCGTGCGGCTCCCCCGCCAGCTTCGACCACATGCCCACGAGGCTGCCCAGCAGCGCCCGCTGCTCCTTGAGCGTGCGATACAGGGGTATCGGCTCCTCCGGTGCCCCCTCGACCGCGGCGGCCGCTGTGCGCCGCTCAGAGCCGCGCTTGGCCTGGCGTTGCTGCCGCTGGCGCAGCAGTTCGGAGACCTGCTCGGGCTCGAGCAGCCCGGGGATGCCGATGAAGTCGAACTCCTCGTCCGTTCCGGGTTCGGCCAGTTCACCGAACTCGTCACCGTTGAACATCACCATGTCGAAGGTGGCCTGGGAGTCCAGCGCCTGCCAGGTGAATTCCTCTTGGCCGAGGTCGTCCGAGGCCTTGTCGGACTTATTGGCGGCCGCCACCATGGCGTCCTCGGGGTTGTACATACCGTCGTCGCCGTCGTCACGGTTGCTGCGATCCAGCGCGTGGTCGCGTTCGAGTTCCATCGCATTGGCGAGGCTCAGCAGTCCGGGAACGTTGGGCAGGAAGATCGAGGCGGTCTCACCGCGACGTCGGGCGCGCACGAACCGGCCGATGGCCTGCGCGAAGAACAGCGGCGTTGAGGCGCTGGTCGCATAGACGCCGACGGCCAGGCGGGGAACGTCGACGCCCTCAGACACCATCCGCACCGCAACCATCCAGCGCCGGGTGTTGTGCGAGAACTCGTCGATCCGGTCGCTGGATTCCTTCTCGTCGGAGAGCACCACGGTGGCCGGTTCGCCGGAAATCTCCTCGAGGATCGCTGCGTAGGCCCGTGCCGTGGTCTGGTCCGTGGCGATGACCAGGCCGCCGGCATCCGGGATGCCGTGCCGCACCTCGGTGAGGCGAGCGTCAGCGGCCCGCAGGACAGCGGGAATCCACTGACCGCTGGGTTCCAGCGCGGTCCGCCAGGCCTGTGAGGTGATGTCCTTGGTATTGCCCTCGCCGAGCTTGGCTTCCATCTCGTCGCCGGTGCGGGTGCGCCACTTCATGTGCCCGGCGTAGACCATGAACATCACCGGGCGCACGACGCCGTCTTCCAGCGCCCTGCCGTAGCCGTAGTTGTAGTCGCTCTGGGACAGCCGGATGCCCTGCTTGTCCGGCAGGTAGGTCACGAACGGGATGGGTGAGGTGTCCGAGCGGAACGGGGTGCCGGTGAGCGAGAGCCGCCGGGTGGCCGGGTCGAAGGCCTCGCGGATGGCGTCGCCCCAACTCAGCGCGTCACCGCCGTGGTGCACCTCGTCGAGGATCACCAGGGTGCGGCTGGCCTGGGTGAGTTCACGGTGCAGCGCCGCGCGGGTGGCCACCTGTGCGTAGGTCACGGCGATGCCGTGGAAATGGCTGCCGTAACGGCCGTGGGCGTTCTTGAAACCGGGGTCCAGGCGGATACCGGCGCGGGCGGCCGCGTCCGCCCACTGGCGTTTGAGGTGCTCGGTCGGCGCGACCACGGTGATGCGGTCGATCACCCGGCGGGCCCGAAGCTCGGCGGCCAGGCGCAGCGCGAAGGTGGTCTTGCCGGCGCCCGGGGTGGCCGCGGCGAGGAAGTCGCGGGGCTGGTGCTGGAAGTACGCCTCGAGGGCCTCGGCCTGCCAGGCGCGGAGCTTGCTCGCGGTGCCCCAGGCGGCCCGTTCGGGGAAAGCCGGGGAGAGGTGCTCCGCGGCGCTGGTGCCTGCAGGCCCTCGAGCCGGCCCGAACACGGGCGGGGTATCGACGGTGTCGGCGAGAACGCTGTCACGGTCAGGCAGGGCGAACAATCCGGGTTCAGTGGTCTCCCGGTGCGAGGGTTCCCGGAAAGCGGATCCGAAGTCAGGTGGAGTAGTCACTTCATAAGAGATTACCAACTCGCGCCGACATCTGCCCGACGGTGCAGACTGACAGCATGTCGAAACAGCAGCATCCGTGGTCTCGCTACGTCGCTCTCGGCGACTCCTTCACCGAGGGTGTCGGTGACCCGGAACCGGCCAGCCCGGGCGGAAACCGCGGCTGGGCGGATCGTGTCGCCGAGATGCTCAGTCTGGGCTCAGACGAATTCGCGTATGGCAATCTTGCGGTCCGCGGCAAGCTGATGAACCAGGTCCTGGCCGAACAGGTGGGTCCCGCGTTGTCCCTGCACCCTGATCTGGTCACGATCTCTGCCGGCGGCAACGACGTGCTGCGGCCGGGCAGCGACCCGGATGCCATCGCGGCGCGGCTCGACGACGCGGTCAGCCTGCTCGGGTCCGAGGGCGCCACGGTGGTGGTCTTCACCGGAACCGATGTGCGCTTCTCCCCCGTGCTGCGGGGTCTGCGAGGCAAGGTGGCCATCTACAACGAGAACATCCGCGCCATCGCCACCGCCCGAGACGCCATCGTGGCGGACATGTGGTCCCTGACCGAGATCCAGGACGCCCGGATGTGGGCCCCCGACCGTCTGCACCTCAACCCGCTCGGCCATCACACGGTGGCCAGGATGGTGCTGGACGCGCTCAACGTGGTCAATTCGCTCGAGCCGCAGCTGCCGGAGCCGATGCCCGGTATCACCTGGCGCCAGGCGCGCACCGAAGACCTCGCCTGGGCGAGGGAGTATCTGGTGCCCTGGGTGCTGCGCCGGGTGCGTCACCAGTCCTCGGGAGACAACATCCTGCCCAAGCGTCCGGACGCGGACCCGGTGACCAGACTCGACCAGGCGGCGGAAACCGAACCCGAACCCGAACGCGGAATCGGTTAGATCTCGCCGGGGTTCGTCCAGCGCCAGAGCGGCCCCGGATCGGTGATGGTCTGATCGAGGACAAGCGGAACCGAGACGGTGTTCGTCCCGACGGTCACGTCGACGCTCCCGACGGAATCGCCCTTCTCACCCAGGGTCACCGGTGCGACATCGACGGTGCTCTCGATCGGGGTGTCCGACCACACCACGGCGGACTCGGACGTCTCGGCCACAGCCTGCGCCGACTGGCCCCAGGGGGTCGTGTAGGTACCGAAGGGGGTGCCGGCCTCGACCAGTGTCACCGTGCGAAATCCGGGGCTCACGCTCTCGATGAGGCTCAGGATGCTCTCGTTGAGTTCGCTGTGAGTGTCCCCGCCGAGCACGACGCCCACGAGGGTGACCGAGGTGTCGCCGACCGGCACGTCGACCGCGAAGAGCAGGCAGGCTCCGGCCTCGTCCGTGGTGCCGGTCTTGATGCCGTCGACGCCGTCGACGCCGAGCAGCTTGTTCGTATTGGTCACGGTGCCCACGGTCGGGATCACGGCGCTGGGCATGGCCACAATGCTCGCCAGAGCGGGATCGGCCATCACGAGCTTGCCGATGGTCACCAGATCGGCGGGACTGCTCACGCTCTGGGCGGAGATCCCGCTGGTGTCTGCGACGACGGTGCCGGTCAGGCCGTTCGCGGCCAGGTAGTCCGCCGCGGCGACCAGGTACGCGTCAACGGAACCGAACGCCCACACGGCCAGGGAGACGCTGTAGTTGTTCGCGGACGGGATCAGCATCGTTTCGAAGGCTTCGCGCTGGCTGAGCACCTGACCGGCTGAGACGGGCGCCACGGAGCCGTTCTCCGCGATGGCGTCGTAGTAGATGTCGACGTCATCGTCGGTGAAGGTGATGTCGGGACCCGGCTCGTCGCCGGTCAGCGGCTTGGCCTCGAGGATCACCAGTGCGGTGACCATCTTGGTGATGCTTGCGATGGGCATCGAGGCCTGGTCACCGGTGGAGCCCAGAACCCCGTCAAAGCCGACGGCGCCGATGGCGCCGGCCCCCTGGCCGGGCCAGGTGGGCTCGACGGCCGCCTGGCTGAGCGCGGGCGGCTCGGTGAGGGTCGCGGCCGTACTGGAGACGGGGGCGAGGCCCGTGCTGGTGAGGTAGGCGCCGGATGCGAGGATGACGGCGAGCACGCCGAAGAAGGCGAAACGCCGACGGCGGTAGACCTGGCGACGGGAGTTAGACATTCGATGATTCTAACCACGGCTGCCGTGCCGGGTTGGCAGGGTCGCCGCGCGCCAGTGAAACGTCTAGGCGCGCAGCGCGTACAGGGCCACGGCGCTGGCCGAGGCCACGTTCAGCGAATCCACTCCGTGCAGCATCGGGATCGTGACCACGGTGTCTGCCGCGGCCAGCGCGGTGTGGCTCAGCCCGTCGCCCTCGGTACCGAGAATCAGAGCCACCCGGTCCGGCGGGTCGTTCGCGAAGACGTCCAGGGAGACGGCATCGTCGGCCAAGGCCAGCGCGGCCAGGTGGAAGCCGTGCTCGTGCAGAACCGTCGCGGCCTCGTCCCATTCGGGCAGGCGGGTCCAGGGCACCTGCAGCACGGTCCCCATGCTCACCCTGACGCTGCGCCGGTACAACGGGTCGGCACAACGTGGGGTGATCAGCACGGCGTCGGCGCCGAGCCCCGCGACCGACCTGAAGATCGCGCCGACATTGGTGTGGTCGACGATGTCCTCGAGTATCACGATGCGCCGGGCACCGCGGATGATGTCGGCCACCGACGCCAGGTCGGGGCGGTGCATGGCCGCCAGGGCGCCACGGTGCAGGTTGTAGCCGGTGAGCTGCTCCAGGAGTGCCGCCGAGCCCACATAGATCGGGACATCCGGCCAGTCCGCCAGCAGACGCTGGGCATCCGGCAGCCACTGCTCCTGCACGAGAACCGAACGCGGCCGATGCCCGGCGGCGAGGGCCCGGCCGATGACCTTGGCCGATTCGGCGATGTACAGGCCGTTCGCCGGTTCGGACACGCGGCGCAGGGCCACGTCGGTCAGGCGCGAGTAGTCGGCGAGGCCGGGCGCATCGAGGTCGGTAATCGGGACGATCTGCACGAAAGTCGCCGCCTTTCTGGGTGGTGTCTGATGCCGGCTGCCGGCGTCGGAACCTCGAACCGTAACACAGCCGAAAACTGACCAGTTTAGACTCAGAGGACATCGGCGCCACGCCAGCTCCCCCGGGGCCCGGCCGGCGGCGACGGACGAGGATGGAGCATCATGACGGCCGAGACTGTCCTGACGACGTCGGCGGCGGCCGGAGAAGACCTCGACGCCGTGGCCGCGATCCTGCGCGGCCGGCGCACGGCGGTCCTCACCGGAGCCGGGGTGAGCACCGATTCCGGAATCCCCGACTACCGCGGGGCGGGCGCCCCGGTGCGAGTGCCGATGACGTTCCAGACCTTCCTCGCCGACGAACGGGCGCGCAAGCGGTACTGGGCCGGCAGCCACCTGGGCTGGCACCGGTTCCGGGCGGCCGAACCCAATCTGGGGCACCGGTCCCTCGTCGCCCTCGAAACGGCCGGCCTGGTCAGCGGCATCATCACCCAGAACGTCGACGGCCTGCACACCCGAGCCGGGTCCCGGCACGTCGTCGACCTGCACGGATCCATGGACCTGGTCGTCTGCCTCTCCTGCGGGCAGGCCTTCGGCCGGGACAGCATCGCCGCCCGCCTGGAGACCCACAACCCGGTGCTTGCGGACCCTGACCAGGTCGAGATCGCACCGGACGGCGACGCCATCGTGGTTGACATCGACAATTTCATCGTGCCTGACTGCTCAGTGTGCGGCGGACTGCTCAAACCCAATGTGGTGTTCTTCGGTGAGCTGGTCCCGACCGGGAAGTTCACCGCGGCGGCCGCGTTGGTGCGGGCGGCGGACGCCCTGATCGTGGCGGGCTCCTCACTCGCGGTGAATTCGGGGATCCGGCTGCTCGAGCAGGCCAGGCGCCGCAAGCTGCCCATCGTGGTGATCAACCGCGGGCCGACCAAGGGCGACGGGCGCGCCCTGGTTAAACTGGAGGCAGGCACGTCGGAGACGTTCGCCGGGTTGGTGAGCAGACTCACCGACCTCTAGCCGGCCAGCCGCCGAGCAGCACCCGTCCAGCAGAAGGCAGCGTTGTGATCACCAAGTTCGCGATTGTCAGGCACGGCCAGACCGACTGGAATCTCGAAAGACGGATCCAGGGCAGCACTGACATCCCGCTGAATTCCACGGGCCGGTCTCAGGCGGCGGAAACCGGTCTGCGGCTGAGCCGTCGCCACTGGGACGCTGTCGTGACCAGTCCTCTGCTGCGTGCGCACGAAAGCGCCAGGATCATCGCCGGTGAGCTGGACCTCCCGGCGCCGCTCGTTGTTCCCGAGCTGACCGAGCGTCACCACGGCCAGATCGAGGGGCTGACCTTTGCCCAACGCCAGGCGCGGTTCCCGGACGGTTCCTCGGTGCCGGGACTCGAAACCCGCCAGGCCGTGCTCGACCGGGTGCTGCCGGCGTTGGAAGACGTCGCCCGGACCTACGCTGGGCGGGAGGTGGTTGTGGTCTGCCATGGCGGTGTGATCGGCACGCTTCTCCGCTACGCCACGGAGGGCACCAGGCCGGCCGCGGGTGAGCTCATCCCGAACGGTTCGATTCACGAGTTCCGCTGGGAGAGCGGCCGGCTCCAGCTGGAGGACGTCGTTTCGGCGCGCTGAAAGACCGCGCTGGGAGACCGCGCTGGGAGACCGCGCTGGCAGACCGCGCTGGGAGACCGCGCTGGGAGACCGCGCTGGGAGACCGCGCTGTACCGCGCCGTAAACCGCGGTCAGCGTCGGCGGGAGGCCGCCTGGGTGCTCTGCAGCACCCGGAGCAGCCGTTCGGCGGACTCGGCCCAGGTGAAACGCCCGGCCTGAATCACGGAGAGCCGTGAACGGCTCAGCCACTCCCCCGGCGCCTCGAGTCCGCGCACCGCGGCCGCCATCGCATCCGGGTCCAGCGGCGGGACATAGCCGGCCGCATCGCCGCCGATCTCCCGGAAGATGGGGATATCGCTCACCAGCACCGGAATGCCCAGGCTCATCGCCTCGACCAGGGGGATGCCGAAGCCCTCGTCGAGGGACGTCGTCACCAGGGCCGTGGCGCTGGACAGCAGGGAGACGTATTCCTCGTCACTGACTCCGTTGTGGAAGACCAACGTCGCCTGAGGGGCGAGGGCGGTCAGCCGGGCGCGTTCGGCGTCACCGACGCGGCTGAGCAGGTGCAGCTCATACCCGGGCAGGGCCGCGGCTGCTCGCACCAGGGTGTCCACGTTCTTGTAGGGCATGAACGAACCCATGTAGATCAGGCGTGTGGTCTCCGGTCCGGATCGCTCACTCGGCGCCGCCGCCGCGGCGACGGAATCGGCCGCGTTGGGCACCACGGAGACCGGCCGGCGGGTGAGCCGGTGGCGGTTGATCAGCGCGCCGGTGGTTTCGGACACCGTCACGACGCCGTCGGACCGGTTCAGCAGCATCCGTTGGGGCACCCAGGACAGGTGGTACAGCCGCCAGAGCAGGCGGATACCGATGGAGAAGTCTCGCGGCGGGGTGCGATTGCGGTAGTAGATCAGGTCGTGCACGGTCAGCACCAGCTTGTAGCGCCTGCCCCACGAACCCATTGTCTGCATCGGGCTGAACACGATGTCGGGGGCCAGCCTGTTCACGGTCAGGGCCACCAGCGGTTCCAGCAGGCTGGTGGGCGAACGCACGAGTTGCCACGGCAGCGCCGGCAACATTGCCAGCTGCCGGTGGTCGCTGATCAGCATCGTCACCGGATGCAGTCGGCCCAGTTCGGTGACCAGACCGGCGGTGTACCGGCTGATGCCGTCGTGCCGGTCGATCCGGGTGTAGCGGCAGTCGAAGACTATCCGCAGGGGGCGAGAGGCCGAGGCCGTCACGACGCGGCTGCTTCGGGTGCGCCGGCCGGGCGGACCGGATCGAGGAAGGCACGCAGGGCTTGCGCCGCGTCCTCCGGAACCTCGTAGTGGATGAGGTGGCCTACCCCGGGCAGGACGTGCAGCCGGGCATCCGGGAACTGGGCGCGCAGCCGAACCTGGGCGGGCACCGGGGTGATGTCATCCTTCTCGGCGGCGATCAGCAGGGTATGGGTATCGATGGCGGCGGCGTATTCGCTGACGTCGTGGCTGACGGATGCCGTGAACGCCTCCAGCACGACCGTCCGGTCCGCGAAAGCGGAGAAGTACCTGTCGTGCTGGTTGTGGATCCAGCGTCGCCGTTGCCGACTCCGGGTTTTGGCCATGGTGATGCTCATCACCCGCACGATCACCCGGTTGCGCAGGAGCGCGAACCCGAGCCGTTCGGGAAGCTTGGACGCCAGCCAGTAGTAGAAGACGGCAAGCCGGGTCAGGATGCCCCGGGGCCCGGACAGGGCGGGGGCGGCGATCGGGTTGACCAGTACCAGTTCCTGGGCGGGCAGGCCGCCCGGTGCCGCGGCGGCCGCGGCGACGACGATCGACCCGAACGAGTGGCCGAGGACCACGACCCGGCCGGGCAGCGCCAGGAGGCGCAGGAACTCGGCCAGCCAGGCGGCATAGGAGTCGATGGAGTGCGGTGCCGTGTCGAATGCCGCCGATTCGCCGAAACCGGGTAGGTCCGGCGAGATGATGCGCAGGCCCTGGAGCTGGGCGACGACGGCTTCAAGGCCGTGGTGGTCGCCGCGGAACCCGTGCACCATCACGATTGTCGTCGGGCTTCTGGGGTCTCCGTACTCCCAGTAGCGGGTGTCGCTGCCCAGCACGGCGAGGGTGTGGGCGCGCGCGTCCATGAGGGTGAGCAGGTCGGCGTAGGGCGAAGGAACGATCATCGCTCCCAGTTTAGGCTGGCGGCGAGCGAGTGGCCCGACCGAAGTTGCACCGATCGACCTAGAATCGGTCGTATCTGCACCATCCACATCCGCGTCGGGTGGTGGCCGCCCCGGCCACGGCCGCGTCAGGGACGGAAGGAACGCCGTGAGCTTCACCGCACCCATCCAGCTGCCCGGGTTGACCCTCGATCCAAGGTGGTACCGTCGCGCGGTGTTCTATGAGGTGATGGTCCGGTCATTCCTCGACAGCAACGCGGATGGCACCGGGGACCTGTCCGGGCTGATATCGAAGCTGGACTACCTGCAGTGGCTGGGTATCGACGCGCTGTGGATCCCACCGTTCTTCACGTCCCCGCTGCGTGACGGCGGCTACGACGTGGCCGACTACCGCACGATCCTGCCTGAGTTCGGCACACTCGACGAGTTCAAGGAACTCGTCACGAAGGCGCACGAGCGCAACATGCGCATCGTCATCGACCTGCCGCTCAACCACACCTCCGACCAGCACCCGTGGTTCCAACAATCCAGGCAGCAGCCCGACGGAGAGTTCGGTGACTTCTATGTGTGGAGCGACGACGACGGCAAGTACCCGGACATCCGGATCATCTTCACGGACACCGAGGACTCGAACTGGGCTTTCGACTCCGTCCGGCGTCAGTTCTACTTCCACAGGTTCTTCTCCCACCAGCCCGACCTGAACTACGACAACCCGGCCGTGCACGACGCAATCCTCGGCGTGGTCCGGTACTGGCTGGACCTGGGCGTTGACGGGTTCAGGTTGGACGCGATCCCCTATCTGTACGAGTCGGACGAGGGCAACGGCGAGGGCGAGCCGCTGACGCACGAGTTCATCAGACGGCTGCGGGCCATTGTGGACCGGGACTATCCGGGGCGCATCATGATCGCCGAAGCCAACCAGTGGCCGCGGGAGGTGGCCGCCTTCTTCGGTACCGAGGATGAGCCGGAGTGCCACATGGCCTTCGACTTCCCGGTGATGCCCAGGATCTTCTATTCGCTGCGCTCCCAGCGCGCCGATGAGCTCGTGCGGGTGCTCTCCGAAACGACCGACATCCCCGAGGGCGCCGGCTGGGCGGTATTCCTGCGCAACCACGACGAACTCACCCTGGAGATGGTCAGCGAGCAGTACCGGCAGGCGATGTACGGCTGGTACGCCTACGACCCACGCATGCGCGCCAATATCGGTATCCGCCGTCGCCTGGCACCGCTGCTGGACAACAGCCGCTCGGAACTCGAACTGGCCCACGCCCTGCTGTTCTCCCTGCCGGGGAGCCCGTTTTTGTACTACGGCGATGAGATCGGGATGGGCGACAACATCTGGCTGCCCGACCGGGACAGCTCCCGCACGCCGATGCAGTGGACACCGGACCGCAACGGCGGGTTCTCGGCGGCGGACCCCGGCAAGTTGTACCTGCCGGTTGTGCAGTCACTGGTCTACAACTTCGGCCAGACCAACGTCGAATCCCACCTCGCGCAGTCCGGTTCGCTGCTGCACTGGATCCGCAACGTCATCCACGTACGCACCAACCATCCAGCGTTCGGGTTGGGGTCGCTCACCGTGCTGTCCACCGATCACGAGTCCATCCTGGCGTTCACCAGGGTGTACGCCGGTTCGGGGTCGAGCTTCGGCGACCAGCCGGAGACCCTGCTCTGCGTGTTCAGTTTCGCGCACAACCCCGTCGCGTTCCGGATCCAGGAACCCGACCTGGCGGGCACCCGGCTCTACGACATCTTCGGCGGGGCCGTGTTCCCCTCCTTCGACGAGGAGGGCGGGCTCACCCTCACCCTGGGTGCGCAGAGCTTTTACTGGTTGCACTGCGGCTGACCGGAGGGCGCAAAAAAAGGGCGACCTGCCTCAGCAGGTCGCCCTTCAGGCGTAATGCGGCGTGGTTACTTGCCGAAGCCCTTGTAGCGCGAGTTGAACTTCTCCACGCGTCCGGCGGAGTCCATGATGCGCTGCTTGCCCGTGTAGAACGGGTGCGACTCGGAGGAGATTTCCACGTCGATGACCGGGTACGTGGTGCCGTCTTCCCACTCGATGGTCTTCGAGCTGGAGACCGTCGAACGGGTAAGGAACGTCGCACCCGACGCGAGGTCGCGGAAGACCACGGGAGCGTATGTGGGGTGAATGTCAGACTTCATGGAGACTTCCTTGTTGCGTTTCGATGGGTGGGATCTGGCTCGCCGGTTGCGGCAGAAAAGTGTATCGGTCACGAGGACCAGCTACCGAGTTTAGCAGAATCTTGAGGCCGGGAGTGGCCAGACGCTGGAAAGCTCAGATTGCGCGTGCCGCATAGCGTCCGTCGGTCTCGGTGAGTTCGATCGGGAGACCGAACGCCTCGGTGAGAGTGTCGGAGGTCAGCGCCTCGGCCAGGGGGCCCGCGCTGACGACCTTGCCGCCGGCAAGCAGCAGCACGTGGGTGAATCCACGCGGGATTTCCTCCACGTGGTGGGTGACCATGATGATGGCCGGGGAGTTGGGCTCGCTCGCGTATCCGCTGAGCAGGCGCAGCAGTTCTTCCCTGGCACCGAGGTCGAGGCTGGCGGCCGGTTCGTCCAGAAGCAGGATCTCCGGGTCGGTCATGATGGACCTGGCGATCTGCACCCGCTTCTGCTCGCCGTCGCTGAGGGTGCCGAACTTACGGTCGGCGAGGTGATCCAGCTTCCATTCGCCGAGGACGCGCTGGGCGCGACGCTCGTCGATCTCCTCGTATTCCTCGTTCCAGCGGCCGGTGACCGAGTATGCGGCGGTCATCACCACGTTCAGAACGGTCTCACCGGCGGGCACCCGGCGGGCCATGGCGGTGGACGCGAAGCCGATCCGCGGACGCAGTTCGAACAGGTCGCTACCGCCCAGCGGCTCTTCGAGGACCTCGGCCGTTCCCTGGGAGGGATGGATGAGCGCGGCCGCGATCTGCAGCGTGGTGGTCTTACCGGCACCGTTGGGGCCCAGGATCACCCAGCGCTGATCGCCGTCGACGCTCCAATCCACTGAGTCCAGGATGGTTGTGCCACCCCGGACGACGGAAACTCCGGTGAAGTGAAGAACGTTGACCATACAGCCATGTTATCGGGCGCCGCCCGGGCCCCCGGTCACGCTAGAGCAGCGCGGCGTAAATCTCCCGAGTGCTCGCGGCGATCTGACCCCAACTGAACATTTCCTCAGCACGCACTCGGCCGGCGCGGCCCATCTGCGCCGCCAGGGCGGGGTCGGCCAACACCTCGGTGAGGGTCCGGGCCAGATCGGACACGAAGATGTCAGGGTCGGTCGGGGTGCCGGTGCCGTCGGTGAGCTGGTTGATCGGTACCAGACGTCCCGTCACGCCATCCGCCACGACCTCGGGGATGCCGCCGGTTGCGGTGCCGACGACGGGCAGACCGCAGGCCATGGCTTCAAGGTTGACGATGCCCAGCGGCTCGTACACCGACGGGCAGACGAAAACGGTTCCGGCGGTGAGCACGGCCGACAGTTCGTGCTGCGGAAGCAGCCTGTCGATCCACACCACACCGGAACGTTCGCGTTGCAGAGCCTCGACCAGCTCGGTCACCTCGGCGAGGATGCCGGGGGTGTCGGGGGCGCCGGCACACAGCACGAGCTGCACCTCCGGCGGCAGCAGGGCGGCCGCACGCAACAGGTACGGCAGACCCTTCTGGCGGGTGATCCGGCCGACGAACACGACGGAAGGCCGGTCGGGATCGATCCCCAGGGCGCGAACGACGTCATCGTCGGTGGTCGGCTTCCACCGGTCGAGGTCGATGCCGTTGTAGACAACGTGCACCCGCGACTCATCCAGCGCCGGGTAGCTGCGGAGGATGTCGGCGCGCATTCCGCCGCTGACAGCGATGACGGCATCCGCCGCCTCGAAGGCGGTCTTCTCGATCCAGCTCGACACGCGGTAGCCGCCGCCGAGCTGCTCGGCCTTCCACGGGCGCAGCGGTTCGAGGCTGTGCGCCGTGACGACGTGGGGCACGCCGTGCAGCAGCTTGGCGATGTGGCCGGCACCGTTGGCGTACCAGGTGTGCGAGTGCACCACATCGGCGCCCTGCACGTCCTGGGCCATCTGCAGGTCCACGCCGAGCGTGGTCAGCGTGGCATTGGCGTCGGCGAGTTCGGCCGGGACGCCGTAGGCGACGGTGTCGGCTTCGGCCCGCTGGGCACCGAAACACCGCACGGTGACATCGATGTCGGTACGGAGGGCCTTGACCAGCTCGGCGACGTGGACGCCGGCTCCTCCGTAGATCTCGGGCGGGTATTCCTTGGTAAGCAGATCGACGCGCATGCAGTAAAACTAGCGCAGGCTGAACGACGGACACACCCCCACACGCTGGTCGTTCCCCCCGTATGGCCCTACTGTGAAGGTATGAAGGCCAAGAAGATCTTTGGAATCGTTCTCGCAGGCGGCGAGGGGAAACGGCTGATGCCGTTGACCGAAGACCGCGCTAAGCCAGCTGTACCGTTTGGAGGGCATTACCGTCTGATCGACTTCGCGCTGTCGAACCTGATCAACTCCGGTGTCACCCAGATCGTCGTGCTCACCCAGTACAAGTCGCACAGCCTCGACCGCCACGTCTCGCAGACTTGGCACGTGTCCGGGGGCCTGTTCAACTCCTACATCGCCTCGGTCCCGGCCCAGCAGCGGCTCGGTAAGCGCTGGTTCAGCGGCTCGGCCGACGCCATCCTGCAGAGCCTGAACCTCATCCACGATGAGAAGCCCGACATCGTCGTCGTGGTCGGTGCCGACCACGTCTACCGGATGGACTTCTCACAGATGATCGAGGCGCACATCGCGTCCGGTGCGCAGGCGACCGTCGCCGCCATCCGCCAGCCGATCGGCCTGGCCGACCAGTTCGGCGTCATCGAAGTGGATGCCGCCACCCCGGACCGGATCAAGGACTTCCTGGAGAAGCCCAAGGACGCCGTCGGGCTCGCCGACGCGCCGCACGAGGTCTTCGCCTCGATGGGCAACTACGTCTTCAACGCCGATGCCCTGATCGAGGCCGTGCGCCGCGACGGCGAACGCACCGATTCCAGCCATGACATGGGTGGCGACATCGTTCCCGACTTCGTCTCACGTGGTGAGGCCGGTGTATACGACCTGCAGCGCAACGACGTGCCGGGGTCGACCGACCGCGACCGCTATTACTGGCGCGACGTGGGCACCATCGACTCGTTCTTCGAGGCCCACCAGGACCTGATCTCCGCCCTGCCGGTGTTCAACCTGTACAACCAGAGCTGGCCGATCTTCAGCCAGCAGCTGAACTCTCCGCCGGCCAAGTTCGTGCGCGACAGCAAGGGCTCCCTCGGTACCGCCATCGACTCCATAGTGTCGCTGGGCTGCGTCATCTCCGGCGCGCACCTGGAACGCAGCGTCGTCGGCCCGTGGGCCGTCATCGACTCCGGCGCCCACGTGGTGGACTCGATCGTGTTCGACAGGGTGCAGATTCGTCCGGGCGCCGTCGTGCACCGCGCCATCCTCGACAAGGACGTCATCGTTGCGGAGGGCGCCGCCATCGGCGTCGACCGGGACCGTGACCTCGCGCGGGGCTTCAGCGTCACCGAATCCGGGATCACCGTGGTCGGCAAGGGCGTGCACGTCCACCCGTGATCCCTGCAGCCCGATTCCTGGTCGTCCTTGATGCCGATTCGACCCTCATCGAGAACGAAGTCATCGAGCTTCTCGCCGACGCGGCCGGTTCCCTCGCCCTGGTGGCCGAGGTGACCGACCGCGCCATGCGCGGCGAGCTTGATTTCGCGGCGAGCCTGCGGCAGCGGGTGGCCACCCTGGCCGGCCTGTCGACCGATGTCTTCGCCGAGGTGGGCGCACTCATCCGCCCCACCACCGGGGTGCACGCGCTCATCGACGGTTTACACGCCGGCGGTAGCCGGGTCGGGGTCGTCTCGGGCGGCTTCCACGAACTGCTGGACCCGCTGGCCGAGACCCTGGGCCTCGACCACTGGCGGGCCAACCGTCTCGAGGTGCGGGACGGCCGGTTGACCGGCGGTCTGATCGGTCCGATCATCGATGCCACGGCCAAGGCGCACGCGCTCACCGAATGGGCGGCCCTGGACGGCATCGACCTGTGCGGGACCGTCGCCGTCGGGGACGGTGCCAACGATCTCACCATGATGCGGGTGGCCGGCCTGGGAGTCGCTTTCAACGCCAAACCCGTGGTCCGCCGCTCGGCTGACCTGGTCATCGACACCGCCGACCTCAGCCAGATACTGCCGCTGCTGGGTCTGCGCGGCTGACCCGACCCGGGGTTGCCCGGGTCGGTCCAGTCGTCTGTGGTCCGCGGCTACGGCCTAGTGGCCCATGCCCAGTCCACCGTCAACGGGGATCACGGCGCCGGAGATGTACGCCGCGTCGTCACCGGCGATCCAACTGACCACCCGGGCGACCTCGCTCGGGGACGCGAACCTGCCGGCCGGGATGTTGCGCTTGTACTCGGCCTGCTGTGCCTCGGGCAGTGCGGCCGTCATATCGGTCTCGATGAAACCGGGGGCGACGACGTTCGCGGTGATGCCGCGGGCACCGAGTTCGCGGGTGACGGACCGGGCCAGGCCGACCAGGCCGCTCTTGGACGACGAGTAGTTGACCTGTCCGGCGGAACCGTAGAGGCCCACGACGCTGGAAATCAGCACGATCCGGCCGAACCTCGCCTTGAGCATGCCCTTCGAGGCCCGCTTCACCACCCGGAACGCTCCGCTGAGGTTGGTGTCGATGACCGAGGTGAAGTCCTCCTCCGACATACGCATCAGCAGGGTGTCCTTGGTGATTCCGGCGTTGGCCACGACGACCTCCACGGGGCCGTAGGCGGCCTCGATTTCGGTGAAGGCGGCGTCGATGGAGGCGTAGTCGGTGACGTCTGCACGCACGGTGAGGCTTCCGGCCGGGCCTTCGCCCGAGCGGGCGGTGATGGCGACCCTGTGGCCCTTGGCGAGGAATTCCTCGGCGATGGCGTAGCCGATGCCGCGGTTGCCTCCCGTTACCAGAACTGTTCGTGCGGTCGCCATGGCGCGGTCCTTTCAGTGGGAACGCCCGCCGATCGGCGGGCACAGATTCATTTAGCTTAGAGCGTCCCGTGATCGGACCCGGGGAACGGACAGTGGACGTAGTCTTGAATCAGCGCGCAGACAGGCGTAATGGGACCCCGGACGGTTGAGATCGTCACCGTCAGTTGAGCGATGGGCATGATGAAGCAGCAGCAGCAGTCGATTACGACGCTCCCTCTGTCGCCGGAGGAGGAGCGGCGACGCCGCATGATCCGGTACACCGTGACCATGGGTATCCGCATGGTGTGTATCGTGATGATGCTCTTCGTTCAGGGCTGGTGGTTGGTGGTCTGCGCGCTCGGGGCCATCCTGCTGCCGTACTTCGCGGTCATCGCCGCGAACGTACATGGCGACCAACGGTCCCAGACCGTGCTGCGTCCCGGCGCGGTGGCCGTGCTCCCCCGCCCCGGCGCGACTGGTCCGGATGACAGCAGCACAGACGACAGCAGCGCAGACGACAGCAGCGCAGACGACAGCGCTCCACACGACAGCAAGGACCCCCGGTGATTGGATTCGGCGCAGCACCGGAAACGACCAGTTGTTCCCGCGCCGGCTGCCGGGACACCGCGCTCTGGCGCCTGGACTGGCGCAATCCCCGCATCCACGCGGAGGACCGGGTCAAGACCTGGCTGGCCTGCGACGAGCACCTCGAGTTCCTGCGCGACTTTCTCTTGACCCGCGATTTCCCGCTCCGGGTGAGCGCTCTCACTCTCGATGAAGCGGAACCGGCGTGAACGGCTGGCGATTCCTGCTCTCCAGGCAATGGGCCGGCTACCTCGCGCTCACGATCGTGTTCGCCGTCGTGTGTTCGGGGCTGGGCACCTGGCAGCTCGCCCGCCGTGCGGAGGCGCAGGCCGAGATCAGCCGGGTGGATGCGAACTTCGACGCCGAGGGGGTGCCCATCACCGAGGCCCTGCCCACGCTGGACTCCTTCGAGGAATCCCAGAAGTGGTTGCCCGTCACACTGACCGGAACCTATCTCACCGACGAGGAACTCCTCGTGCGCAACCGGCCGCTGAACATCAACCCGGGATTCGAGGTGCTCACTCCCCTGCTGCTGACCAACGGCGATGTCTTCATCGTCAACCGCGGCTGGATTCCCACCGGCGAAAACCAGAACGCACCGGACGCCGTGCCCCAGGCCCCCTCCGGTGAGGTCACCGTGATCGCCCGCCTTAAGCAGGGCGAGCCGTCATTGGCGGGGCGCAGCGCCAGCGGAAACCAGATCGCCACGATTAACCTGACCGAGATCGCCGACCGCCTCGGCACCGAGACCTACACCGGCGCGTACGGCCTGATGAAATCGGAGGACCCGGCTCCAGCCGACCGGCCGACGGCCGTCACTCGCCCGGTCCGCGATGAGGGCCCGCACCTCTCCTACGCCTTCCAGTGGTTCGTCTTCGCCCTGATGGCCTTCATCGGTCTCGGCTGGGCCGCCCGGCAGGAGTATCGCACCGTCAACGCCGACGTCCCGGAGGAGCAGGACCGGGCCGCTGAGCGTGCCCGTCGCCAGGCGGCCAGGCCGCGCAGCGATGCCGAGATCGAGGACGAGCTGATCGATCAGCGCCCTTAGCCTGGTCAGCTCGCCGGGAAACGAAAAAACCCGCCGCCCCGTGAGGGACGGCGGGTTTTCTTGTGCTGCATCAGGCCAGCGTGATCAGGTCCAGGTAGTCCTTGTTCCAGTGGTCCTCCGTGCCGTCGGGCATGATGAGCACCCGCTCGGGGTTCAGCGCCTCAACAGCACCCTCATCGTGGCTGACCAACACCACAGCGCCGGTGAAGTGCGCCAGGGCATCCAGGATCTCTTCACGGCTGGCCGGGTCCAGGTTGTTGGTGGGTTCGTCGAGCAGCAGCACGTTGGCGCCGGAGACCACGATCATGGCCAGGGCCAGACGGGTCTTCTCTCCGCCGGAGAGAACCCCGGCAGGCTTGTGCGAGTCGTCGCCGGTGAACAGGAACGAACCGAGCACCCGCCGGGCTTCCATCTCGGTGATGTTCGGGGAGGAGGAGATCATGTTCTGCAGCACGCTGCGCTTCACGTCGATGGTCTCGTGTTCCTGGGCGAAGTAACCGATCCGCAGGCCGTGACCTGGCACGATTTCGCCGGTGTCGGGCTTGTCCACGCCGGCGAGCATCCGCAGCAGGGTCGTCTTACCGGCACCGTTGAGGCCCAGGATGACAACTTTGGAACCACGGTCGATGGCGAGGTCGACGGCCGCGAAGATCTCCAACGAGCCGTAGCTCTTCGAGAGGTCGGTAGCCATCAGCGGGGTACGACCGCACGGGGCAGGCTCGGGGAAGCGCAGCTTGGCGACCCTGTCGACTGCGCGCACGGCGTCGAGGCCGGAGAGCAGCTTCTCGGCGCGGGCAACCATCTGGTGCGCGGCGGCGGCCTTGCTGGCCTTGGCGCCGAACTTGGCGGCCTGCAGCTGCAGGGTCGACGCCTTCTTTTCGGCGTTGGCGCGTTCCTTTTTACGACGGTCGGCGTCGGCGACGCGCTGGCGCTGGTAGTTCTTCCAGTTCATGTTGTAGATGTCGATGACCATGCGGTTGGCATCGAGGTAGAACACCCGGTTGACGGTGTCGCCGACGAGTTCGATGTCGTGGCTGATGATGATGCAGCCGCCACGGTAGTTCTTCACGAACTCGCGCAGCCACACCACTGAATCGGCGTCCAGGTGGTTAGTGGGCTCGTCGAGGATCATGGTCTCGGCAGCGGAGAAGAGGATGCGGGCCAGTTCGATACGACGGCGCTGGCCACCGGAGAGGGTGCGCAGTGGCTGGTCGAGGATCCGGTCGGGCAGGTTCAGGTTGCTGGCGATCGACGCCGCTTCGGCCTCGGCCGCGTAGCCGCCGAGCGCGTTGAACTCGTCCGTGAGGGTGCCGTAGCGCTTCATCGCCCGTTCGCTGGTCTTGCTGTCGGTCGAGCCCATCTCGATGCCGGCCTGGGTGAGACCGAGCGAGATGGTGCCGAGCCCACGGGCATCGAGGATGCGGGTGCGCGCGAGCATGTCGGGGTCGCCGGAGCGGGGGTCCTGCGGCAGGTACCCGATCTCACCTGACCGCTCGATCTTGCCCTTGGTCGGCATGGTCTCCCCCGCCAGGGTCTTCGTCAGCGTGGTCTTGCCTGCGCCGTTCCGGCCGACCAGGCCGATCTTGTCGCCGGCGGACACCCGGAAGCTCACGTCCTCCATGAGGACGCGCGCCCCAACTCGGATTTCGAGATCTTGCACACTGAGCACAGCAATAGTCCATTCAGAGGGGAGTCGTGGGAGACGGCCGAACGTGGCCAATTCACCAGTATATTTGCTCGCGCGCCGTTTCTGAGCCGAAGTGTCGGAACCGATACTGCCGAGGCGGGTTTACCGGGCCGGCAACCGCCCGCTCGGCAGCACTCCGGGCAGCGCGGATCGCAGCCAGGCCGTGTAGGTTTCCCGCGACCAGCCCAGCCCGACAACCAGGGTGTGAAACACCTGAGGGTGACCGAGCGCCCAGATCGACGTCGCAGCCTCGTGGTCGCTCAGGCCGGACCGCAGGCCCAACTGCGCGCGGAGGGCACCGACGGCTTCGGCGTAGGCGTGCAGACTCCGGGCGGCCATGGTGACTTCGAGTTCGTGGATTTCAGGGTCGGTTCCGGCGGCCTCGTTCACCACCCGGTAGAGGGGCGCCGCCCGTTCGTTGTCGGCCGCGATCCAGCCCGCCAAGGCCCCGACGGCCGCGGCCGGTGTTGCGGCCCCGCTGATGCCGGCGGCGAGCTCGGCCACGGAACGTCCGGCGGCTCTTGATGCGGTATTGGCCGCGGCGAGAACCGCGGCAAGCACATCCACCTTTGAGCCGACGGTGTTGTAGATGGTTTGGACGGCCACGCCACCGCGTTCGGCGATGGCAGCGATCGACGTGCCCGCATAGCCGTGTTCCCGCATCAGGTCGGCCGCGGCCGTGACGATATCCCCCCGGGTGCCCGCCGTCTGAAGGTCTCGGCGGATTTGGCTGCGTGTGCGTGGGGTTTCCATCAGAATAGAATACCCCTCCATTCTTTGGCATGAAGTTCCAAAGACCGATTCGGCGCGGCACCAGCCCCCTGGATTGCGCGGCGACGCTGGTTAACGCACGAACCGCGCCGGGTTACGGATGCGGTGGCATCCGTCCCGGCGCGGGACAGGTAGTGCGGGTGCTGAGGTCGGTCAGATCGCGAAGCCCAGGGCTCGCATCATGTCGCGGCCGTCGTCGGTGATCTTCTCCGGACCCCACGGCGGCATCCACACCCAGTTGATACGGAACTGCTCCACGACGCCGTCCAGCGCCTCTGCGGTCTGTTCCTCGAGCACATCGGTGAGCGGGCAGCCGGCCGAGGTGAGAGTCATGTGGATTATGAGCGCATCATTCTCGTCGTCCCAACCGAGGTCGTAGATGAGCCCGAGGTCCACGACATTGATGCCGAGCTCCGGGTCCATGACGTCCTTGAGGGCCTCTTCGATCTCGTCGAAGCGCGCCGGGGTGAGTGTCGAAACCATGGCTCTAGCCTACGGGCGTCTCGGCGAGGAAGCGATCGTAGCCTTCGTCTTCCAAACGGTCGGCAAGCTCCGGGCCACCCTGCTCGGCGATCCGTCCGTCAACGAACACGTGCACAAAATCAGGCTTGATGTACCGCAGGATGCGCGTGTAGTGCGTGATCAGGAGCAGACCGAGGCCGGTGTTCTCCTTGGCGCGGTTCACGCCCTCCGACACGATCTTCAGGGCGTCGACGTCGAGGCCCGAGTCGGTCTCGTCGAGGACGGCGAACTTGGGCTTGAGCAGTTCGAGCTGCAGGATCTCGTTGCGCTTCTTCTCGCCGCCGGAGAAGCCCTCGTTGACGTTGCGCTCGGCGAAGCTCTTGTCCATGCGCAGCTTGGCCATCGACTCGCGGACATCCTTGATCCAGGTGCGGATCGCCGGCGCCTCGCCGTCGATGGCGGTCTTGGCCGTGCGGAGGAAGTTGGTCACCGTGACGCCCGGAATCTCGACGGGGTACTGCATGGCCAGGAAGAGGCCCGCGCGGGCGCGTTCGTCGACCGTCATGGTGAGCACCTCGGCGCCGTCGAGCAGGATCGACCCGCTGTCGACGTGGTACTTCGGGTGACCGGCGATCGTGTACGCCAGGGTGGACTTGCCGGAACCGTTCGGTCCCATGATCGCGTGGATCTCGCCCTCGTTGATGGTGAGGTTGACGCCGCGCAGGATCTGCTTGGTGCCCTGGTCGGTCTCGACGCTGACGTGCAGGTCTTTGATCTCAAGAACAGACATTTTTCAGTATCTCTTTCGTTGTCCGCGTGGTGCGGGCTTCAGTGTGTGGGGCCGGGTGCGGCTGTGCCTATTCGGCGGGGCGCATCAAACGGCGATGGTGACCAGAGGATCGATGAAGACGTCGCCGTCGATCAGGTCGACCTTGTAGACGGGAACGGGCTCGTAGGCCGGCAGGGTCAGTGGACGCCCGGTCTGCAGGGAGAACTTCGAGCCGTGCGCCCAGCATTCCAGGGTGTCGCCCTCGACGAAACCCTCCGACAGCGAGATGTCGCCGTGGGTGCAGGTGTCGCCGATGGCGAAGACGGCGCCGTGGGAGTCACGGACGACGGCGATGTTCACGCCGCCGATCTCAACCTTGATGGCCTCGTTGGGTTCGAGTTCGTCGAGTGCACAAATCTTGGTGGACGCCATGTTCAGTTGCCTTCTGTTCCGCGGAGCTCGTCTTCGATGGCGCCCTGCAGGCGCTCCTCGAGCGGCTTCGATCCGATGTGCTGCACGATTTCGCTGAGGAAGCCGCGGACGACGAGGCGTCGTGCCTCGATTTCTCCGATGCCCCGGGACTGCAGGTAGAAGAGCTGCTCGTCGTCGAAGCGACCCGTCGCGCTGGCGTGACCGGCACCGAGGATGTCGCCGGTCTCGATCTCCAGGTTGGGGATGGAGTCCGCCCTGGTGCCTTCGGTGAGGACCAGGTTGCGGTTCTGCTCGTAGCTGTCGGTGCCCGGCGCGGTGCGGCCGATCAGCACGTCGCCGATCCACACGGTTCGGGCGCCGGCGCCCTGCAGGGCGCCCTTGTAGGTGACCCGGCTGCGGCTGTTCGGTGCGTCGTGGTTGACGTACACCTGCTGCTCGAGGTGCTGTCCTGCGTCGGCGAAGTAGAGGCCGAACAGCTCGGTGTCGCTGCCCTGACCGGCGAGGTGGACCGACGGGTTGACCCGCACGATGCCGCCGCCGAGGGAGACGACGACGTGCTTGAGGCGGGCGTCGCGGCCGATGGTGGCGAAGTGGTTGGCCAGCTGTACGGCGTCGGCGTTCCACTCCTGCACGGTGACGACCGTGAGGTTCGCGGATTCGCCCACGATGATCTCGACGTTCTCGGAGATGCGGGCGTCGCCGGTGTTCTGCAGGATCACGACGGCCTGGCTGAACGGCCGGGCCTCGATGATGGTGTGCGCGGCACGGGGCGCGGAGCCGAGGTTCGCCCGGGTGAGCGTGATCTCCTTGGCTTCCTCGCCGCTGACGGTGATGGCCAGGGCCTTCTCGAAGGTGCTCCAGGCGTTGGCGGCGGCGCGTTCTTCCGGCGCGCCGGCGGTGCCGATGCGGGAATCCGTGCGGTCGACCCAGGAGACGTCGACGTCGGCGTGCGACGCCGTGTCGATGTCATAGGCCGAGCCGTCCAGAACCCCGCCGGTCAGGTCCGTGAACTTGGCGACCGGAGAGAGTTTCCAGACCGCTTCCCTGCCGGTGACGGCGGGGAAGTCGGCGACGTCGAAGCTCTTGAACCTGGCGGATCTGGTCTGCACGGGGACGAAGCCGAAGCGGCCGTCCGAGTGCTCCTTGATGCCGTGCTGTTCCGCGGTGGGCAGAGCCTCTGACGAGGTAGGTGAGGACGTGGGGGCTGTTGAAGTCGAGACGGCGGACATTTAGCCGACGGATCCTTCCATGCCCATTTCAATGAGCTTGTTGAGTTCGAGGGCGTACTCCATCGGGAGCTCCCTGGCGATCGGTTCGATGAAGCCGCGCACGATCATGGCCATGGCTTCGTCTTCGGGCATGCCGCGGCTCATCAGGTAGAAAAGCTGTTCTTCGCTGACTCGCGAGACCGTGGCCTCGTGGCCGAGCTGAACGTCGTCGACCCGGATGTCGATGGCCGGGTAGGTGTCCGAGCGGGACTGGGTGTCGACCAGCAGGGCATCGCACCGCACGGTGTTGGCGGAGTGGTGCGCCGTGGCATCCACGCGCACCTCTCCGCGGTATCCGGCGCGGCCGCCGCCGCGGGCGATCGACTTGGAGACGATCGAGGACTGGGTGTACGGGGCCATGTGGATCATCTTGGCGCCGGCGTCCTGGTGCTGGCCGGGGCCGGCGAAGGCGACGGACAGGGTCTCGCCCTTGGCGTGCTCCCCCATCAGGTAGATCGACGGGTACTTCATGGTGACCTTGGAGCCGATGTTGCCGTCGATCCACTCCATGGTGGCGCCCTCGGCGGCTGTGGCGCGCTTGGTGACCAGGTTGTAGACGTTGTTCGACCAGTTCTGGATCGTCGTGTAGCGAACGCGGGCGTTCTTCTTGACGATGATCTCCACCACGGCGGAGTGCAGCGAGTCCGACTTGTAGATCGGGGCGGTGCAGCCTTCGATGTAGTGCACGTAGCTGCCCTCGTCGGCAATGATCAGCGTGCGCTCGAACTGGCCCATGTTCTCGGTGTTGATCCGGAAGTAGGCCTGCAGCGGGATCTCAACGTGCACGCCGGGCGGCACGTAGACGAAGGAGCCGCCGGACCACACGGAGGTGTTCAGCGCGGCGAACTTGTTGTCACCGGACGGGATGACACTGCCGAAGTACTCCTCGAAGAACTCCGGGTGTTCCTTGAGCGCGGTGTCGGTGTCCATGAAGATGACGCCCTGGGCTTCGAGTTCCTCGTTGATCTGGTGGTAGACCACTTCGGACTCGTACTGGGCGGCGACGCCGGAGACCAGGCGCATGCGTTCGGCTTCGGGGATGCCGAGCTTCTCGTAGGTGTTTTTGATGTCGTCGGGCAGGTCTTCCCACGTCTGGGCCTGCTTCTCGGTCGACCGCACGAAGTACTTGATGTTGTCGAAGTCGATCTCGGAGAGGTCTGCTCCCCAGGTCGGCATGGGCTTGCGCTCGAAGAGGGCCAGGGCCTTCAGCCGGCGTTCCAGCATCCAGGCCGGTTCCTGCTTGAGGTTCGAGATGTCGGTGACAACCTCGGGCGAGATACCGCGGCGGGCGGAGGCGCCGGCAGCGTCGGAATCGGACCAGCCGAATTCGTAGACCCCCAGCCCGTCAAGCTCGGGTCGGTTCAGCAATACGTCAGACATCTTTACCTCTTCTCCTACCCACATCAACCCGGATATCAGTCCGGTCATTCCCGTACCGAGCGCATCGGCCGACCGTTTGGTCGGACGTGCACGGCGGTCCGCGCGTGAGTTGTGTGGATGGCTATGTTGCGTACCTAAGATGAACAGGGCCGGTCGTGCGGCGTTGGACGAGTGAACGTCGCGCGCACGGAGCCCGTGAAACACCTAATTCTACAGGCTAGTGATCGTATTAGTAGTGCGACCCGGCGTATTCACATACGCGCGCACCAGCAGGGAGCAGAACCCGTGAACCGGATTATCGAGTGGTTGCCCACCCAAGTGGACCGTCGCCTGAGGGTGCTCGGCTGGGTGTACCTCGCCGCGCAGATCTTCCTGGTCGGCACCGGTGGGCTCGTCCGCCTCACCAGCTCCGGCCTCGGCTGCCCCACCTGGCCCAAGTGCACCGCCGACTCGATCGTGAACACGCCCGAGATGGGCATTCACGGTGTGATCGAGTTCGGCAACCGACTGCTGGGTGTTCTACTCGGCCTCGTGGCGATCGCCGCGTTCGTTGCCGTGCTGCGGATGCGACGCAGCCGCCCGGATCTGTTCCGGCTCACCCTGCTGGCCGGTCTGGGCATCCCGGCCCAGGCCGTCATCGGCGGAATCAGCGTGCTCACCCAGCTGAACCCGTACGTGGTCGGGTTGCACTTCGTGATCTCCGTCGGCCTGGTCGGCCTCTGCACGGCCTTCGTCTACAGGCTGTACACCACGCCGGGGCCGCGCGAGCGGGTGGTCCCGCTCGGATTCCTGATCGTGACGCACCTCACCAGCTTCGCCGTGGCGGTCACCATTGCCGTCGGCATCCTCACCACCGGCTCCGGGCCGCACGCCGGCGACGCCGACGCGCCCCGCAACGGCCTGGACTCGGAGCTGCTGCAGCACGTGCACAGCTGGCCCGCTTACGTCACCGTGGCCCTGACCGTCGTCCTCGTCGTCTGGGCCGTCACCCGCCGCCTTCCGGTGCGCCGCTGGGTCGTGCTGCTCCTGGCGGTCGAGATCGCCCAGACCGCCGTCGGCCTCATCCAGGCGAACCTCGGCCTGCCCGCCATCCTCGTCGGCATCCACATGGTGCTGGCCTGCGTGCTCGCGTCGGCGATGACCGCCGTGGTGCTGAACCTCAAGCAGCCCGTGGTGTCGGACGCTCCCCCGGCGCCGAAGGCTCCCGCGGAGTCCCTCGCCCGCTGACCCGCGCCGCTCATGCGCTCCGGGACCCTCTCGAGAGCGTGAAGCGGTCACCTCGGCGTGCTCGAAGCAGCCACATCCCCGCTTTCGCGGCCAGCCCATCCCGCGAGAGCGGTGAAAGGGTCACCTCGGCGTGCTCGAAGCAGCCACATCCCCGCTTTCGCGGCCAGCCCATCCCGCGAGAGCGGTGAAAGGGTCACCTCGGCGTGCTCGACGCAGCCACATGCCCGCTTTCGCGGCCGGCGTGCCCCAGGCCGGCGTGCCCCAGGCCGGCGTGCCCCAAGAGAGCGCGTGGCCCGGCTCGGAGCTGGGCCCGCTTAGAAGGGCAGCAGCGGGTCGACGCCCACGGCGACGAAGACCAGGGTGAGGTACGCGATCGAACCGTGGAACACCCGCATCGGCGACACGTGCTCGTGGCGGATGGCGAGGTTGTAGAGGCGGTGGGTCTCGTAGATGAACCAGGCACCCGAACCGACCGCTACCAGGGTGTAGAGCAGTCCCATTCCGGCGATGGGCACCAGCAGCAGCGAACACGCCACGGTGGCCCAGGCGTACAGGATGACCTGCAGGCCAACCTGCGCGCGTCCGCGCACCACTGACAGCATGGGCACCCCGGCGGCCTGGTAGTCGTCGCGGTACTTCATTGACAGCGGCCAGTAGTGCGGCGGTGTCCAGAGGAAGATGATCATGAACAGGATGAACGGCGGCCAGGACAGGTCGCCGGTCACGGCGGCCCAGCCGATCAGCACGGGCATGCAGCCGGCGACACCGCCCCAGACGATGTTCTGCGCGGTGCGGCGCTTGAGGATCATCGTGTAGAAGACCACGTAGAGCAGGATGGCGCCCAGTGACAGCGCCGCGGCGACCCAGTTGGTGAACAGGGCCAGCCAGGCGATCGAGATGCCGCCGAGCACCCAGGCGAACACCAGGGCCTGCCGGTCGGTGAGTTCGCCGGTGACCAGCGGACGGCCCTTGGTGCGGTTCATCAGGCGGTCGATGTCACGGTCGAGGTAACAGTTGAACGCACCGGCCGAGCCCGCGCTGAGCGCACCGCCGATGAGGGTGGCGAGCACCAGCCACAGGTCCGGGATGCCCCCGGTTGCCAGGATCATCGTCGGGGCCGTCACGACGAGTAATAATTCGACGACGCGAGGCTTGGTCAACGAAATGTACGCACGGATGGTGTTCCGGATCCGTTCGTTACGATCCGTCACCCCCTGTTCACGGGGATTCTCGGCCATCTCGGGTGCTTCTCGTGCGCTTCGCATATTGCCGCAATTCTAGATCATCCTGCCGTCTCTCACGCCCGGGTCTTCAGTGCGACATCGCCGCAATGCTCGCGAAACAACGTCACCAAGCCGGGGTCCGTATACTTGAATGGCTCGCCAATCTAAGGTGCATGCATCCGTGAGCCACCTGAAACGGGCACTCTCTTGCGCACCTCGATGCCGATAACGACGTCGGCGGGCAATTACTCTCCAGCGGCGCGGGAAAATGAGCGTGCCGCCTTGACGGATTCAGAAGGGTCAGTTCACGTGGCAGCATTGCAGTGGGATTCCATCGACAACAGGGCAG
Source organism: Cryobacterium sp. TMN-39-2 (assembly GCF_004402745.1). Classification (NCBI taxonomy): domain Bacteria; kingdom Bacillati; phylum Actinomycetota; class Actinomycetes; order Micrococcales; family Microbacteriaceae; genus Cryobacterium; species Cryobacterium sp. TMN-39-2. The sequence continues at coordinate 102,220 of NZ_SOFX01000027.1, forward strand.
TTGACACCGCCCGCATCCTCGCGGCCGACGCCGTGGAAAAGGTCGGGAACGGCCACCCGGGTACCGCCATGAGCCTTGCCCCGGCCGCGTACCTGCTGTTCCAGAAGGTCATGCGTCGCGATCCCGCTGACAACGAGTGGATCGGCCGCGACCGGTTCGTCCTCTCGGTCGGCCACAGCTCACTCACCCAGTACGTGCAGTTGTACCTCGGCGGCTATGGCCTCGAGCTCGACGACCTCAAGGCCCTGCGCACCTGGGGCTCCAAGACCCCCGGCCACCCCGAGTACGGCCACACCGACGGCGTCGAGATCACCACGGGTCCGCTCGGCCAGGGGCTCGCCTCCGCTGTGGGCTTCGCCTACGCCTCGCGTTTTGAACGCGGCCTGTTCGACCCCGAGGCCGCGGCCGGCACCAGCCCGTTCGACCAGTTCGTCTATGTCATCGCCGGCGACGGCGACCTGCAGGAGGGCATCACCGCCGAAGCGTCCTCGCTCGCCGGTCACCAGCAGCTCGGCAACCTCATCGCGATCTACGACTCCAACCAGATCTCGATCGAGGACGACACCAACATCGCCTTCACCGAGGATGTCGCGGCCCGCTACGACGCCTACCACTGGCACGTGCAGACGGTGGACTGGAAGAAGACCGGCGAATACGTCGAAGACGTCGCCGCTCTCAACGACGCCATCGAGGCGGCCAAGGCCGTCACCGACAAGCCGTCGCTGATCATCCTCAAGACCATCATCGGCTGGCCGAGCCCGAAGAAGCAGAACACCGGCAAGATCCACGGCTCCGCCCTCGGCGCCGAGGAACTCGCCGGCGTGAAGGAAATCCTCGGCTTCGACCCCGAGAAGACCTTCGAGGTGTCCGACGAGGTCATCGCACACACCCGCAAGGCCCTCGACCGTGGTGCAGAGCAGCACGCCGAGTGGACCGTGCGCTTCGACGCGTGGGCCGCAGCGAACCCGGAGCGCAAGATCCTGCTCGACCGCATCCTCTCCGGCGACCTGCCCGACGGTGTCGAGGCGGCCCTGCCCGTCTTCGAGGCCGGCACCGAGGTCTCCACCCGCGCGTCGTCCGGCAAAGTGCTCAACGCACTCGGCCCGGTCATCCCCGAGCTGTGGGGCGGCTCCGCCGACCTCGCCGAGTCGAACAACACCACCATCAGCAACTCCGCCTCGTTCATTCCGAGCGAGCACTCCACGGGTGAGTGGACGGGCAACCCGTACGGCCGCGTCCTGCACTTCGGCATCCGTGAGCACGCGATGGCCGCGATCCTCAACGGCATCGTGCTGCACGGAAACACCCGCCCGTTCGGTGGCACGTTCCTGATCTTCAGCGACTACATGCGCCCCGCCGTGCGTCTGGCCGCACTCATGAAGGCGCCGTCGATCTTCGTCTGGACCCACGACTCCGTCGCCCTCGGCGAGGACGGCCCCACCCACCAGCCGATTGAACAGCTCGCGTCACTTCGCGCCATCCCCGGACTCGACGTGGTGCGCCCCGGCGACGCCAACGAGGTGTCCTGGGCCTGGAAGACGATCCTCGAGCGTCGCAACGGCCCGGCCGGCATCGTCCTGACCCGCCAGAACATCCCGGTGTTCGAGCGCGGAGACGGTGACGCAACCGGCGACACCTTCGCCTCGGCCAAGAACGTCGCCAAGGGCGCTTACGTGCTCGCCGAAGCACCGAACGGCACCCCCGATGTCATCCTGATCGCCACCGGTTCCGAGGTACAGCTCGCCGTCGCTGCCCGCGAAGCGCTGAAGGCTGACGGCATCAACGCACGGGTCGTCTCGGTACCGAGCCTGGAATGGTTCGAGGAGCAGTCCGCCGAATACCGCGAATCCGTTCTGCCCAAGGCGATCACCGCCCGGGTTTCGGTTGAGGCCGGAATCGCGTTGACCTGGCACAAGTACGTCGGTGAGCGCGGCCGCAGCGTCTCGATCGAGCACTTCGGTGCCTCGGCCGACTACAAGACCCTGTTCCGCGAATTCGGCATCACCACCGAAGCCGTCGTCGCCGCCGCCAAAGAATCCCTCGCCGCGCTCTGAGCGCGACACCCATTAGCGCAGCATTCAAGGAGATTTGATTTTCATGACTGAAACCACCCCCACCGCCGCACTCTCGGCCGCCGGCGTCAGCATCTGGCTGGACGACCTGTCCCGCCAGCGCATCCAGTCCGGCGGACTGAAGACGCTCATCGCCGAAAAGAACGTCGTCGGCGTCACCACCAACCCGACGATCTTCGCCGGCGCGCTGAGCAAGGGCGAGGCGTACGCCTCCCAGGTGGCCACGCTGGCCGCCGCCGGCACCACCGTCACCGACGCCGTGTTCGAGATCACCACGGATGACGTCGCCGCAGCCTGCGACATCTTCCGCCCGATCTACGACGCCACCAAGGGCTTCGACGGCCGCGTCTCGATCGAGGTCGAGCCCGGCTTCGCCCACGACGCCGAGAAGACCCTCGCCCAGGCTCAGCAGCTCTGGAACAAGGTCAACCGTCCGAACGCGATGATCAAGATCCCCGCGACCATCGAGGGCCTCGAGGCGATCACCGAGACCATTGCCCTGGGCATCAGCGTCAACGTCACCCTGATCTTCAGCCTCGAGCGGTACCGCGCTGTCATCAACGCGTACCTCAGCGGCCTGGAGAAGGCCAAGGCTGCCGGCATCGACCTGTCGACGATCCACTCCGTGGCGTCCTTCTTCGTGTCGCGTGTCGACACCGAGATCGACAAGCGCCTCGCGGCCGTCGGCACCGATGAGGCCCTCGCCCTGCAGAGCAAGGCCGGCGTCGCCAACGCCCAGCTGGCCTACCAGGTCTTCGAGCAGTCCTTCACGACCGAGCGTGCCTCCGGGCTCCTCGCGGCCGGCGCCAACAAGCAGCGTCCGCTCTGGGCATCCACCGGCGTCAAGTCGGCCGACCTGCCCGACACCCTCTACGTGACCGAACTGGTCGCCCCCGAGGTCGTCAACACCATGCCGGAGAAGACCCTCGAGGCCACCTTCGACCACGGTGTCATCGTCGAAGGCGCCGTCACCGGCGCCTACGAGGCAGCCAACGCCGTCCTGGACGCCATCGCCGCGCAGGGTGTCTCCTACGACGACGTAACCCGCGTCCTCGAAGAGGAAGGCGTCTCGAAGTTCATCATCTCCTGGAACGAACTGCTGGACACCGTCACTGCAGCACTCGAGGCCGCCAAGTGAGCTTCCACATCTCGGTGAGCGGCGCGGCCGCTGAGGCCGTGCGCACCGTGGTGCCGACCCTCGTGGCCGACCTCGTCGCCTCCGGCATCACGTCACTGGACCCCGCCCTGTGGGGTCCGGAGGCCGAAGAAGAAGCCGGCAAGCGGCTCGGTTGGACCGAGTCCGTCGTGACCTCGCGTCCCCTCGTCGCCGAGATCCTCGCCCTGCGCGAGGAACTGCACGCCAAGGGTGTCAGCCACATCGCGCTGGCCGGCATGGGCGGTTCGTCGCTCGCACCAGAGGTCATCACGCTCACCACCGGCGTGGACCTGACCGTGCTCGACGCCACCGACCCCGGCCAGGTGCTCGCGGCCCTCAACGACCGACTGGAGTCGACCGCCCTCGTGGTGTCATCCAAGTCGGGCGGGACCGTCGAGACCGACAGCCAGCGCCGTGTCTTCGAACGCGCATTCCGGGACCTCGGTATCGACCCCGTTGACCGCATCATCGTGGTCACCGATCCCGGCTCGCCTCTCGAGGCGTCCGCGACCGAGGCCGGCTACCGCGTTTTCAACGCCGACCCGACGGTCGGCGGTCGTTTCTCGGCGCTGACCGCGTTCGGCCTGGTGCCGTCCGGTCTGGCCGGCGTCGACATCGGACAGCTGCTCGACGAGGCCGAAGCGGTCTCGTTGGCGCTGGCGGTCGACTCCGTGGACAACCCCGGGCTGATCCTCGGTGCGGCCATCGCCTCGACCAGTCCCCGCCGGGACAAGCTGGCCATCGTTGCCGACGGCACCCACATCGTGGGTTTCGCCGACTGGGCCGAACAGCTCATCGCCGAGTCGACCGGCAAGATCGGTACCGGCGTCCTGCCCGTCGTGCTCGATCTTGACGCACCGGAGCTCACCGCGGCGCTGCCCGACGTGCAGATCGTGCGCGTTGTGGCGGATGCCGGTGACGAGGTCTTCGTCGACCACGACGGTGCAGACGAGATCCGCGTCAGCGGAACCCTCGGCGCGCAGTTCCTGGTCTGGGAATACGCGACGGTCATCGCCGGCCGGTTGCTCGGGATCAACCCGTTCGACCAGCCGGACGTCGAATCCGCCAAGATTGCGACCCGGGGCCTCCTGGACTCGCGTCCGGAGCCCGAACCCGCGGCGTTCATCTCCGACGGCATCGAGGTTCGCGGCACGCCCCACGTGATCGGTGCCGCGAGCGACTTGGCCAGCGCCATCGACGCGCTGCTCGAGGAACTCGGCCCCGACGGGTACGTCGCCGTGCAGGCCTACGTGGACCGTCTGGCGCTCCCCCAGCTCGCCGAGCTGCGTGGTCTGCTCGCTACGCTGTCCAAGCGCCCGGTCACGTTCGGCTGGGGACCCCGGTTCCTGCACTCCACCGGTCAGTTCCACAAGGGTGGCACCCCCACCGGTGTGTTCCTGCAGATCCTCAGCACGCCCGCTGAGGACCTCGACATCCCTGACCGTCCGTTCACGTTCGGTGAGCTCATCCAGGCTCAGGCCGGTGGCGACGCCAGCGTCCTCGCCGACAAGGGCCGCCCCGTGCTCACCCTGACGTTGACCGACCCGGCCGCGAACATCAGCACGCTGTTCAACGCGCTCCGCTAAGTCACGTCTTCGCGCCGTACCGCATAAATCCTCGAAGGAGCTGCATGTCCCCGGTGGAAATCACCCCGGAGTTCAATCCGTTGCGTTCGCCCTCCGACTATCGCCTGAACCGGATCGCGGGGCCCTCCAGCCTCGTCATCTTCGGCGTTACCGGAGACCTGTCGCGGAAGAAACTCATGCCCGCCGTCTATGACCTGGCCAACCGGGGGCTTTTGCCGCCGGGGTTCGCCCTCGTCGGGTTCGCCCGCCGGGATTGGGACAACCAGGACTTCATGCAGGTGGTGCACGACTCTGTCAAGGAGTACGCACGCACCGAGTTCCACGAGGATGTCTGGGCCCAGTTGGCCGAGGGCATCCGCTTCGTGCCTGGCACCTTCGACGACGACGCCGCGTTCGAGCTCCTCAAGGAAACCATTGAGGAGCTCGACCGCGAGCGGGGAACCATGGGCAACCATGCGTTCTACCTGTCGATCCCCCCGAAGGCGTTCCCCCAGGTGACCGAGCAGCTGCGCAGGTCCGGCCTGGCGGAGCAGAAGAACGGTCAATGGCGACGTGTCGTCATCGAGAAGCCGTTCGGTAGCGACCTCAAAACGGCTCGCGAGCTCAACGACGTCGTCGAGTCGGTCTTCCCGGCCGATTCGGTGTTCCGCATCGACCACTACCTGGGCAAGGAGACGGTGCAGAACATTCTGGCGCTGCGCTTCGCGAACCAGTTGTACGAACCGATCTGGAACGCCAACTACGTCGACCACGTGCAGATCACCATGGCCGAAGACATCGGCGTCGGCGGACGTGCCGGCTACTACGACGGAATCGGCGCCGCCCGCGACGTCATCCAGAACCACCTGCTGCAGCTGTTGGCGCTCACCGCGATGGAGGAGCCCATCTCCTTCGACGCCGCCGACCTGCGCACCGAGAAAGAAAAAGTCCTCGCCTCCGTGCGCCTGCCGGAAGACCTGGCAACGGGGACCGCCCGTGGCCAGTACGCCGGCGGCTGGCAGGGTGGCGAGAAGATCCTCGGGTTCCTCGAGGAAGACGGCATGAACCCCGAGTCGCTGACCGAAACCTACGCCGCTCTGCGCCTCGAGATCGACACCCGGCGTTGGTCGGGTGTGCCGTTCTATCTCCGCGCCGGCAAGCGCCTCGGCCGCCGGGTCACCGAGATCGCCGTTGTCTTCAAGCGGGCACCGCAGTACCTCTTCGAGAAGAGCCAGACGGCCGCACTGGGCGAGAACGCCCTGGTCATCAGGGTCCAGCCCGATGAGGGCGTCACGATCCGGTTCGGCTCTAAGGTTCCCGGTGTCGGCATGCAAGTGCGCGACGTGACCATGGACTTCGGCTACGGTCACGCGTTCACCGAAGCCAGCCCCGAGGCTTACGAACGTCTGATCCTGGACGTGTTGCTGGGCGACCCGCCGCTCTTCCCCCGCCACGAGGAAGTCGAGTTGTCCTGGAAGATTCTCGACCCGATCGAAGAATTCTGGACCACCCAGGGCCAGCCGGAACAATACCGACCCGGAACCTGGGGGCCCGCATCAGCCGACGAACTGCTGTCACGAGACGGCCGGAACTGGAGACGCCCATGATCGTCGATCTGCCGGACACCACCACGGCCAAGATCTCCAAGGCCCTGGTGCGCATCAGGGAAGAGGGCGGCGCTGTCGCCCTCGGCCGGGTGCTCACCCTCATCATCGCGGCCGAGCTCGGCCACGAGGAAGATGCCATCGAGGCCGCGAACGATGCGTCTCGTGAGCACCCGATGCGGGTCATCGTGCTCTCCACCCAGGCAGAGGGCACCGCAGCGCACGAACCCAGGGTGGACGCTGAGATCCGGGTCGGCGGAGACGCCGGCGCGAGCGAGGTCATCGTGCTGCGCGCCTACGGTGACGCCGCCAGCGACCCGGAGAGCCTCGTCACCGGACTCCTGCTGCCCGACGCCCCCGTCGTGGCCTGGTGGCCCGGCGAGGCCCCTGCGGTGCCCGCCGAGTCGCCGTTGGGACGCATCGCCTACCGGCGAATCACCGACGCGTCCGCTCAGCCCGACCCGCAGGCCGCTCTCACGCGCATCTGTTCCACCTACCGGCCGGGTGACACCGACTTCGCCTGGACGCGGTTGACCCTGTGGCGTGCTCAGCTCGCCGCGGTGTTGGACCAGCCGCCGTACGAGTCCATCACCGCCGTGTCCGTCAGCGGTGCGCTGGACTCCCCCTCCACCACCCTGCTCGCGGCCTGGTTGCAGCTGCAGCTGCAGGTGCCGGTCGACTACGAACTCACGTCGGGCCAGCACGCGAACGGCATCCACGGCGTGCACCTCACCCGGGCGTCCGGGGTGATCTCGCTCGAGCGCGAGGTCCCCGGCATCGCCACCCTCACGCAGTCCGGCCAGCCCGTGCAGGACCTGACCCTCAAGCGCCGCAGCCTGCGCGACTGCCTGAGCGACGAGCTGCGCCGCCTCGACCCCGACGAACTGTACGGCGAGGTCATCACCCGCGGCCTGCCCCAACTGGCGGGTCCCACCACATCGACCGGAGACCACTCATGACACACGACAGGCGCGTGCTCGTACACGCCGACAAGTCGGCCCTGATCGACTCGGTCGCCGCCCGATTCATCACCAAGATGGCCGACATCCTGCACGAGCAGGGACACGCCCACGTGGTCCTGACCGGCGGAACCGTCGGAACCGGTGTGCTCGAAGCCATCAACGCCTCCCCCGACCGCGACAGCGTGGACTGGGCCAAGATCGACTTCTGGTGGGGCGACGAGCGCTGGGTTCCGCGCACGCACGCCGACCGCAACGAGGTACAGGCGCGTGCGGCATTGCTGGACCATATCGACATCCCCGCAGCGAACGTGCACTCGTTCCCGGCGTCGGATGAGGGCCTGGACCTGGATGCCGCCGCCGATCGTTACGCGGCCGAGCTCAAGACCAAGGCGGCACCGGATTCTTTGGTGCCCCAGTTCGACGTCACCTTCCTCGGGGTCGGGCCTGACGGCCACATCGCGTCGCTTTTCCCGCACATGCAGGGTATCCGGGAGAACGACCTCACGGTCATCGCGGTGCTGAACTCCCCCAAGCCCCCTTCGGAGCGGCTCAGCCTCACCCGATGGGTGATCAACTCGTCCGAGCGCATCTGGCTCGTTGTGTCCGGCACCGACAAGGCGTCGGCGCTCGGCCTGGCGCTGGCCGGCGCGAGTCGTGACGAGGTGCCCGTCGCCGGCATCCGCGGTCGCCACTACACCGATTTCTTCGTCGACGGCGAGGCCGCCGCGGAGGTTCCGGAGAACCTGATCGCTCAGCCGCACTGAGCCCGTCAGACACTGAAAAAGCGCATCGGTTCCTCGGAACCGATGCGCTTTTTGTTGTGTCAGCTAGTTGGTGGCGCTGAGCTTCCCGCGACGCACCCGAAGCTGCTGGAGAGCCTCCTCCAGGAGGGATTCCGCTTCCTCTTCGGTGCGGCGTTCCTTCACGTAGGCCAGGTGCGTCTTGTACGGTTCCAGCTTGACCACCGACGGCGGGTTCTCTTTGTCCCGACCGGCGGGGAGTCCCGACGACGGGCAATCGATGGTGTCGGGGATCTCTTCGTCAGGCAGGTTCGCGGCGAAGTACCGAACGGTCTCGTTGCCGAGTGCGTCCCAGTAGGAGACGCGGATGCGATCAGCGTGAAAACCACGGTCCTGCTCGCCCATGGGGCCGGCTCCGACTCGCGAGCCGCGAATTGCGCTTCCACCAGATGCCATTGTGTTCCTCCGCTTTAAAAACTGTTCGGCGTGTTCGGGTTGTACTGCTGCGTTCCGGTCCCGCCGTGGGTGACCGGATACGGTTGGCGTCGCGGGTGGGGTCCCGCGACGCTACGACGTCGTTAGGCGCCGGTATCGAATTTGGTGATCAAGCCCAGCACGACGATGCAGGAAATCCACAGTACGGCCAGGATGATGGTGATGCGGTTGAGGTTACGTTCCGCAACGCCGGAGGCCCCGAGGTTCGAGGTGACCCCACCGCCGAACATGTCGGATAGACCCCCACCGCGCCCCTTGTGGAGCAAAATGAGCATGGTGAGCAGGAGGCTCGTGATGCCGAGCAAAACCTGCAATACAACCTGGAGAATCTCCACGCGAAACCTTTCACAAAACGATGGGCGCTAGAGCTCCACCAAGACCACTGGCAATTATAGCCTGACGGCAAACAAAACCCGCCGCACCCCCCGGAGGGGGTACGACGGGCCCACTTTACAGTCCGACGTGCTTCTGGAAGCGAACGATGCTGGAGAACTCGGTGATGTCCAGGCTCGCGCCTCCCACCAGTGCTCCGTCAACGTTCGGTTCCTTCATGAAGCCGGCGATGTTGACGCCCTTGACCGAACCCCCGTAGAGGATCCGGGTCTTGTCGGCGACGTCCTGGCCGAGCACCTCGGCCAGAGTCAGCCGCAGCGCGGCCGCAACCTGTTCTGCCTGGTCGGGCGTTGCCGCCTGGCCGGAGCCGATGGCCCAGACCGGTTCGTACGCCACGACGATGTCCGCGGCGTTGTCTACTCCGGCAAGCGCAGCCTTGAGCTGTGCGACCGGAACGGCGCTGGGACCGTGCAGTTCCAGGTCTGCGGCGGTTTCGCCGACGCAGATGATGGGAACCAGGTTGTGCTTCAACGCGGCGGTCACCTTGGCGGCGACGACCTCGTCGGTCTCGTTGTGCAGGGTGCGTCGCTCAGAGTGGCCGATCAGCACGTACTGGCATTCAAGCGCGGCCAGGAAGGCGGCCGAGATCTCGCCGGTGTACGCGCCGGACTCCTGAGTGGAGACGTCCTGTCCGCCGTAGGCCAGGGGCAGCTTGTCCGCTGCGACCAGCGTCTGCACGCTGCGCAGGTCGGTGAACGGCGGGAACACGGCGACCTCGGTGGAGGTGAAGTCGTGTCCGGCGTCCTTGAGGCTCCACGCCAGCTTCTGCACGAAGGCGATGGCCTGGAGGTGGTCCAGGTTCATCTTCCAGTTTCCTGCAATCAGGGGAACACGCGTGTTTACTGCCATCCGAGGACCTCCAGTCCTGGCAGTCGCTTACCCTCGAGGAACTCGAGGCTGGCGCCACCGCCGGTAGAAATATGACCGAACTGGTCATCGTTGAAACCGAGGATGCGCACGGCAGCGGCGGAGTCTCCTCCGCCGACAACGCTGAGCCCATTGACCTCGGTGAGTGCGGCGGCAACCGTGCGGGTGCCGTCCGCGAAGGGTGCCAGTTCGAAAACGCCCATCGGGCCGTTCCAGAACACGGTCTTCGACACCCGGATGATTGCAGCGAATGCGGCCGCGGTGTCGGGTCCGATGTCCAGGCCCAGTCCGGCAGCGCCGAACGGGGTGTCCTCGATCTGATCGGCCGGCGTGGTGACGTACTCGGCGTCTGCCCCGAACTTGGAGGCGACGACGACGTCGGTCGGCAGGACGATCTTCACACCGAGACGGTCGGCCTCGGCGAGGTAACCGCGAACGGTCTCGATCTGGTCGACCTCGAGCAGGCTGGCGCCGACCTTGTGGCCTTGGGCCGCGAGGAAGGTGAACAGCATGCCGCCGCCGATCAGGAGCGAGTTCACCCGCGGCAGCAGGTGGCCGATGACCCCGAGCTTGTCCGACACCTTCGAGCCGCCGAGGATCACCGTGTACGGCGCCTCGGGCTTCTCGGTGAGGCGGTCGAGTACGTCGAGCTCTGCTGCGATGAGCAGGCCGGCCGCGCTCGGCAGGATCTGGGCCAGGTCGAAGACGCTGGCCTGCTTGCGGTGGACGACGCCGAAGCCGTCGGAGACCAGGGCATCGCCGAGCGCCGAGAGCTCGGTGGCGAAGGCCACCCGCTCGGTTTCGACCTTGCTGGTTTCGCCCGCGTTGAAGCGCAGGTTCTCCAGTACGACGATGTCACCGTCTGTCAGAGCCGCGACCGCGGCCTGGGCAGATTCTCCGACGGTGTCGGTGGCGAACGCCACCGGGGAACCGATCAGTTCGGCCAGACGCGCCGCAACGGGCGCCAGGCTGTACTTGGGGTTGACCTGGCCGTCAGGGCGCCCGAGGTGAGAAACGATCACCAGACGGGCACCCTGCTCGACCAGAGCCTTGAGGGTGGGCAGGGACGCCCGCACGCGGCCATCGTCGGTGATCTGACCGTCCTTCAACGGAACGTTCAGATCACACCGAACGATGACGCGCTTGCCGTGGAGCGATCCCAGCGATTCGATAGTGCGAAGCGTCACTGCGTGTCCCTTAGTTAGATGCGCTCGGCGACGAACTCGGTGAGGTCAACCATGCGGTTGGAGTAGCCCCACTCGTTGTCGTACCAGGAGGACAGCTTGACCTGGTCGCCCAGGACGCGCAGCAGGCCGGCGTCGAAGATCGAGGAGTGCGGGTCGGTCACGATGTCGCTGGAGACGATCTCGTCCTCGGTGTACATCAGGATGCCCTTGAGGGGGCCCTCTGCTGCTGCCTTGTACGCGGCCTTGATGGCTTCGACGGTGACCGGCTTCTCGGCGATGACGGTCAGGTCGGTGATGGAACCGGTGGGCACGGGTACGCGCAGGGCGAAGCCGTCAAGCTTGCCGGCGAGCTCCGGGAGGACGATGCCCAGGGCCTTGGCGGCGCCGGTCGAGGTCGGGATGATGTTGACGGCGGCGGCGCGGGCGCGACGCAGGTCGCTGTGCGGGCCATCCTGCAGGTTCTGGTCTGCGGTGTACGCGTGGATGGTGGTCATCAGGCCACTCTTGATGCCGAAGTTGTCGTTGAAGACCTTGGCCAGCGGTGCGAGGCAGTTCGTGGTGCAGGACGCGTTGGAGATGATGTCGAACTTCGCGGAGTCGTAGGTCTCCTCGTTGACGCCCATGACGATCGTCGCAACGTCGCCGGTGGCGGGAGCGGAGACGATGACCTTCTTGGCACCGGCGGTGATGTGCTTGCGCGCATCGTCGGCCTTGGTGAAGCGACCGGTCGACTCGATCACGATGTCGACGCCCAGGGCGCCCCAGGGGAGGTTGGCCGGGTCGCGCTCGGCGAGAACCTTGATCGGCTTGCCGTTGACGAGGATGGAGTCGCCCTCGACGGAGACGGTGGCGTCCAGACGGCCCGTGATGGAGTCGTATTTGAGGAGGTGCGCCAGGGTCTTGGTGTCGGTGAGGTCGTTGACGGCGACAATTTCGATGTCGCTGCCCTGGGCCAGTGCGGCGCGCAGGTAGTTGCGGCCAATGCGGCCAAATCCGTTAATGCCAATCTTTACAGACAAAATAGCTCCTGTTATTGATGACGCGTGTGGCGCCGGGTGGTGGGAAGGAAAAGAACTGAAGGTGTTAGTGGGGAGACTCTAGGAGAGCAGCAGGAGTCCGCTGGTCTTCTCGCGAGCGGCGACGAATCGCGCCTGGACGTTCTCCCAGTCGACGATGTTCCAGAACGCCTTGACGTAGTCGGCGCGCACGTTCTGGTAGTCGAGGTAGTAGGCGTGCTCCCAGACATCGAGCATGAGGATCGGTACCGTGCCGGCCGCGAAGTTGGCCTGCTGGTCGAAGAACTGCTGGATGATCAGGCGCTGACCGATGGAGTCCCAGGCCAGCACTGACCAGCCGGAACCCTGCACGCCCATCGCGGTGGCCGCGAAGTGCGCCTGGAACTTATCAAAGGAACCGAAGAAGTCGTCGATTGCGCTGGCCAGTTCACCGACCGGCTTGTCGCCACCGTTCGGGGACATGTTGGTCCAGAAGATCGAGTGGTTGACGTGGCCGCCGAGGTTGAACGCGAGGTCCTTCTCGAGCTTGTTGACGTACACGAGACTGCCTGAGTCGCGAGCCTCCGCCAGCTGGGCGAGGGCGGTGTTGGCGCCGGTCACGTAGGCCTGGTGGTGCTTGCTGTGGTGGAGTTCCATGATGGTGCCGCTGATACTCGGCGCGAGCGCAGAGTAGTCGTAAGCCAGTTCAGGCAGGGTGTATTCGGCCATAGCTCGTATCTCCTCATTGTGTGGCAGCGACGCGATTTCTCTCGTCATCTGCACTGTAAGTGACCTTTTTAGTCTACTCAGGTGAATAGGGGACGTTAGTCCCCTCTTACCGGTGTGCAGGCCGTCAGCGGAGGGGTGATCAGACGTCGTCGAGATCGGCCGGCAGGTTGGCGTCGGTGCCGGGGATGCCCAGGTCGACGGCCTTCTTGTCTGCCATCGCCAGGAGGCGCCGGATCCGGCCCGCCACCGCGTCCTTGGTCATGGGCGGGTCGGCGTGGTGGCCGAGTTCGTCGAGGCTGGAGTCCCGGAAGGACAGGCGCAACTCCCCCGCATATCGCAGGTGTTCCGGGATGTCGTCGCCGAGGATCTCCATCGCCCTGTCGACCCGGGCGCACGCCGCGACCGCGGCCTGGGCGGAGCGGCGCAGGTTGGCGTCGTCGAAGTTCACCAGGCGGTTGGCCGTGGCACGCACCTCGCGGCGTTGGCGCAGCGCTTCCCAGTTGAGCACGGTTTCCGCGGCGCCCATCTGCACGAGCATCGCGCCGATGGCGTCACCGTCACGGATGACGACGCGGTGGACGCCGCGTACCTCGCGGGCCTTCGCGACGATGCCGAGGCGCCCGGCGGCACCCACGATGGCCATGGCGGCCTCGTTGCCCGGGCAGACGACTTCGAGGGCGGCGGAGCGACCGGGGTCGGTCAGCGAGCCGGCCGCGAGGAACGCACCACGCCAGACCGCGGCGATCTCTTCCTTCGAACCCGTCGTCAGACGGTTGGGCAGTCCACGGATGGGGCGGCGGCGGGCGTCGAGCAGTCCCGTCTGCCTGGCCAGTGTTTCGCCGCCGTCGAGCACCCGCACGAGGTAGTGGTTGGTGCGGCGGAGCCCGGACGCCGTGATCACAGACACGTCGCTGCGCACGCCGTACAGTTCGGCGAGGTCCTTCCGCACCCGGCGGGCCAACAGCGGGGTATCGAGTTCCGACTCGATGGCGATTCGACCGGAGATCATGTGCAGACCGCCGGAGAAACGCAGGATCGTCGCCAGTTCGGCCGCGCGAACCGTGGTCTTCGAAACCTCGACGCGGGATAGTTCATCTTTGACGTCGATGGTGAGTGCCAATCGTCATTTCCATTCTGTTGTTCGGGCCGGCCGTCACGTTGGACGGCAGACCGTGTCGTTATTCTCGTCCGAGGTCGCGGTGCTTGAGGCTTACCGCGACGCCGGGAAATTCTTGGAGCAGGCCGGCGAGTTCCCTCGCCATGGCCACCGAGCGGTGCTTGCCTCCGGTGCAGCCGATGGCGATGGTGGCGTGACGCTTGTTCTCGCGCTGGTAGCCGGCGAGCACCGGTCGGACGGCGGCCGCGTAGCTGGTGATGAACTCACGCGCACCGTCCTGGCCGAGCACGTATTCGCTGACCTCGGGGTCGAGGCCGGTGTGCGAGCGAAGTTCGGGGATCCAAAACGGATTCGGCAGGAACCGGGCGTCGGCGACCATGTCGACATCGGTGGGTAACCCGTACTTGAACCCGAAACTCATCACGGTGAGGTGCAGCCCGGCCGCGTTCTCCGCAGCGAAACGCTCGGTGATCGTGGTGGCGAGCTGGTGGATGTTGAGATCCGACGTGTCGATGACGATGTCGCAGGATTCCCGCACGACGGCCAGCCGGGTGCGCTCGGCGGAGATGCCGTCCAGGATCGTCCCCTCACCCTGTAGCGGGTGGGGGCGCCGAACCGCTTCGAATCGGCGGACGAGCACATCGTCACGCGCTTCGAGGAAGATCACCCGGACCTGGGTGCCGCTGCGGAGCGCCTGGACGAGTTCCTGGAAGTCGCCGAAGAAGTCCCGGCCACGGATGTCGACGACGGCCGCGATCTTGGGCAGGCTGGTGCCCGCCCGTCCGACGAGCTCGACCAGCGGGCGCAGCATCTGCGGCGGCAGGTTGTCGACCACGTACCAGCCGAGGTCCTCCAGCGCGTTGGCGACGGTCGATCGACCGGCGCCGGACATGCCGGTAACGATCAGCATTTCCTGCTTTTCGGTGTCCGTGCTCATGCTGGATTACGCCTTCGGTCGAAGTTAGTGAATGTCCAGCCTACCGACCGGGGGGCGTCTCTAGGCGCGCAGGTGCCGGTGAATGCCCTCGGCGAGGGCAGGTCCGATCCCCCGGATCTCGGCGATCGAGTCGACCGACGCCTCTCTGAGGCGGGCGACCGACCCGAAGTGCACCAACAGCACTTTGATGCGGGCGGGGCCCAAGCCGGGAATTTCGCCGAGGATGGTGTTGATGTCCCGCTTTCGTCTGGCGCGCTGATGAGTGATGGCGAAGCGGTGCGCTTCGTCGCGGATGCGTTGGATGAGGAACAAGGCGTCGCTGTTGCGCGGCAGGATCACCGGGTACTCGGAATCCGGCAGCCAGATTTCCTCCAGCCGTTTCGCGATGCCGCACAGGGTGATGCCCTGGACTCCGGACTCCCGCAGGGCGCGTGCCGCTGCCGCGACCTGCGGTTGCCCGCCGTCGACGATGAGCAGGTTCGGTTGGTAGCGGAATTTCGCTCGTTTCGCTGTTGGGTCCGCCTCGTCCGCGGCGGGCTCGTCCGCGCCGGAGGCCTCCGCGACGATCATGCCGTCAAGCGGGTTGGCCGGCACCGCGATGACGCCGCCCTTCGGCAGAGCCTCCGGGGTGGCGTCGTCGGGAACCAGGTAGGCCAGCCGCCGGGTGAGGACCCGATACAGGGAATCGGTGTCGTCGGTGGACTCCGGGACACCGAACCGGCGGTACTCGTCCTTCCGCGGCAGCCCGTCCTCGAAGACCACCATGGAGGCCACGATGTTGGTCCCGCCGAGATGCGACACGTCGTAGCACTCCATCCGGAGCGGGGCGGATTCCATGCCCAGTGCCTCCTGGAGGTCCTCGAGGGCCTTCGATCTGGCGACGAAGTCGGAGCTGCGCCGGGTCTTGTAGAGCATCAGCGCCTGCTTGGCGTTCTGGGTGGCCGTGACCAGCAGGGCGGCCTTCTCGCCGCGCTGGGCCGCGACGAGCCGCACCTTGCGGTGCGCGATCTCGCCGAGCCAGCCTTCGAGGGCGTCGGCGTCGTCCGGCAGCTCCGGCAGCACGATTTCCCGGGGCGGCACGGCGTCGCCGGTGTACGCGGTCTGCATGATCGAGTCGATCAGTTCACTGATGCTCAGGTCAAGTTCCTTGTCGACGACCCAGCCGCGCACACCGCGGATGCGCCCGCCGCGCACGATGAACAGCTGAACGGCCGCGGCGAGCTCGTCCTGTTCGATCGCGAACAGGTCGATGTCGACGTTGTCGCGCAGCACGACGGCGCTCTTCTCCAGCACGGCGTTGAGCGCCTTCACCTGGTCGCGCCGCCTGGCGGCGGTTTCGTAGTCCTGCGCCAGAGCGGCGTCCTTCATCTGGGCCGTGAGGCTGTTGATGAGCTTGCGATCCTGGCTGCCCATGAAACCGACGAATTCGTTGACGATCTTGCGGTGTTCCTCGATGCCCACCTTGCCGGAGCAGGGCCCGAAGCAGCGACCGATCTGGCCGGCGAAGCAGGGCTTGCCCGACTGCATGGCACGCTTGTAGTTGGCGTTGTTGCAGGTGCGGATCGGGAAGGCCTTGAGCATCAGGTCGATGGTCTCGTGCACGGCCCACACCTTGGGGTACGGCCCGAAGTAGCGGGCGCCCTTGATGCCGGACGTGCGGGTCACGAGCGCCCGCGGTGCCTCGTCCGCCAGGGTCACCGCGAGGTACGGGTACGACTTGTCGTCCTTGAACTGCACGTTGAACGGCGGGTCGAATTCGTTGATCCAGGTCCACTCGAGCTGCAGCGCCTCGATCTCTGTGCCCACGGTCGTCCATTCGACGCTGGTCGCCGTCGTCACCATCCGCCTGGTGCGTTCGTGCAGGCTGCTCAGCGGCGCGAAGTAGTTACTCAGCCGGGCACGCAGGTTCTTGGCCTTGCCGACGTACAGCACCCGTCGGGAGGCGTCGCGAAACCTGTAGACACCGGGTTGGGTGGGGATCTCCCCGGGCTTGGGGCGATAGCTCAGAGCGTCAGACATGTTCTCCTGCGCCTACCGTGTGGCGAGGACCTCCTTCAGGAATGTTCCGGTGTGGCTCTTCTTCACTGTCGCGACGTGCTCGGGCGTTCCGGTGGCGAGCACCTTGCCCCCGCCGGAACCGCCCTCCGGACCCAGGTCGATGACCCAGTCGGCCGACTTGATCACGTCGAGGTTGTGCTCGATGACGATGACGGTGTTGCCCTTGTCGACGAGGCTGTTCAGCACCAGCAGGAGCTTCCGCACGTCCTCGAAGTGCAGGCCGGTGGTCGGCTCGTCGAGAACGTACACGCTGCGCCCGTTGGAACGGCGCTGCAGTTCCGTGGCCAGCTTGACCCGCTGCGCCTCACCGCCGGAGAGGGTCGTGGCGCTCTGCCCCAGGCGCACATACCCGAGCCCCACCTCGACGAGGGTTTTGAGGAACCGGTGGATCGCCGAGATCGGTTCGAAGAACTCGGCGGCCTCGCTGATCGGCATGTCGAGGACCTCGGCGATGTTCTTGCCCTTGTAGTGCACGGTGAGGGTGTCGCGGTTGTACCGCGCTCCCCCGCAGACCTCACAGGCCACGTACACGTCGGGCAGGAAGTTCATCTCGATCTTGATGGTGCCGTCGCCGGAGCATGCCTCACAGCGGCCGCCCTTGACGTTGAAGCTGAACCTGCCGGGCAGGTAGCCGCGGGCCTTGGCCTCCATGGTCTCGGCGAACAGGTTGCGGATTTTGTCGAACACGCCGGTGTAGGTGGCCGGGTTCGAGCGCGGGGTGCGTCCGATGGGGGCCTGGTCCACGTGGATCACCTTGTCGAGCTGGTCGAGGCCGGTGACCTTCGTGTGCCGGCCGGGCAGCTTCCGGGCGCCGTTGAGCCGGTTGGCGAGGACCCTGTACAGCACGTCGTTGACGAGGGATGATTTGCCGGACCCGCTGACGCCGGTGACGGCGGTGAAGACGCCCAGCGGGAACTTGACCGTGACTTTCCGCAGGTTGTTCGCCTCGGCACCCACCACGGTGATCTCACGGTCGGGGTCCAGAGGCCGACGTGTCGCCGGGGTGGCGATCGACTTCCGGCCGGAGAGGTAGTCCGCGGTGAGGGACTTCGTGTTGGTGAGCAGGTCAGCGTACGACCCCGAGTGCACGACGTGTCCGCCGTTGACGCCGGCGCCCGGTCCGATGTCGACCACCCAGTCAGCGGTCTTGATGGTGTCCTCGTCGTGTTCCACGACGATGAGGGTGTTGCCCAGGTCGCGGAGCGCGACCAGCGTCTCGATGAGGCGCCGGTTGTCGCGCTGGTGCAGCCCGATGCTGGGCTCGTCGAGGACGTAGAGCACCCCGGTCAGTCCCGAACCGATCTGGGTGGCCAGCCGGATGCGTTGGGCCTCGCCGCCGGACAGGGTCGCGGCCGCGCGGGCCAGGCTGAGGTAGTTCAGGCCCACCCGAAGCAGGAAGTCCAGTCGCACCTTGATCTCGCGCAGCACCTGGGCGGCAATGGTCTTCTCGCGTTCGGTGAGTTCGAGCTTGTCCATGAAGTCCCGGGCATCGGCGAGGCTGAGCCGGCAGATATCGGCGATGCTCATATCGTGCACGAGAACGGCGAGTACCTCAGGCTTGAGCCGGGTGCCGTCGCAAACCGGGCAGTCCACCTCGCGCAGGTATTCCCCCCAGCGCTGGCGCTGGGTGTCGGTTTCGGCCTGCAGGAACTGGCGCTCGATGTAGGGCACAACACCTTCGAAACCGGAGGTGTAGCTCATCTCCCGGCCGTAACGGTTCTTCCATTTGACCTTGACCTCGAAGTTGTCGCCGCGCATGACAGCGGTGCGCACCTCGGCCGGGAGCTTCTTCCACGGTGTGTCGAGCGAGAACTTGAGGTCGCGGGCAAGCCCGTCCAGGAGCTTCTCGTAGTACTGGAAGAGTCCCTTGCCCTGGGTGGTCCAGGGCAGTACGACACCCTCAGCGATGCTCAGGTCCGGGTCGCCGAGAAGTAGGTCCTCGTCGACGGACATACGGGTTCCCAGGCCGGAGCATTCGGGGCAGGCACCGAACGGTGCGTTGAACGAGAAGGTGCGCGGTTCGATCTCGGTGAGCTGCACGGGGTGGTTGTTCGGGCAGGAGAGCTTTTCTGAATAGCTCTGCCAGGCCTCGTCGCCGGTGAGGTCGACGAAGTTGACCTGCACGAGGCCGTCGGTGAGCTTGAGCGCCGTCTCAAGGGAGTCGGTGAGCCGGCTGAGCAGGTCGGGGCCGGCCACGAGGCGGTCGACGACCACGGAGATGTCGTGCTTGAGCTGCTTCTTCAGCGTGGGTGGTTCGTTCAACTGGATCTGGACGCCGTCGACCATTGCGCGGGAGTACCCGCCGGCGGCGAGCTCCTTGAACAGGTCGACGAACTCGCCCTTTTTCTGCGACACGATCGGGCTCAGGATCTGGTACCGCACGCCGGTTTCCATTTCCATGAGCTGGTCGGCGATCTGCTGCACGGTCTGCGACTGGATGATCTCCCCGCAAACGGCACAATGCGGGACCCCGATACGTGCCCAGAGCAGGCGCATGTAGTCGTAGATCTCGGTGATGGTGCCCACGGTGGACCGCGGGTTGCGGTTGGTGGATTTCTGGTCGATGGACACGGCGGGGCTGAGCCCCTCGATGAAGTCGACGTCGGGCCTGTCGACCTGCCCGAGGAACTGGCGCGCATAGGCCGACAGGGATTCGACATACCGCCGTTGGCCCTCCGCGAAAATCGTATCGAAGGCGAGCGATGATTTGCCCGACCCGGAGAGACCTGTGAACACCACGAGCGAATCGCGGGGGATGTCGAGGTTGACGTTGTGCAAGTTGTGCACGCGTGCACCACGGACGCTGAGTTGAGAGCCCTGCTCTACCTTGGAAATTGACACCATTCGAGTCTATGCAGTACCACCGACACCGCAGTGCCACCGTCACCGCAGTGCCACCGTCACCGCAGTGCCACCGTCACCGCAGTGCCACCGTCACCGCAGCGCCACCGACAGCGCAGTGCCGCCCGACCCGCTAGCTCAGGTGGCCGGCCTTCTCCATCTGACGCAGCTCCCGCTTGAGCTCGGACACTTCGTCGCGCAGCCTGCCGGCCAATTCGAACTTGAGTTCGCCGGCGGCCTCGAGCATCTGGGCGTTGAGGTCGGCGATGATCGATTCGAGGTCGTTGGCGCCGTTGGCCGCGAGGCCCTTGCGCACCGACGGTGTGGGGCTGCGGCGGCGGGCGTCACGGCCGGCCAGCAGCTCGGCGGTGTCAGCCTCCTCGCGGGAGAGCGCGTCGGTGATGTCGGCGATGCGCTTGCGAAGCGGGGTGGGATCGATGCCGTGCAGGGTGTTGTACTCCACCTGCTTCTCCCGGCGCCGGTCGGTCTCGTCGATGGCCCTGGCCATCGAGTCAGTCATCCTGTCGGCATACATATGCACCTCGCCGGAGACGTTGCGCGCGGCGCGACCGATGGTCTGGATCAGCGAGGTGGACGAGCGCAGGAACCCTTCCTTGTCGGCGTCGAGGATGGCCACCAGGGACACCTCGGGCAGGTCGAGGCCCTCCCGGAGCAGGTTGATGCCCACCAGCACGTCGTACAGGCCCTGGCGCAGCTCGGTGAGCAGCTCCACCCGGCGCAGGGTGTCGACGTCTGAGTGCAGGTACCGCACCCGAACGCCGGCCTCGGTGAGGAAGTCGGTGAGTTCCTCGGCCATCTTCTTGGTCAGGGTGGTCACCAGCACCCGCTCGTTGAGTTCGACGCGCAGACGGATCTGCTCGAGCAGGTCATCGATCTGACCGGCGGACGGCTTGACGATGATCTGCGGGTCGATCAGACCGGTCGGGCGGATGATCTGCTCGACGATGCCGTCGGCGATGCCCATCTCATACTTGCCGGGGGTGGCGGAGAGGTACACGGTCTGGCCGACCCGGCCCTTGAACTCGTTCCACTTGAGCGGGCGGTTGTCCAGCGCGCTGGGCAACCGGAACCCGTGCTCGACCAGGGTGCGCTTGCGTGACGAGTCGCCCTCGAACATGGCGCCGATCTGCGGCACCGTCACATGGGACTCGTCGATGACCACAAGGAAGTCGTCGGGGAAGTAATCGAGCAGGCAGTGCCCGGGCTCCCCCGCGCTTCTCCCGTCGATGTGCCGGGAGTAGTTCTCGATGCCGGAGCAGAATCCGATCTGTTCCATCATCTCCAGGTCGAAGGTGGTCCGCATCCGCAGGCGTTGTGCTTCCAGCAGCTTGCCCTCGCGTTCCAACTGGCCCAGCCGTTCCTCCAGTTCTTCCTTGATCGTCACCATCGCCCGCTGCATGACGTCGGTGCTGGCCACGTAGTGGGAACCGGGGAACACCGACACGGCATCGAGCTTTCGCACGACATCGCCGGTGAGCGGATGCAGGCTGTAGAGCGCCTCGATTTCGTCACCGAACATCTCGATGCGGATGGCGAGTTCTTCGTACATCGGGATGATCTCGATGGTGTCGCCGCGCACCCTGAAGTGGCCGCGGGAGAAGTCGACGTCGTTGCGCTGGTACTGCATGGCCACGAACTTGCGGATCAGCCAGTCCCGGTCAACCTTCTGGCCGACCTGCAGCGCCACCATGGCTTCCAGGTAACCCTCGGGGGTGCCCAGGCCGTAGATGCAGGACACCGTAGAGACGACGATGACGTCGCGTCGGCTGAGCAGCGAGTTGGTGGTGGAGTGCCGGAGCCGTTCGACTTCCTCGTTGATCGAGGAGTCCTTCTCGATGAAGGTGTCGGTCTGCGGCACATACGCCTCTGGCTGGTAGTAGTCGTAGTACGACACGAAGTACTCGACGGCGTTGTTGGGCATCAGTTCGCGGAACTCGTTCACAAGCTGCGCGGCCAGGGTCTTGTTGTGGGCGAGGACCAGGGTGGGGCGTTGTACCTGCTCGATCAGCCAGGCTGTCGTCGCGGACTTGCCGGTTCCGGTGGCGCCGAGCAGCACGATGTCGGTTTCACCGGCGTTGATCCGGCCGGTGAGTTCGGCGATGGCGCCGGGCTGGTCGCCGCTGGGCGTGTACTCGCTCACGACCTCGAAGGGATGAACGGCGCGGGTGGGTTCCATGCTTCCAGTCTAAGGAGCGCCACCGACACTGGAGTCGGAGTGGGCGGGCCGGTGGTTTGCGCGAAGCTTCGAATCCCACAGCCGGTCGACCTGGGCCAGGGTCTCGTCGAGGGAGCCCATCGAGTCGATCACGACGTCGGCGACGGCGAGGCGGTCGGCGTCGCCGGCCTGGGCGCTGATCCGGCGGCGGGCGTCGTCTTCCGGCATGCCGCGCAGCTCGACCATGCGGCGCACCCGAGTCTCGGCTTCGGCGTGGACGACCACGATCAGGTCGAAGGGGTGACCGACGGACGCCTCTACCAACAGGGGAACGTCGTAGACGACGACGGCCTCAGGGTCGGCGCGCTCGGCGGCGGCGATGGCCGCGCTGGAGAGCGCACGCACGGCGGGGTGGACCACGTTGTTGAGGACGCTGAGGGCGGTGGGGTTGCCGAACACTATCGAGCCCAGGCGGGCGCGGTTGAGGCTGCCGTCCTCGGCGATGACTTCGGGGCCGAAGATGTCGGCGATATGGGCCAGCGCATCGGTGCCCGGCGCCACGGCCGCCCGGGCGAGCTGATCGGCGTCGATCACCGCGGCTCCGTGCTCGGCGAATCGCTTCGCCACGGTGCTCTTGCCCGATGCGATCCCGCCGGTCAACCCAATCAAGTACACCGCCCCATGCTAACGGAGGGGCGCTGCTTAACCGGAACAGGCCGGACCCAGAAGGGCCCGGCCTGTGCTGGTCCCGGCATGCGCCGGGCAGGTGATGCTAGTTGCTAGTTGTTGCCAGCTTCTAGTTGTTGCCAGCTTCTAGTTGTTGCTGGACAGCTTCTCGCGCAGTGCGGCAAGCGCCTCGTCGTCGGCGAGGGTGCCGGCTCCGGCAGCCTCACTGGTGAACGAGTTACCGGCTGCGGACGCGACATCGCCGGGGGCGATGATCTCGTCGTTCGCGGATGCGACCTGCTTCTTGTGTGCTTCCCAGCGAGCCTGGGCTGCAGCATAGTCCTGCTCCCACTTCTCGCGCTGGGAGTCGAAGCCTTCGCGCCACTCGTTGGTCTCCGGGTCGAAGCCCTCGGGGTACTTGTAGTTGCCCTGGTCGTCGTACTCGGTGAGCATTCCGTAGAGTGCCGGGTCGAACTCGGTGCCCTCGGGGTCGACACCATCGTTGGCCTGCTTGAGGCTCAGCGAGATGCGGCGACGCTCCAGGTCGATGTCGATGACCTTGACGAACACCTCGTCGCCGACAGAGACAACCTGCTCGGCGAGTTCGACGTGCTTGCCGGACAGCTCGGAGATGTGGACCAGGCCCTCGATGCCCTCTGCAACGCGAACGAACGCGCCGAAGGGGACGAGCTTGGTGACCTTACCCGGTGCAACCTGGCCGATGGCGTGGGTGCGGGCGAAGACCTGCCACGGGTCTTCCTGCGTGGCCTTGAGCGACAGGGAAACGCGCTCGCGGTCCAGGTCGACCTCGAGGATCTCGACGGTGACTTCCTGACCGACCTCGACGACCTCGCTGGCGTGCTCAATGTGCTTCCAGCTGAGCTCGGAGACGTGTACCAGACCGTCAACGCCACCCAGGTCGACGAACGCACCGAAGTTGACGATCGACGAGACGACGCCCTTGCGGACCTGTCCCTTCTGGAGGTTGTTGAGGAACGTGGTGCGGCTCTCGGACTGCGTCTGCTCGAGCAGGGCGCGGCGCGACAGGACGACGTTGTTGCGGTTCTTGTCGAGTTCGAGGATCTTGGCCTCGATCTCCTGGCCCAGGTACGGGGTCAGGTCGCGAACACGGCGAAGCTCGATGAGCGATGCCGGCAGGAAGCCGCGCAGGCCGATGTCGACGATGAGCCCGCCCTTGACGACCTCAATGACCGAACCGGTGACGACTCCGTCGGATTCCTTGATCTTCTCGACGTCGCCCCATGCACGCTCGTACTGAGCGCGCTTCTTCGACAGGATGAGACGGCCTTCTTTGTCTTCCTTCTGAAGAACGAGTGCCTCGACCAGGTCGCCGACCTTGACGACCTCAGAGGGGTCGACGTCGTGCTTGATGGAGAGCTCGCGGGAGGGGATGACACCCTCGGTCTTGTAGCCGACGTCGAGGAGGACCTCGTCGCGGTCGATCTTCACAACGGTGCCCTCGATGAGGTCGCCGTCGTTGAAGAATTTCAGAGTCTTTTCGACCGCGGCAAGGAAGTCTTCAGCAGATCCGATGTCGTTGATGGCGACCTGCTTGGGTGCCCGTTCGGTCGTTGCGATTGTCATGTAGTAGTTGCTCCAGGATGGACATATTCGGGCCAGAAGGGAAGGTCGTGCGATACGTGTTCAAGATCCGCGACTGGCAGCGGCTAATTCGTCACAAGCGTGACAGTAAAGCTTAGCTGTTTCGGGAGCGCCCCGGCAACCCGTTCTCGGCGGCGGCGGCAACGCATCTCACGCGTCTTCGATCGAGTACCGAAAGGACCCCGAGTATTCGTACACCCGCCCGACGAACGGCAGGCTCACGGTGACCTGCACGTGCTGCCGCTGGTCACCGTCGTCGAAGCGTTCCGTCAGGTGAACCAGGGGCGCGCACAGCCGTGGGACCGGAACCCGGCGACCGGCGAGGTGCACGTAGACACCTGCGGAATCCAGGTGCAGGGCACCGTCGACAATGCGGGCGTCAAGGCGGGTTTCCAGGCGTCCGCTCCGGCCGAGGCGGTCGGCGAGGCCGCCGGCATCCGCGCCGATGACATCGATCATGTCGCGGGACCCGGCCGGAAATTCAAAGCGGCGCACAGCATGCACCCGATCGGGTCCCGGCCGGTTCACGACCAGGAAGGGCACGTCGTGTTCCCAAACCGGGAACAGCACAGCGTCGCGGGCCAGCAGCGCCAGAACCGGCCACAGCCAGCGCCGCGGGGTGCCGACCCTGTCGAAGGTCCCCCGGCCGAGGCCGTGCCGACCGGCCGGGATAGCCGTGAAGTAGGCGCGCAGCTGTGGGTGCAGTCCCGTCAGGTCACCGCCGAGGGCGGCCTCGTACGGCGACGGCATCGGCACCGGGTCAGTTCTGCAAAGCCGACCGGAGGGTGTCGAGGCCGACCCCGCCGAGGTCGAGGGCGCGGCGGTGGAACTCCTTGATGTCGAAGCCGGTTCCCTCGCGGGCCTTGGCGTCATCGCGCAGTTGCTCCCAGATGCGTTGGCCCACCTTGTACGACGGTGCCTGGCCGGGCCAGCCGAGGTACCGGTTCACCTCGAACTTCACGAAGCCGTCGTTCATGTTCACGTTTCTGGCCAGGAAGTCGAAGGCGTAGTCGGCGGTCCAGGTCTGCGACCCGTCCGGCACCTTCTTGCCCAGGTGCACTCCGATGTCGAGCACGACCCTGGCAGCGCGCATCCGCTGCCCGTCGAGCATGCCGAGCCTGTCGGCGGGATCGTCCAAGTAGCCCAACTGCTCCATCAGCCGCTCGGCGTAGAGCGCCCAGCCCTCCGCGTGGCCAGACGTGCCGGCCAGCTGGCGGCGCCAGGTGTTCAGGGACGCCCGGTTGTAAACCGCCTGGCCGATCTGCAGGTGATGGCCGGGGATTCCCTCGTGATAGACCGTGGTGAGTTCGCGCCAGGTGTCGAATTCGGTGACGCCGACGGGCACCGACCACCACATCCGGCCGGGGCGGGAGAAATCATCGGTGGGCCCGGTGTAGTAGATGCCGCCCTCCTGGGTGGGGGCGATCAGGCACTCCAGACGGCGGATCTCCTCGGGAATGTCGAACTGGGTGGCGCCGAGTTCGGCGACGGCCCGGTCGCTGGTCTCCTGCATCCAGCGTCGCAGGGCGTCGGTGCCGTGCAACTTCCGGGCCGGGTCGGTGTCGAGGAAGGCGATCGCCTCGAGAACGGTGGCGCCGGGCTTGATCTGCCTGGCCACGCTCTCCTGTTCTTCTGTCATGCGGGCGAGTTCCTGGATGCCCCACTCGTACGTTTCGTCGAGGTCGATGGTGGCGCCGAGGAAGTGCCGCGACCTCAACGCGTAGAGGTCCCGGCCGACTGCATCCTGCTCGGTGGCACGGGGCTCGAGCTCGTCGGCGAGGAACGTCGCCAGCCGCTCGTAGGCGGTGGCCGCCGCGTGGGCTCCGGCACCGAGGTCGGTGGCCAGGGAGGCCGGCAGCGAACCGTGCTCGAGGCCGGCGTCGGCGACGAAGTGATTGAAGAACCCGTCGTTGGCGGCGTTGCGTCTGGCCTGGTCGAGCACCTCGCGCACCTGCCGCCGGGCCGGCGTGGTGCCCTGCTCGATGCCGAGGCGCAGGGTTTCGATGTAGCCCGTGATGGCCGCCGGCACGGCGCCCAGGCGCGCGGAGATGTTGCGCCAATCCTCGACCGTGGCGGTGGGCATGAGGTCGAAGACCTCGCGGATGCCCTGCGCGGGTGACGCGATGACGTTGAGGTCGCGCAGCTGCAGGCCGGCGGCGGAGCTCTCCAGGTCCAGCGCGAGGCTGCTGCGCAGATCGGTGCGGGTGACCCTGTCCACGTCGTCGACCGGGACGCTGTCGTCCAGCAGCCGGATGGTGGCGGCCGCGGCATGCACGTAGGCGGCGTGGCCGTCCGGCGAATAGTCCGCAAAGCCCGAACCGTCCGCCGACCGGCCGATATAGGTGCCCACAGTGGGATCGAGCGACACCAGGGTGTCGACCCACCCCTCGGCGATCTGGTCGACGGGGGTGGGTGTCCGGCCTTCGTTCAGAGTCATCCCCCGAGCCTAGGACATGGCCCAGGTCAGTGCGCTGCGGCGTCCCAGTTGGCCCCGCGGCCCACCTGCACGTCCAGCGGCACCAGCAGGTCGGCCGCGGACTCCATCCGCTGGGTGACGACGTGCTGCAGAGCGTCCCACTCCCCCGGGGCGACCTCGAAGATCAGTTCGTCGTGAACCTGAAGCATCATGCGGCTCTGCAGGTCCTGTTCGCGCAGGTCGAGCGCGATGTTGTTCATCGCGATCTTCATCAGGTCGGCGGCAGAACCCTGGATGGGTGCGTTCAGAGCGGCCCGTTCGGCGTTGTCCCGCAGCACCCGGTTGGGGCTGTTCAACTCGGGGAACGGCCGGCGGCGGCCGAAGATCGTCGTGGTGTAGCCGTCGACCTTGGCCTGCTCGACCACCCGGCGCAGGTAGTCGCGTACGGCGCCGAACCTGGCGAAGTAGTCGGCGATGAGCTGCTTGGCCTCGCGCGATTCGATGCGCAGCTGCTTGGACAGGCCGAAGGCGCTAAGCCCGTAGGCAAGCCCGTACGACATGGCCTTGACCTTGTTGCGCATCTCCCCGGTCACGTCCTCAGGTGCGACACCGAAGACCCTGGCGCCGACGAACCTGTGCAGGTCTTCGCCGGCGTTGAACGCCTCGATGAGGCCGGCGTCCTCGGAGAGGTGCGCCATGATGCGCATCTCGATCTGCGAGTAGTCGGCGGTGAGGAGGCTTTCGGAGCCGGACCCGGCATGGAACGCGGCCCGGATGCGGCGGCCTTCCTCGGTGCGGACGGGGATGTTCTGCAGGTTCGGGTCGGTGGAGGAGATCCGGCCGGTGGCGGTGCCGATCTGCACGTAGGTGGTGTGGATGCGGCCGGTGTCGTCGATGGCCCGGTCCAGGGTTTCCACGATCTGGCGCAGCTTCGTGGCGTCCCGGTGCTTCAGGAGCAGGTCGAGGAACGGGTGCGGGTTGCTGGCCTGCAGATCGGCGAGGGCGCCGGCATCCGTGGTGAAGCCGGTCTTGTTGGCCCGGGTGCGCGGCATGCCCAGCTGATCGAAGAGCACCTCCTGCAGCTGCTTGGGAGAACCGAGATTGACCTCGCGGCCGATCTGGGCGTAGGCGCCGGCCGCGAGTTCCGCTGCGGTGTCGCCCAGCTGTACGGACAGGGCCGCGAGTTCGGTGTGATTGACCGCGACGCCGGCCAGTTCCATGGCTGCCAGTGTCATCAGGGTGGGCATCTCGATGTCGGTCAGAACGGTCCGCGAACCCGAGTCGAGCAACGCGGTCACGGCGGCGGCGAGGCGCACCGTGTACCAGGAGTCCACGGCGACGCCGCCGGCGACGCTCTCATCCGGCACCAGCTGGTTGGGGTCGACGACGGGCACGGTCTCGTCGAGGTAGCGCTTGACGAGGTCGGCGAGAGTCTTGTCAGGGCCGCCCGGGCGCAGCAGCCAACCGGCCACCAGGGTGTCGATGGCCAATCCGTCCAGCACCAGGCCGGCGCGGGTGAGGGCCTTCACCTGCGGCTTGGCGTCGTGCATGACCTTGGGGCTCGGGCCCGCGAGCCATTCCTCGAGCGGCCGGTAATCGGCCCGACCGGGCTGCCAGGCCACCGTCGCGGTCTCGGTGGCCGTGGCCAGGCCGAAGCCGATCGGCAGGCCGTTGAGGAGCTCAACGGTGACGGAAAGGGCGGTTCCGGTCGTGGTCACCCGGTCCAGCCAGGTGGCGAGTTCCTCGTCGAGCAGTTCGCGCTGCACCGGTGCCTTCGCCGCCGCGGGGACCTCGGTGACCGGAGCCGCGCCAGCGGCGTCACCGGTGGCGGTCCCGTTGCCATTGCCGTTGGCGTTGGCGTTGGCCTCGAGCTTGATCACCCTGTCCAGCAGGGTGCGGAACTCCAGGCGCCCGAAGACCTCGCGCACGGCGTCCTCGTCGATCGGTCCGCGCACCAGGTCGCGCAGCTCGACGGGCAGGTCGAGGTCGGTGACCAGCCGGTTGAGGCGGCGGTTGCGGATCGCATTATCCTTCTGCTCGCGCAGGTTGGCGCCGACAACGCCGGTGATCTCGTCGGCGTGCTCGAGGATCGCGTCGAGGCTGCCGAACCTCTCCAGCCACTTCACGGCCGTCTTCTCGCCGACCTTGCTGATGCCGATCAGGTTGTCGCTGGTCTCGCCGACCAACGCGGCGATGTCCGGGTACTGTTCGGGGGCGATGCCGTACTTCTCGCGCACCTTGGCCGGGTCATACCTGGTCAGCGCCGAAACGCCCTGGCTGGCCGGGTAGAGCAGGGTGACGGTGTCGTTGACCAACTGGATCGTGTCCCGGTCGCCGGACACCACGAAGACGTCGTAGCCCTCGGCGGTGCCGCGGACCGACAGCGTCGCGAGGATATCGTCCGCCTCGTAGTCGTCCTTGGTCAGGGTGGTGATGTTCAGTGCCTTGAGGGCCTCTTGGAGCAGGGGCACCTGGCCCTTGAACTCCGACGGAGTGATCGCCCTGGTGCCCTTGTATTCAGGGTAGTCGCGGGTGCGAAAGGAATACCGGGAGATATCGAACGCCACGGCGATGTGGCTCGGGTTCTCGGTGCGGAGCAGGCTCAGCAGCATCGACAGGAACCCGTGGATGGCGTTGGTGTGCTGCCCGTCCTGGGTTTGGAAGCTGTCGATGGGCAGGGCGTGGAACGCCCGGTACGCCAGCGAGTGGCCATCGATGATCATCAGGGTAGGCTTTTTTGATTCCGACACAGTCCCAGCCTACAAGCCGCCTCCGGTGGGGCTGAGCCGAGCCACGAGGTGACCATGACCGAGCAGAACCCGCCCGAGAGCACCACCGACTTCCTCGCCTGGACGAAGGCGCGCGGCGCCGGCGACCTGGCCGACAAGATGGGCATCGAGTTCACCGAGTTCTCACTCGAGAGGGCCGTGGCGCGGATGCCCGTCGAGGGCAACACCCAGCCGGCCATGCTGCTGCACGGCGGCGCGTACGTGGTGATGGGCGAGTCGCTAGGGTCGATGTCGGCCAACCTGCACGCCGGCCCCGGCAAGCTCGCCGTGGGCATCGAGATCAACGCCAGCCACACCGGCTCGGCCACCTCCGGGTATGTCACCGCCGTGTGCACCCCGATCCACCTGGGGCGCACGCTCACCACCCACGAGATCGTGGTGACCGACGATGCGGGCCGACGCTGTTCGACGATCCGCATCACCAACCTGATCCTGGACCAGCCGGTAGCACGCTGATCCGCTCTGCGAGCACGAAAAAGCGGGCCCCTCACCGGAGGGACCCGCTTTTTTCGTGACGGTGGTGCCGGCTACTTCTTAGCTGGCAGCCTATTTTTTGGCGGAGAGCTGTTCGATGATCGCCTGTGCGACATCGTGCATGGTCAGACGGCGGTCCATGGACGCCTTCTGGATCCAACGGAACGCCTCCGGCTCGGTCAGGCCCATCTTCTCGTTGAGGAGGCCCTTGGCCCGGTCGACGAGCTTGCGCGTCTCGAAACGTTCGACCAGGTCGGCGACCTCGGCCTCGAGGGTGATGATCTGGCTGTACCGCGAGAGGGCGATCTCGATCGCGGGCAGCAGGTCATTCGGCGTGAACGGCTTCACGACGTACGCCAGGGCGCCGGCCTCGCTCGCGCGCTCGACCAGTTCCTTCTGGCTGAACGCGGTGAGCAGTACGACCGGGGCGATGTGGGCCTTGGTGATGCGTTCCGCGGCGGAGATCCCGTCGAGGTGCGGCATCTTGACGTCCATGATCACCAGGTCGGGGCGGAGCTCGGTGGCCAGGGCCACAGCGGTCTCACCGTCGCCGGCTTCACCCACCACTTCGAATCCGTTGTCTCGGAGGATCTCGACGATGTCGAGCCTGATGAGGGATTCATCCTCCGCTACAACGACGCGGCGGGGGGGTACTGGAGTTGTCTCTTGGTCGGTCACAGCCAAAAGCCTACGGTATTCTGGTGCAGGTGTTGTGAGCCGGTGTGGCGGAATGGCAGACGCGGAGCACTCAAAATGCTTTGTTCGCAAGGACGTGTGGGTTCGAGTCCCACCACCGGTACCACTTCACCGCATGCCCGTTGCCCGGTTCCACCGGCGGCGGGCATGCGGTGTTTCTGCCCCTGATCGGCGTCCTTCTCCCCCGCAGCGGGCCCCAGCGCCCGCACACGCCCGTCTCAGCGATCGGTCACCGCATCCGGCCGTCAGTCCGCCCGCAGAGCGCACAGGCGTCCATCGGTCTTGCACGGCCGCTCAGAGGCTGTTCGCCGCCGGCACGACAACAGCCCCGCGGATTTCTCCGCGGGGCTGTTGTGTACTGCGTGGTGTACTGCCGTTTACTGCTGGGCGTACGCCGGAGCGACACCGTTGTGGGCGTCACCGATGCGGTGAACCCGGATGTCGTTCGTCGAACCCGCGATTCCGGGAGGGGATCCGGAGATCACCACGACCTTGTCGCCGATCTCAGCCAGGCCCTGGCCGAGCAGGATGTCGTCGACCTGACCGAACATCGAGTCGGTGTGGGTCACCCGGTCGACCAGGTACGTCTGCACGCCCCAGGTCAACGCGAGGCGACGACGGATGCTCGCCTCGGGGGTGAAGGCCAGCATCGGGATCGAGGAGCGCAGGCGCGACATACGACGCGCGGAGTCTCCCGACTCGGTGAAGATGCAGAGGTACTTGGCCTCGACGAATTCAGCGACCTCGATGGCGGCCAGCGTGATGGCGCCGCCCTGGGTGCGCGGCTTGTTGGTGAGCGGTGCGATCCGCTCCAGGCCGTGCTCCTCGGTGGAGGCCACGATGCGCGCCATCGTCTGAACGGTGACCACCGGGTATTCGCCGACGCTGGTCTCGCCGCTGAGCATGACCGCGTCAGCACCGTCGAGCACGGCGTTGGCGACGTCGGACGTCTCCGCGCGCGTGGGAACGGGGCTGTGGATCATCGATTCGAGCATCTGCGTTGCGACGATGACCGGCTTCGCCATGCGGCGGGCCAGTTCGACGGCGTGCTTCTGCACGATCGGGACGGCCTCGAGCGGAAGCTCGACACCCAGGTCGCCACGGGCCACCATGATCGCGTCGAACGCGTCGACGATGCCCTCGAGGGCCTCGACGGCCTGCGGCTTCTCGATCTTGGCGATGACGGGAACCTTGCGGCCCTCTTCGGCCATGATCTCGTGCACCCGGTCGATGTCGGCCGCGTTGCGCACGAAGGACAGCGCGATGAGGTCGGTGCCGAGGCGCAGGCCCCAACGCAGGTCGGCCTCGTCCTTGACGGACAGGGCGGGCACGTTGACGGCAACACCGGGCAGGTTGATGCCCTTGTTGTTCGACACCGGGCCGGCGACGATGACCTTCGTGGTCACGACGGTGCCGTCGGTCTCGACGACCTCGACCTTGACCTTGCCGTCGTCGATCAGGAGGAAGTCCCCCTGCTTGACGTCGTTCGGCAGGCCCTTGTAGGTCGTGCCGGACAGTTCCTTGGTGCCGAGGATGTCCTCGGTGGTGATCTTGAAGATGTCGCCGACGGCGAGGTCGTACGGTCCGCCCTCGAACTTGCCCAGACGGATCTTCGGGCCCTGCAGGTCGACCATCACGGCGACGGCACGGCCGGAGTCGTTGGCTGCCTTCCGGATGTTGGCGTAAACGCCTTCGTGCACGGTGTAGTCACCGTGGCTCAGGTTCATACGGCAGACGTCAACGCCGGCGTCGATAATGGCGCGGATCTGTTCGTAGCTGGATGCTGCCGGCCCGAGGGTGGCGACGATTTTCGCGCGTCTCATACTGGTGGATCTCCGGTTTCCGCGCCGGTGTGGCGCATTGGTGCGTTCGGTTGGTTGGAGAGAATGGGCAGCGGAATCAGTTCGTACGCTCAGATGGCAAACGAATGATCCGTCGGCTTCACCGGGGCGGGCAGTTGAGTCTCGCCTTCGAGATACCGATCGACGGCTGCCGCAGCAGCGCGTCCTTCGGCGATCGCCCATACGATGAGCGACTGACCTCGGCCTGCATCTCCGGCAACGAATACACCCTCGTGGCTGGTCTGGTAATCACTATCACGGACGACATTACTCCGGTCGTCGAGCGGCAGATGCAGATCATGGGTCAGTTCGGCGCTGTCCGGACCGGTGAAGCCCAGTGCCAGCAACACCAGATCAGCGGGAATCTCCCGTTCGGTTCCGGCTTTGGGCACCCGTCGGCCATCGAGATATTCGGTTTCGGCGACCCGGATGGCACGCACCTCACCGGCGTCGTTGGCCAGGAACTCGATGGTGGACGCGAGGTATTCCCGCGTGCCGCCCTCTTCGTGGGCACTGGATACCTCGAACAGGGTCGGCGACATCGGCCAGGGCTGGTGTTCCGGGCGGCTGTCACCGGGCTGCTTGCCGATGGCCAGGTTGGTCACCGAGGCGGCCAGCTGACGGTTCGCGGTGCCGATGCAGTCCGCACCGGTGTCACCGCCGCCGAGCACGACGACATGCTTGCCTTCGGCGAGGATCTGGTTGTCGACGGTGTCGCCGGCGCCAACCTTGTTTTGCTGCACGAGGTATTCCATCGCGAAATGCACCCCGGGCAAGTCGCGCCCCGGAATCGGCAGGTCGCGGGGCACCATGGCGCCGGTCGCGATGACGACAGCGTCGTACCTGGCCCGCAGATCGGTCCAGGTGATGTCCACCCCGATGTTGACGCCGGCGCGGAAGCGGGTGCCCTCTGCGGTCATCTGGGACAGACGCAGGTCGAGGTGCTTCTTCTCCATTTTGAAGTCCGGGATGCCGTAGCGCAGCAGGCCGCCGATGCGGTCGTCGCGTTCGAACACGGCCACGGTGTGCCCGGCCCTGGTCAGCTGCTGGGCGGCGGCGAGTCCGGCCGGTCCGGAGCCGACGACGGCGATGGTCTTGCCGGTGAGTCGGCCGGGCGGCTGGGGAGTGACCCAGCCCTCGGCGAAGGCCTGGTCGATGATCGAGACCTCGACCTGCTTGATGGTCACCGCCGGCTGGTTGATGCCGAGGACGCAGGCGGACTCGCACGGTGCCGGGCAGAGCCGGCCGGTGAACTCGGGGAAGTTGTTCGTCGCGTGCAGACGCTCGATGGCCTGCCGGCCTTCGTCACGCCAGGTGAGGTCGTTCCACTCCGGGATCAGGTTGCCCAGCGGGCAGCCCTGGTGGCAGAACGGAACGCCGCAGTCCATGCAGCGGCCGGCCTGGCGCTTGAGCACGGCGGAGTCGCCGGCCTCGTAGACCTCTTTCCAGTCCATCAGACGGATGGAGACCGGACGACGGGCGGGAAGTTCCCGGTCCGTGGTCTTCAGGAATCCCTTCGGGTCAGCCATTGGTTACCTCCAAGATGCGGTTCCAGACCACGTCGCCGTCGGGGTCGAGCCCCTCGGCCACGGCGCTCTGCCTCGTCGCCAGGACGGCTGCGTAGTCACGCGGCAGCACCTTGACGAAGTTCTTCATTGTCGTGTCGCGGTCGGCGAGGAGCCGCGCGGCCAGAACAGAATCGGTCTGTTCCAGGTGCTGTTCCAGCAGGTCACCGACGATTTCGATGTCGGCGCTGCCGAGCGGCAGCAGGGTGAGTTCACCGGAGTCCAGCGAGTCACGGTTGACGAGCTCCGAGCGCAGCCGGTAGATGTATGCGGTTCCGCCGGACATGCCCGCGCCGAGGTTACGGCCGGTCTCGCCGAGAATCACGGCGAGTCCACCGGTCATGTACTCGAGGGCGTGGTCGCCCACCCCCTCGACGACGGCGGTCGCACCGGAGTTGCGCACCAGGAATCGTTCACCGACGATGCCACGGATGAACATGCTGCCCAGGGTGGCGCCGTAGCCGATCACGTTTCCGGCGATCACGTTCTCCTCGGCCGCGAAGACGCTGCCGCGGTCGGGGCGCACGATGATCTGCCCGCCGGAGAGGCCCTTGCCGACGTAGTCGTTGGAATCCCCCTCGAGGCGCAGGGTGATGCCGCTGGGCAGGAACGCACCGAGGGACTGCCCTGCCGACCCGGTCAGGGTGACGTCGATGGAGCCGGCCGGCAGGCCGTTCTCGCCGTGCCGCAGGGTCACCTGGTGGCCCAGCATGGTGCCGACGGCGCGTTCGGTGTTCCGGATCGGCAGCGCGATCGTGACCTGGCCGCCGTGCTCGAGCACATTGGCGCTCTGCCTGATCAGCTCGACGTCGAAGTGCTCGTCGAGTTCGTGCTCCTGCTCCCGGCTGGAACGTCTTGGTTCGCCGGCGGAGAAGTCGGGGCCGACCAGGATCGGCGCCAGGTTGAGCCCGGATGCCTTCCAGTGGTTGAGGGCGCCGTTCACGTTCAACAGTTCCTTGCGGCCGGTGGCCTCGTCGAGGCTCCGGAAGCCGAGCTCGGCGAGGTACTCGCGCACCTCCTGCGCGATGAACTCGAAGAAGTTCACCACGTAGTCGGCCTTGCCGCTGAACCGCTTGCGGAGCTCGGGGTTCTGGGTTGCGACGCCGACCGGGCAGGTGTCCAGGTGGCAGACCCGCATCATGATGCAGCCCTCGACGATAAGCGGGGCGGTGGCGAAACCGAACTCCTCAGCTCCGAGCAGGGCGCCGATGACGACGTCACGGCCGGTCTTGAGCTGGCCGTCGACCTGGAGCACGACCCTGTCGCGCATCCCGTTCAGCATCAGGGTCTGCTGGGTCTCGGCCAGGCCGAGTTCCCAGGGGGTGCCGGCGTGCTTGAGCGAGTTGAGCGGGCTCGCGCCGGTGCCGCCGTCGTGTCCTGATACCAGGATCACGTCGGAGAGCGCCTTGGCGACGCCGGCCGCGACGGCACCGATACCGGACTGGCTGACCAGTTTGGTGTGGATGCGCGCCGTCGGGTTGGCCCGCTTGAGGTCGAAGATCAGCTGCTTGAGGTCTTCGATCGAGTAGATGTCGTGGTGCGGGGGTGGCGAGATCAGGCCGACGCCCGCGGTGGCGTGCCGGGTGCGGGCGACCCACGGGTAGACCTTGGTGGGCGGCAGCTGGCCGCCCTCCCCCGGCTTGGCACCCTGGGCGAGCTTGATCTGGATGTCGTCGGCGTGGGTGAGGTACATGCTCGTGACGCCGAACCGGCCGGACGCGACCTGCTTGACCGCGCTCCGCCGTGTCGGGTCGAGCAGACGGTCGAGGTCCTCGCCGCCCTCACCGGTGTTGGACTTGCCGCCGAGCCGGTTCATCGCGATGGCGAGGGTCTCGTGAGCCTCCTGCGAGATCGAGCCGTAGCTCATCGCGCCGGTGGAGAACTTCTTCACGATCGATGCGACCGACTCGACCTCGTCGATCGGGATGGGCTTTCGCTGCCCGATGTTGAAGGCGAACATGCCACGCAGCGTCATCAGGCTCTCCGACTGGTCGTCGACGAGCTTGGTGTACTCCTTGAAGATGTCGTAGCGGCGGGTGCGGGTGGAGTGCTGCAACCTGAAGATGGTTTCCGGATTGAACAGGTGCGGGGAACCGTCGCGACGCCACTGGTATTCGCCGCCGGTGGCGAGACGCTCGTGCACGGTGACGGCGGCGTCCGGCGGGTAGGCGCCGGTGTGGCGTTCGAGGTTCTCGGCCGCGATCACGTCGATCCCGACGCCGCCGAGCTTGCTCGTGGTGCCGGTGAAGTACTGGTCGATGAAGACCTGGCTCAGGCCGACGGCCTCGAAGGTCTGCGCGCCGGCGTAGGACGACACCGTGGAGATGCCCATCTTGGACATGATCTTGAGCACGCCCTTGCCGAGCGCCTTGATCACGTTCTTCACAGCCTTCTCGGGCGTGACAGTGGTGATGAAGCCGCTGCGCACCAGGTCCTCGCAGGTCTCCATGGCCAGGTACGGGTTGACGGCGCTGGCGCCATACCCGATGAGGAGCGCCACGTGGTGCACCTCGCGCACGTCGCCGGCTTCCACGACGATGCCGACCTTGAGCCGGTTCTCGGTGCGGATGAGGTGGTGGTGCACGGCCGCGATCATCAGCAGCGACGGGATGGGCGCGAGGTCCTTGGTGCTGTCCCGGTCGGACAGCACGATGAAGAGCGCGCCGTCCTCGATGGCCGCGTCGACCTCGTGGCACATTTCCTCGATCCGGTTGGAGAGTGCGCTGGGACCCTCGTCGAATCTGTAGAGGCCACGGATGGTAGTGGTGGTGCGGCTGCCGGGGGACGTGTCGATGTGCTGGATCTTGGCCAGCTCGTCGTTGTCGATGACCGGGAAGTCGAGCACCACCTGGCGGGCGTGCTCCGGGCCGGCCGCGAGCAGGTTGAGCTCGGGGCCGAGGCCCAGCTTGAGGCTAGTGACGACCTCTTCCCGGATCGAGTCCAGCGGCGGGTTCGTCACCTGCGCGAACTGCTGGGTGAAGTAGTCGAATAGCAGCCGGGGGCGCTCGCTGAGCACCGCGATGGGCGTGTCGCTGCCCATCGCGCCGAGCGGCTCCGCGCCGTTGCGGGCCATCGGGGCCAGCAGGATGCGTACCTCTTCTTCGGTGTAGCCGAAAGTGCGCTGGCGACGGACCACGGATGCCGGCGGGTGCACGATGTGCTCCCGTTCCGGCAGGTCCTTGAGGTTGATCCGGCCGGCGTCGAGCCAGGAGCCCCAGGGCTCGCTGGCGGCGAGGTCGCCCTTGATCTCCTCATCTTCGATGATGCGGCCGGCCTCGGTGTCGACGAGGAACATCTTGCCGGGCTGCAGGCGGCCCTTGCGGACCACCCGGGCGGGGTCGACGTCGATGACGCCAATCTCGCTGGCGAGCACGACGAGTCCGTCGTCGGTGATCACGTAGCGGCCGGGCCGCAGACCGTTGCGGTCCAGGGTTGCGCCGACGAGGGTGCCGTCGGTGAAGACGATGGCGGCGGGGCCGTCCCACGGTTCCATCAACATGGAGTGGTACTCGTAGAACGCTCGGCGGTCACGGTCTAGGTCGGGCTGGTTCTCCCAGGCCTCCGGCACCATCATCATGACGGCGTGCGGCAGCGACCGGCCGGACAGGCTCAGCAGTTCGACGACCTCATCGAAGGACGCCGAGTCGCTGGCGCCGGGGGTGACGATCGGGAACAACGGGTTCAGGTCGCCGAGCAGCTCCGATTCGAGCTGCGACTGGCGGGCGCGCATCCAGTTGCGGTTGCCCTGCACCGTGTTGATCTCGCCGTTGTGCGCGATCATCCGGAACGGCTGCGCGAGCGGCCAGGACGGGAAGGTGTTGGTGGAGTACCGCGAGTGCACCAGCGCCAGCTTCGAGGCGAAGCGCTCGTCGGACAGGTCGGGGTAGAACGGCTCCAGCTGGAGGGTCGTGACCATGCCCTTGTACACGATGGTGCGGCAGGACAACGACGCGAAGTAGGTCTCCACCTCGCGTTCGGAGCGTTTCCGCAACCGCACGGCCTGGCGGTCCAGGTTGATCCCGGCCAGGGGCAGGCCGTCCTCGGTGGTGCGGCTGCTGGAGACGTACAGCTGCTGAATGGCGGGCATCGCGGCCCGCGCCAGGTTGCCGACCTCATCGGGGCGAACCGGGACCTCGCGCCAGCCGAGAACGTGGAGGTTCTCCTCCTTGGCGATGGCCTCGATGGCGCTCTTGACCGCGCTGCGAGCGGTGGGCTCGGTAGGCAGGAAGACGTTGCCGACGGCGTACCGTCCGGCGTCGGGCAGGTCGAACGTGGACACCGCACGGAAGAACTCATCCGGGATCTGGGTGACGATTCCGGCGCCGTCGCCTGTTCCGGCGTCGGAACCGACCGCACCGCGATGTTCGAGGTTGCGCAGTGCGTCGAGCGCTCGCGTGATGATGTCGTGTCCGGCCGTTCCCCGCAGGGTGGCGACCATGGCGAGACCGCAGGCATCACGTTCGTCGTGCGGGTTGTAGAGCCCCTGGGCTGAGGGAACACTACTGAACCTGGAGAAGAGGGGTTGCTGCGTCATTAGACCGTCCTCACAAAATGACTGGCAGGTGGGGACGACGTTGGCCCGCGGGAAGAAGAGAAGCCACTCCGCCCGAAATGGAGGGCGAAAACCGTGGACCGGGTGGGATGACCGCGGTTAGGGGCGGGAGTCGGTTGTGCTTGTGGCGTCGACGTCGCGTGATTCAACGGGTTCATCAGCCTCATTGCCGTGATCCTCGAAAACGGAATCGGTTTCACCAGATTCTACCTCAGGGTCGACCGGCTTCCACTCGCGCCCGGGCAGGTACGGGCTCAGTTCGATTCCGGTGTGCCGTCTGCTCTGCACGAGGATGATGATCAGCCCGACCAGGATGGCGAACAGGGCGGCCCACACGTTGGTGCGGAGGCCGAAGAAGATCTCGCTCGGGTCGACGCGGATCGATTCGAACACGCTGCGTCCCGCGCCGTACCAGATCAGGTAGACGCCGAACGCGGTGCCCCAGCGCAGCCGGAACTTGCGTTCGAGGATGAGGATGACGGCGACACCGACCAGATTCCAGACGATCTCGTACAGGAAGGTGGGGTGGAAGAGGGTGCCGGCGGGCAGGCCGACGGGGTACGCGGGGTTGTCGGTCGAAATCTCCAGGCCCCACGGGAGCGTGGTGGGCAGGCCGAACAGCTCGTGATTGAACCAGTTGCCGAGTCGCCCCATGGCCTGGGCGAGGAGCATACCCGGGGCCAGGGCGTCGGCGAACGACCAGAACCGGATGCCGGCGCGTCGGGTGCCGATGTACGCGCCGACGGCGCCGCCGAGCAGTGCGCCGAAGATGGCGATGCCGCCCTTCCACACCGCGAAGACGTCCCAGAGGTTCGCTCCGTCGTAGAAGTAGTCGTTGGGGTGGGTGAGCACGTGGAAAATCCGGGCTCCGACAATGCCCAGCGGCACGGCCCAGAGGATGATGTCCAGCACCACGCCGGGCTCGCCGCCGCGCTTCGTCAGCCGCCGCGAGGTCATCGCGGTGGCCAGGAAGATACCGATCAGGATGCAGATCGCATACGCGTGGATGCGGAACGGCCCCAGGTCGAAGAAGCTCCACTCAGGGCTCGGAATGCTCAAGGGCAACGACACCACAACAACCTTTCATCGTGACACTCTGGTCACTGGGAGCCGGTCGATCGACCGCCTCGGACAATTTACCCTAAACGGGATGGCATAAACGCAGGGACCTGACGGCGAGATCGGCCGACGGGGTCAGACAACAGGGTTGGACGGCAACGCTAGACGGCGGCGCGGATGTCGCGGGCGCCGGCGGCCAGTTCCGCCGCGAGGGTTGCGACGGCGTCGACTCCCCCGACGGACAGTGCCTTCACCAGCGCGGAGCCGACGATGGCGCCGTCGGCGTACTCCAGCACCTCGCGCACCTGGGCGGGGGTGGAGATTCCCAGGCCGACGCAGGCGTTGACGGAGCCGGCTTCCCGCAGGCGGGTGACGAGTACCCGGGCAGCCGAGTCCACATCGGACCGGGCTCCGGTGATGCCCATGGTGGAGACCGCGTAGACGAATCCGCGGCTTCGGGTGACGGCCTGCACCAGTCGCTCG
The DNA here is from genome assembly GCF_004402745.1 of Cryobacterium sp. TMN-39-2. Classification (NCBI taxonomy): domain Bacteria; kingdom Bacillati; phylum Actinomycetota; class Actinomycetes; order Micrococcales; family Microbacteriaceae; genus Cryobacterium; species Cryobacterium sp. TMN-39-2. Next base: position 142,278 of record NZ_SOFX01000027.1, read on the forward strand.
TCCGAGGACGAGGGGGCGGCCAGGAAGACCCTGTCGAGGCCGGCGCGCTCACTGGCATCCAGCCAGGTCTGAGCGTCGTCGGGAATCAGGTCCGGCGTGATCAGCCCGGCTCCCCCGGCGGCGGCCAGGTCGTCGGCGAACCTGTCGACGCCGTACTGCAGCACGGGGTTCCAGTAGGTCATCATCAGCACCGGGGTGTCGACCTGGCCTGTGATCGCGGCGACGGCCTCGAACCCGTGCCGCAGGCGGAAACCGTTGGCCAGGGCCTGCTGGGTGGCCGCCTGGATGACCGGGCCGTCCATGACGGGGTCGGAGTACGGCAGACCGAGTTCGAGGATATCGACCCCGCTCGTGGCAATCGCGACGGCGGCGTCGATGCTCTCGGTCAGGGTGGGGAAGCCGACCGGCAGGTACCCGATCAGGGCGCCGCCCCCGGCGGCCCGGCGCGCGGCGATCGTGGTCTCGACGGTGCTTGTGTAACCGGTACTTGCGTTCGTCACAGTTGCTGCGCTCCAGCGTCGAGAAGGTCGAAGTAGCGGCCGGCGGTTTCCATGTCCTTGTCGCCGCGACCCGAAAGGTTGACCAGGATGATCGAATCCGGGCCGAGCTGTTTGCCCAGCTCCAGGGTCCCTGCCAGGGCGTGCGCCGATTCGATGGCGGGAATGATGCCCTCGGTGCGGCTGAGTAGGCGCAGTGAGTCCATGGCCTCGGCGTCGGTGACGGGCAGGTAGCTGGCCCGGCCGATGCTGGCCAACCAGGCGTGCTCGGGACCGACGCCCGGGTAGTCGAGGCCGGCGGAAATCGAGTGGGACTCGACGGTCTGGCCGTCTTCGTCCTGCAGCATCATGCTGCGCGCGCCGTGCAACACGCCGGGGCGGCCTTTGGTGAGGGTCGCGGCGTGCCGCAGGCCCTCGATGCCTTCGCCGCCGGCCTCGTAGCCGTACAGTGCTACCTCGGGGTCGTCGAGGAACGCGTGGAAGATGCCCATGGCGTTGGAACCGCCCCCGACGCAGGCGGTGACGGCGTCGGGCAGCCGCCCGGTGAGGTCGAGCACCTGCTGCCTGGCCTCTTCACCGATGATCTTCTGGAAGTCCCGCACCATGGCGGGGAACGGGTGCGGGCCGGCAACGGTGCCGAAGACGTAGTTGGTGGTCTCCACGTTGGTGACCCAGTCACGCATCGCGTCGTTGATGGCGTCCTTCAGGGTGCGGGAGCCTGTCTTCACCGAGACGACCTCGGCGCCGAGCAGACGCATTCGGGCGACGTTGAGCGCCTGGCGCTCCGTGTCGACCTCACCCATGTAGACCACGCAGTCCAGCCCGAAGAGGGCGGCGGCGGTCGCCGTGGCGACGCCGTGCTGACCGGCGCCGGTTTCGGCGATCACCCGCTTCTTGCCGATGCGCTTGGTGAGCAGCACCTGGCCGAGAACGTTGTTGATCTTGTGGGAGCCGGTGTGGTTGAGGTCCTCGCGCTTGAGGATGATGCGGGCACCGCCGCCGTGTGCGGCGAATCGGGGCACCTCGGTGATCAGCGACGGCCGGCCGGTGTAGCTGCGGTGCAGCTCGGACAATTCGGCGGCGAAGGCCGGGTCGGCCTTGGCGAGGGCGTACTCGGCCGAGAGCTCATCGAGGGCGGCCACCAGGGACTCCGGCACGAACCTGCCGCCGAAATCGCCGAAGTAGGGGCCGGACTGGGCGCGGAGGGAAGGATTTGCGCTGGACATCTATACCGCCAGGAATTCGTTGAGGGTGAGAATGGGATCGCTGGTGACGAGGGCTTCACCGACCAGCACGACGTCGGCGCCCGCGGCGCGGTAGTGCGCCACGTCGGCGGCGGTCTTGACCGCGGACTCCGCCACGCGGACGACGCCGGCGGGGATGCGGTCGGCCAGGCTCGCGAAGAGGTTCTGGTCGAGTTCGAAGGTGCTGAGGTTTCTGGCGTTCACGCCGACGAGGTTGGCGCCGACGTCCAACGCCCGCTCGACCTCGTCCGCGCTGTGCGTCTCGACCAGCGGGGTCATGCCCAGTTCGAGCACCAGGCTGTGCAGGGCGCCCAGGGTGGTCTGGTCCAGGGCTGCGACGATGAGCAGCACGAGGTCAGCTCCCGCCGCGCGCGCTTCGAGAACCTGGTACGCGGTGCCGATGAAGTCCTTGCGCAGCACGGGAATCGACACGGACGACTTGACCTGTTCCAGGTCGGCCAACGAGCCGAGGAACCGGCGACCCTCGGTGAGCACGCTGATGGCGCTGGCGCCACCGAACTCATAGGATACGGCCAGTGCGGCCGGGTCGGTGATCTCGGCCAGGGGGCCGCGGGACGGGCTGGCGCGTTTGACCTCGGCGATGATCTTCACCCGGTCGGACGGTGCGAGAGCGTGTAACGCGTCGAGGGCCGGAGCCTGGGCGAGCGCCTCGGCCTCTACGGTCGCCAGGGGGCGGTCCAGCCTGCGGGTCTCGGCGTCGGCGAGCGAACCGGTGAGAAGTTCTGCGAGGAGGTCGGAGGGCACTGTGTCAGTGGCTTCCGTCGACCGACGCCGCGCCGTAGCCCGCCTTGGCCATGATCCAGCCGGCGACGAGGCCGAGGAGTAGGAGGACGGCCGATGCCCAGACGAGCCAGACGACCTCGAAAAAGAACGCGACGGTGCCGATGCCGAAAGCGATCAGCATGATGGTGACTGCGGTCCAGGCCGCCGTCGAATGGCCGTGGCCGGGGTCTGCCGACTCGAAGCTCATGGTTCTCCTAAAGGTCAGTGGGCGTGCGGGACAATTCTAGCTTGCCGGGTTAGTCAGGTCAGACGGTGGGGTCGTCGCCCCTGGTGAGGCCGTCCCAGTCGTCGACGGCGTCACGGGGGCGCCCCTGGCCGGTCGTGGCATCCGTCTCCGGTTCCAGGCGGGTGCTCTCGTAGCGCGTGGTCGGGCCGGGCCAACGCCGGGCGGTGACGCACACGACGAGGCCGACGATGAGCATCAGGATGCCGGCGGCGAGGGCCAGGAACGGCCAGAAGGTCAGCTCGGCGATGCTCACCGCCGAGCGGGTGGAGTCGACGCCGGCGAGGCCCGTGGCGGTGGTGACAGCTGCGGCGCTCGCGCCGATAGGGTCGGCCAGGGCCAGCGCGGCGGAGAGGATGACGCTGACTCCGAGGAGCGCTTCGAGCAGGCCCAGGATGGTGCGGATGACCACGCCGGCGATGGTGAGCGCCCCGGCCAGGGCGAGCCCGGCCAGGGCAAGGGCGGTCAGGCCCGGCGCCGCGATGCTGCCGGTGACGTCGAGGACCTGCTGGGTGGTGCCGTCCGCGGCGAGCCGCACGGTCACCCAGACCTGGGTCCAGGCCAGCAGGGCGAGCCCGCTCGCGGCTATTACGGCCAGGATCAGGGTCGGCTTGATGCGGCGCGGCGGCGTCATTCAGTACACCCGGGTCATCGCGTTGGCCACGGCGACGGCGCGGAGCGGGGCCGCGGCCTTGTTCTGGGATTCCTGGAACTCCGACGCCGGATCGGAGTCGGCGACGAGCCCACCGCCGGCCTGCACATACGCGACACCGTTCATGATCGTCGCGGTGCGGATGGCGATGGCCAGGTCGGCGTCGCCGGCGAAACCGAAGTAGCCCACCACCCCGCCGTACACGCCGCGCTGGGCTGGTTCGAGGGAGTCGATGATCTCCAGCGCCCGTGGCTTTGGCGCACCGGAGAGGGTGCCGGCCGGGAACGTGGCCCTGAAGACGTCGATCGCGGTCATCTCCGGCAGTAGGTCCCCCTCGACCGAGGAGACCAGGTGCATGATGTGGCTGAACCGTTCGATGCGCATGAATTCCGTCACCTCCACCGATCCGGCGCGGCAGACCTTGAGCAGGTCGTTGCGCGCCAGATCGACGAGCATGAGGTGCTCGGCGCGCTCCTTGGGGTCGCCGGCGAGCTCGGTTTCGAAGTCGGCGTCGGCCTCCGGTGTCGCGCCGCGGGGCTTGGACCCGGCGATGGGATGGGTGAAGACCCGGGTGTTCGCGACCTTCACCAGCGCCTCCGGTGAGGACCCGACGATCGAATACGGCTCGCCGCTGGTGGACTCGAGGCTGAGCAGGTACATGTACGGGCTGGGGTTGAGGCTGCGGAGCACCCTGTAGACGTCGATCGGGTCCGCGGTGCATTCCTGATCGAAGCGCTGCGAGATGACGACCTGGAACACGTCGCCGTCGACGATGTGTTGTTTGGACGTGCCGACAGCGGCGAGGAAATCCGCTCGCTCGGTGCGGTGCTGCGGGGCGGCCGGGGTGGATAGGTCGACCTCGGACACGAAGACCTCGGCCGGCTGGGTGAGCCGGGTCTGCAGGGCGTCCAGGCGCGCCTGGGCGGCCGGCCACAGGGCATCCGTGGGGTCGGTGCCGTCGTTGAGCACGTTGGCGATGAGCTGCACGGTGCCGTACTTGTGGTCGATCACGACGAGGTCGGCCACGAAGCTGAACGCCTGGCCGGGCACGTCGTAGTCCGCCGGCGGACGGTTGGGCAGTCGCTCGATCTGGCGGATGGCCTCCCAACCGATGAAGCCGACCAGGCCGCCGGTCAGCGGCGGGTGCTCGGGCAGCCGCGGCGTCTGCCAGCGCTCGTAGAGGTAGGCGAGCGCGTTGAGCGGCGCCAGGTCGGTGGCGCCGCCGAAGGCCCGCTCGGCGGAGACACCGTAGTCGAGCCAGGCGGTGTCGTCGCCGGACTGGGTGAGCACACCGAAGGAGGACACCCCGACGAACGAGAACCGCGACCAGATGCCGCCCTGTTCGGCGGATTCGAGCAGGAAACTGCCCGCGGTGCCGTTGGCGAGTTTGCGGTAGATGCCCACCGGCGTCTCGCCGTCGGCGAAGAGCTCCCGGATCACCGGGATCACCCGGTGCTCGCCGAGCAGGCCGGCGAAGGTTTCCAGCGTGGTCGAGCCGGCGCTCATCGCTGAGCCTCGGGGAGGATCCCGGTCACGTCGATGCCACGACCGTCGAAGCAGGTGTGCGTGCCGGTGTGGCAGGCCGCGCCGATCTGCTCGACCTGCACGACGAGGGTGTCGGCGTCGCAGTCCAGGGCCGCTGAACGCACGAACTGGGCGTGGCCGGAGGTGTCGCCCTTGCGCCAGTACTCCTGCCGGCTGCGGGACCAGAAGGTGACGCGTCCCTCGGTGAGGGTGCGTCGGAGGGCCTCACGATCCATCCAGCCCAGCATCAGCACCTCGGCGCTGTCCCACTGCTGGATCACGGCGGGCAGCAGCCCGGTGGCGTCGAAGCGGGCGGAGTCCAGAGCGGCGTCGACGTTCATCGGCGCACCACCATTCCGGCGTCGGCAAGCTCACGCTTGACGTCGCCAATCGTCAGGTCTCCGCTGTGGAAGACGGAGGCGGCCAGCACGGCGTCGGCTCCCGCCGTGATCGCCGGCGGGAAGTGCTCGAGAAGGCCCGCTCCCCCGGACGCGATCACCGGGACGGTGCTGAGCTCGCGCATGATCGTGATCAGTTCGAGGTCGAAGCCGGCCTTGGTGCCGTCGGCGTCGATGCTGTTCACCAGCAGTTCGCCGGCTCCCAGTTCGATCGCCTGGCGGGCCCAGGCGAGGGCGTCCAGGTCGGTTTCGGTGCGGCCGCCGTGCGTGGTGACCACAAAACCGGAGGGCATGCGCTGGCTGCGTTTAACGTCGAGGGAGAGCACCAGCACCTGGGCGCCGTACGTGTCGGCGATCTCGGAGATCAGCGCCGGCCGCAGGATGGCGGCGCTGTTCACGCCCACCTTGTCTGCGCCGCTGGCCTGCAGCCTGGACACGTCGTCGACGCTTCGGATGCCGCCGCCGACGGTGAGCGGGATGAAGACCTGCTCGGCTGTGGCCCGCACCACGTCATAGGTCGTCGAGCGGTCGTCGACGGTGGCTGTCACGTCGAGGAAGGTGAGTTCGTCCGCTCCCTGCTCGTAGTACCGCTTGGCGAGTTCGACGGGGTCACCGGCATCGCGCAGGTTCTGGAAGTTGACACCCTTGACGACGCGGCCGTTGGCCACGTCGAGGCACGGGATCACTCGAACGGCGAGGCCCATGGTTACAACCGGGCGTTGTGGATCGAGGTGACGAGGATGGCGCGGGCGCCGAGCTCGTAGAGCCGGTCCATCACGCTGTTGGTGTCCAGCCGCGGGATCATCACCCGTACGGCCACCCAGTTCGGGTCGCGCAGTGACGAGATCGTGGGCGACTCGATTCCGGACGCGGCCTGGCAGGCGGCGTCGAGGTTGTCCACGTGCACGTCGTAGTCCACGAGCACGTACTGGCGGGCCACGAGCACGCCCTGCAGGCGACGCAGCAGGGTGTTGATGCCCGCGTGCTCGTTCTCGGAGGTGATGAGCACCGCGGTCGACTCGAGGATGACCGGGCCGAAGATCTGCAGGCCGGCTTTCCGCAGGGTGGAGCCGGTGGAGACGACGTCGGCGACGGCATCCGCCACGCCGAGCTGAACGGCGGATTCGACGGCGCCGTCGAGGGTGACCAGGTCGACGGTTACGCCGTGACCGGCCAGGAAGGTGCCGACCAGGCCGGGGTAACTCGTCGCTACCCTGAGGCCCTCGAGGTCGGTGAGCTCGCTGAAGCGGCCGGCGGGCCCGGCGAAGCGGAAGGTGGAATCACCGAAGTCGAGGCTGGCGATTTCGCCGGCGGTCGAACGGGAGTCCAGCAGCAGGTCACGGCCGGTGATGCCGACGTCCAGCGCGCCGCTGCCGACGTAGGTGGCGATGTCGCGGGGACGCAGGTAGAAGAACTCCACGTCGTTGTGCGGGTCGGCCACGACCAGGTCGCGCGGGTCGCGGCGGCCGTTGTAGCCGGCCTCCGACAGCATCTGGGCGGCGGTCTCGGCGAGCGAGCCCTTGTTGGGCACAGCGATTCTCAACATGTCAATCTTTCCAAAGGTGGGTCTTGCCAAAGGCGGGTGGGTTTCGCGAGGTGACGACATCACAGATGTCGGTAGACGTCCTCGGGGGAAAGCCCCTTCGCCACCATCAGGACCTGCAGGTGGTAGATCAGCTGCGATATCTCTTCAGCGGTTTCGGTGTCGCTCTGGTACTCGGCGGCCATCCAGACTTCTGCGGCCTCTTCGACGATCTTCTTGCCGATGGCATGCACCCCGGCGTCAAGTTCACGGACGGTACCGGACCCAATCGGGCGGTCAAGAGCCTTCTGGCTCAGCTCAGCGAACAGGTCGTCGAATGTTTTCACCTCTACAGGTTACCGGTCCGGCACGCTAGTGCGCGTGCGCGTGCAGCTCGGCGGCCGAGCGGAGCCGGGCGATCTGCCCGGCCGGGTCGCCGTTGAAGACGCTGGATCCGGCCACGAAGGTGTTGGCGCCGGCCGCGGCGGCCTGTGCGATGGTGTCCTCGGTGATGCCACCGTCGACCTGCAGCCAGACGTCGAGGCCCCGCTGCCGCACGACGTCGGCCAGGAGGCTGAGCTTGGGCATTGTCGACGCCATGAAGCTCTGCCCGCCGAAGCCCGGCTCGACCGTCATGACCAGCACCTGGTCGAACTCGTCGAGCAGGTCGAGGTAGGGCTCGACCGGGGTGCCGGGCTTGAGGGCGATGCCGGCCCTGGCGCCGATAGCGCGCAGGCGCCGGGCCAGGGCGACGGCATCCGTGGCCGCTTCGGCGTGGAAGGTCACCGAGTAGGCGCCGGCCTCGGCGTATGCGGGCGCCCAGCGGTCGGGCTCGTCGATCATCAGGTGGATGTCCAACGGGATCGGGGACACCTGCAGGAGGCGTTCCACGACGGGCAGGCCGAGGGTGAGGTTCGGCACGAAGTGGTTGTCCATGACGTCGACGTGGGCGAGGTCGGCGGTGCTGATGCGGCCGAATTCCCTCTCCAGGTTGGCGAAGTCTGCGGCGAGAATGCTCGGGTTGATCCGGGTAACCATGGTTTCACCCTACCGAATCGCCGCCGGCGGGCCGCTCGGTGCGGCGGCTCGGTGCGGCGGCTCAGTGCGGCCCGTCAGTCCGGCTGCAGCTGCAGCAGGGTGATGAACATCGCGTCGGTGCCGTGCCGGTGCGGCCAGAGCTGCACGCTGCCGGGGTCGCCGGCCAGGTCCAGCGGCTGCACGGCCAGGCCCTGCAACACCGCGGCCGTGTCCATCGGCGCGATCTTGTCGCCCCAGGCCTTGCGGGCGGTCGCCACGATCCCCCGGGTCTCGGCGATGTGCGGCGAGCAGGTGACGTAGGCCAGGATGCCGCCGGGCTTGAGGGCGCCGAGCGCCGCGTGGATCAGGGCGGACTGCAGGTCGGAGAGCTCCGCGACATCCTTGGGCTGCTTCCGCCAGCGCGCCTCGGGGCGCCGGCGCAGGGCGCCGAGCCCGGTGCAGGGGGCGTCGAGCAGGATTCGGTCGAAGACCTGCGGCTGGTCCTCGCCGACCCAGGTGCCGTCCATCTCCCACACGGGCACGTCGGCGGGAACAGCGGCCAGCGCCGCCCGCACCAGCTGTGCCCTAGCCGGGACGACCTCGTTGGCGACGAGGCTGGCGCCGCCGTTCAGGGCCTCCGCGGCGAGCAGGGCAGCCTTGCCGCCGGGTCCGGCGCACAGGTCGAGCCAGCGCTCGCCCTCCACGACCGGGCGGGCGCGGCTGAGGGCGAGGGCGGCGAGCTGGGAGCCCTCGTCCTGCACCCGCAGGCGACCGTTGCTGTCCTTCATCAGGTGGTGCGGGTCTCCCCCGGCGAGCACGAAGCCCGTGGGCGAGAAGGCGTTGGGGTCACCCAGCTCGGCGGTGTCCCCGGCGAGGCCGGGTAGCGCCACCATGTTGACCCGCGGTGCGGCGTTGTCGGCGGCGAGGAGCTCTTCGAGTTCAGCTTCGCGACCCTCTTGGCGCAGGGATTGTCGGAACGCCCGCACCACCCAGACCGGGTGTGAGTACAGGGCCGCGAGGGTGTCGTCCGGCGACGTGGTGTCGGCGAGGATGCGTTCGCGCCACTCGTCGGCGCTGACCCGGGCGATCGCGCGCAGCACACCGTTGGTGAAGCCCGTCGCGGAGCGTGAGCCCACCTGGCGGGCCAGTTCGACGGATTCGTTGACGGCAGCGTGGGTGGCGACGCGGGTGGCCAGCAGTTGGTGCGCGCCGAGCCTGAGCACGTCGAGGATGGCCGGGTCGATGGCCGTGACGGGCCGGCCGGCGGCCTCGGCGATGACCCTGTCGTAGAAGCCCTGCATGCGCAGGGTGCCGTAGGTGAGCTCGGTGGCCAGCGCGGCGTCCGCCGTGTTGAGCGCCGCCCGCTGGATGCGGGTGGGCAGCAACAGGTTCGCGTACGCGTCGGATTCGCGGACGGCCGCGATCACCTCGTAGGCGACCCGGCGGGCGGGCTGCACGACGTAACTTGGACGTGCAGCGCTCGTGCGGGCAGCGTTCGGGCGGGAGTCGCCCCGGCGGTCGCTCATGAGGCGATCACCTCGGATGCTGCCACTCCGCGCCACCAGTCAAGTGCTTTCATTGGGGTTTTTCCTGCCGGTTGTACGGTGATGAGTTCGAGCGGCTCCGTGCCGGTGCCGATCAGAACGCGTTTGTCGTGGAGGGTGATGTGGCCGGGGCTGAGGCCGGGTTGGCCGTGTGCCGGGGCCACGTCGTGGAGTTTGAGTCTGGCGCCGTCGATCTCGGTGAATGCGCCGGGTTCGGGGGTGACGCCGCGGATGATGGCGTGGACCCTCTCACCGGGCAGCGTCCAGTCCACCCGCGCGTCGGCGAGGTTGAGCTTGGGGGCGAGGGTGACCTCGCCGCTCTGTTCGACGGCCCGGATGCTGCCGGCTGCGAGGTCGTCGACGACGCGTCGGAGCAGTTCGGCACCGCTGTGGCTGAGGCTCTCCAGCAGGGTGCCCGCGGTGGCGTGCCGGCCGATGGGCACCCTGAGCTCGGCGAAGACGGCTCCGGCGTCGAGGTCGGCGACGAGCTGGAACACGGCGGCGCCGGACTCGGCGTCTCCGGCCATGATCGCGCGTTGCACGGGCGCCGCACCGCGCCAGCGGGGCAACAGGGAGAAGTGCAGGTTGATCCAGCCCAGGCGGGGCGCGGAGAGCAGGGGCTCGCGCACCAGGCCGCCGTAGGCCACGATGACGCCGAGGTCGGCGTTCAGGGCGGTGATGGCCGCGGTCGCGTCGGCGTCGAGCCGGTTGGCCTTGATGACGGGCAGGCCGAGGGTGTCAGCGGCAGCGGCCACCGGTGACGGTGTGAGCACGCGTTTGCGACCGAGGGCGGCATCCGGGCGGGTCACCACGGCGGCGATCTCATGGTCAGAGGAGGCCAGGAGGGTCAGGCTGGGCACGGCAACCTGTGGGGTCCCGGCGAAGACGAGTTTCATTTACAGCAGCTCCGGGTCGTCGAATCGTACTTTGAGTGTAGGTGCAGGGCGGAACGCGGCGCCCTTGGGCTTGCGTCGGCTGGCCGCGTTGCGCACGATGGCGGCTTTGAGGGTGCGGGCGACCTCGTCGCCGAGCGGGTAGCCGAACCGCACGATGGCGCGCACCAGCGCGGGCCCGCCGGTCTTCTGGGCGGGGCCGGCGGGGTCGTGGCTGACCGGGCCGAGCACGTCGAGACCGGGCAGCTCGGCCAGCGACTCGATGGCCGTCTCGACCTCCGCGGTGGTTCCGGTGACGGAGGCCACCCGCACCGCAGGCGGGAAGCGTAGCTGGCGGCGGTCGGCGAGTTCGGCGGCGGCGTAAGGACCTGGCTGCCAGGTGTTCAGGGCGTGGGCGAGGGCCCCGCCCACTCCGGCGAGCATCACTGAGGCGCCGGGAGCGGCCAGCGCGGCGGCGTTGGCCCACCAGCGCAGGCAGTCCTCCCCCACCCGCAGCGACTCGCGGGCGAGCATCCGTTCGCCGTCGAGCAGCAGGATGGCGCTGTAGCCGTTGCGGGGTATCGGCTCGGCGCCGCGGGTGGCGATCACCAGGGCGGGCTCGGGCCCGATGGTCTGCACGGTGTGCTCGCCGTCGGCGACGATAACCCGGGAGCCCGGGAAGGCCCGGCCGAGCTCCTCGGCGGTGCGGCCGGTACCGACGGTGACCACGCGCAGGGTGGTGGCCTCGCAGTGCGAGCAGTGCCAGCCGGCGGCGAGGTGGCCGCACCAGCGGCAGGCGGGTGTGGCGTTGGCATTGGCGAGGGCCAGCGGTCCCTGGCACTGAGTGCATCGGGCGGCTTTTCCGCAGGAGCGGCAGGCCAGCATCGGTGCGTAGCCGGGACTGGCGACCTGCACCAGCACGGGTCCGTTCCGCACGGCCTCCTTCGCGGCGAGCCACGCCGCTGACGGGATGCGGGCGGCCCTGGCCTGTGCGTCGGGTTCGGACTGGAAGGTGGTGGGGATCACCCGGGGGTGGCTGTCACGGGTGGGGTGCACGGCGCGCAACCAACCGATCTCGACCAGTCGTTCGGTCTCCACGCTGCGCGAGTGGCCGATGAAGACCAGCGCGCAGTCGGCGGCCTCCCGGCGGATCAGGGCGGCGTCGCGGGCGTGCACGTAGGGACTGAGCTGTTCGCCGTAGAGCGGGTCGCCGTCGTCCCACAGCACGATCAGGCCGAGGTCGTGCGCGGGGGCATACACCGCGGACCGGTTGCCGAGGATGATCCGCGGCCGGCCCTCGAGGAGGGTGAGGAAACCGCGGTAGCGGTCCGGATTGCTCTGCCTGGCGTCGACGCGGACGACGTCGTCCGCGGGCGCCAGCGTCGTCAAAGCGGCCTGAAGCTGGTCCTGGTCGCGATAGTCCGGCACCACCAGGATGCTGCTCTTGCCCTGGCGCAGCGCCGATACGGCAAGTTCTGCCATGGTGATCGCCCAGGTACCCACGGTGCTGCCGCCGTCGTCCGGGCCGGGCAGACGCACCAGGCTGGGCACCGCGGCGACGCAGACGCGCAGCCGGTCGGCCACGATGGTGCCGAGTGTTTCCGGCGGGTATTCGGCGAAACCGGGTTCGGCCAGCGGGTCGGCCGGATTCGTGGCCGGCGCATCGGGTGTGGCGTCCCGTGCGGCGAGCCAGGCCTTTTCCACCCGCACGGCGCGGGGCGGCACGGCCAGGCGCACGATGTCGCTCGCGTTGCCGGCCGCCCGGTCGGCCAGGCGCCGGGCGAGCTGCCAGACGGGCTCGGTGAGCACGGGTACGGCGGACACTATCGAGTCGACCGGGCTGAGCTTGCCGCTGTAGCCGGTGTCGGCGCCGCCGATGCCGTCCAGGGTCGCCCCCTCGGTCGGAGCGACCGTCGCCGCGGCCTGCTTAGGGTCGATCAGCTCGATCAGGTAGCCGTCGGCCACTCGGTTCGCCGAGCGCAACGGAACCCGCACCCGCACCCCGGGCTGGGCGAGGTGCGCCAGCTCGTCGGGAATGGCGTAATCAAAGAGATGGTCCAGCTGCGGCAGGGGCGAGTCGATCAGCACCCTCGCGATGAGGCCGGTGCGGGTCATCTGCGGCCTCCAGGCTTCAGAGTCCGGCTGCGCTTCTCAGGTCATCAACCCTGTCGAGTCGTTCCCAGGTGAAGTCGGGCAGTTCGCGGCCGAAGTGGCCGTAGGTCGCGGTCTGGGCGTAGATCGGCCGCAGCAGGTCCAGGTCGTGGATGATCGCGGCGGGTCGCAGGTCGAAGACCTCGCGGATGGCGGCGGTGATGTCCTTGTCCGGCAGGGCGCCGGTGCCGAAGGTTTCCACGTAGAGGCCCACCGGGGAGGCGGTGCCGATGGCGTACGCCACCTGGATCTCGAGTCGCTCGGCCAGTCCGGCGGCGACGGCGTTCTTGGCGACCCAGCGCATGGCGTATGCGGCGGAGCGGTCGACCTTGGACGGGTCCTTGCCGCTGAACGCACCGCCACCGTGCCGGCTGGATCCGCCGTAGGTGTCGATGATGATCTTGCGTCCCGTGAGTCCGGCGTCGCCCTGGGGGCCGCCGATTTCGAACCGGCCGGTGGGGTTCACCAGGGTGCGCAGATTGCTCGCGTCGAGGTCGACGCGCTCGAGCACTGGCTTGATGACGAGTTCGGCGATCTCGGCGCGCAGCTGCTCCGTGCGCACTGACGGGGAGTGTTGGGTGGAGAGCACGACGGTTTCGACGGTGCGGGGAACGATACCGTCGTAGCCGATGGTGACCTGGGTCTTGCCGTCGGGCCGGAGGTAACTCAGTTCTCCGGATTTGCGGACCTCGGCGAGGCGTTCGGCCATGCGGTGCGCGATCCAGATCGGGATCGGCATCAGCTCGGGGGTCTCGCGGGTGGCGTAACCGAACATGATGCCCTGGTCGCCGGCGCCCTGGCGGTCGTAGTCGTCCAGGCTGTCCTGCTCCCGGCTTTCGTAGGCGTCGTCGACACCCTGGGCGATGTCGGGAGACTGCCCGCCGATGGAGATCTCGACACCGCAGGAGCGGCCGTCGAACCAGACGTCGGAGGAGTCGTAGCCGATGTCGGTGATGCACTTGCGCACGATCGACGGGATCTCGACGTAGCCTGCCGTGGTGACCTCACCGGCCACGTGAACGAGGCCGGTGGTGACGAGAGTCTCCACCGCGACCCGGCTGTGCGGGTCTTCGGTGAGGAGGGCGTCGAGGATGCTGTCGGAGATCTGGTCGCAGATCTTGTCCGGGTGGCCTTCGGTGACCGACTCCGAGGTGAAGAGGCGAAGATCGCTCATCGGGGCTCGTCTCAATTCTTGGATAAATGTGCTGCGGTTGATTGGTGTGCGGGTGCGAGCATGCCTGAACGCTCAGGGCCCGGGTGACGTCGGCCCAGGCGACACCGACTCAAGAGACGGGTGCGTCCGCTCGGATGGCGTCGATGCTGCTGCCCAGGATGCTGTCGAGAATACGGTGGGCCACCGACAATTTCGTTCCGTCGGCCTCCATCACTATATCTCCGGCGCCGTCCAGGACCTCGATTTGATTACGTTCGGTGGCGAACCCCTGCGTCCAACCGACCCTGTTGAGTACCAGGAGGTCGCAGCCCTTGCGGAGGATCTTGGTGCGGCCGAGTTCGCGGCGCGCCGTGTCGTCGGCTTCGGTTTCGGCGGCGAACCCCACGATGACCTGACCGGGGCGCCGGTCCTGCACGAGGCCGACGAGCACGTCGGGGTTGCGCACCAGGTCGAGGGTGACCCGGTCGCCCGCCACATCCTTCTTGATCTTGCCGTCCTGCACCTCCGCGGGCCGGTAGTCCGCGACGGCGGCGGCCATGATGACGATGTCGGAGGCTGCGGCGGCGTCCCGCATCGCCTGCTGCAGGTCCAGGGTGGTGCTGACGCTGTGCACGGAAGCGCCGGACGGTGCAGCGACCTCTAGGTGCGCGGCGACCAGGGTCACGACGGCTCCCCTGGCCAGGGCCGCTTCGGCCAACGCGACGCCCTGGCGCCCGCTGGACCGGTTGCCGAGGAAGCGCACGGGATCGAGGGGTTCTCGGGTGCCGCCGGCGCTGATCAGCACGTGCCGGCCGGCCAGGTCCGGAACCTGAACACTCGCGGGGGTGTCCGCGCGGTGGGCGGCGAGGGCGGCGAGGGCGGCGTCCACGATGGCGTCGGGGTCTTCCATCCGGCCCTGCCCGGAATCGGAGCCGGTCAACCGGCCGATGCCCGGTCCGACGATGGTGACGCCCCGACGGCGGAGCGTGGCGATGTTGGCCACCGTGGCGGGGTTGTTCCACATCTCGGTGTGCATCGCGGGGGCGATCACGAGCGGGGCGGTGCTGGCGAGGATGGTGTTGCCCAGCAGGTCGTCGGCCAGGCCGAGGGCAATCTTGGCGATGCTGTTGGCGGTGGCAGGGGCGATCACGATGAGGTCGGCGGACTGGCCGATGGCCACGTGACGCACCTCGGCAACGCCCTCGTAGAGGTCGGTGTGCACGGGGTTGCGGGAGATCGCCTCGAGCGTCGGCTTGCCGACGAACCGCAGTGCAGCCTCCGTGGCGACGACGTGGACGTCGTCCCCGAGCAGCACAAAAGCGCGCACGACGTTGACGGCCTTATAGGCAGCGATGCCGCCGGTTACCCCGACGACTATCGTGCGACCAGTCGACATCCTGCGCGCTTACGTGAGAGCTGCGTCGAGTTATTCGACGATGGGCTTCGAGGTGAGCTTGTCCTCGTTGATTTCGCGCAGCGCCACGGAGAGCGGCTTGTCGTCGACGGTGGAGTCGACGAGCGGTCCGACGTTGTCGAACAGGCTGCCTTCGTGAAGGTCTGCGTAGTAGTCGTTGATCTGGCGGGCGCGCTTGGAGGCGAAGATCACCAGGGCGTACTTGGAATCGACCTTGGTGAGCAGGTCGTCGATGGGCGGGTCAATGATGCCAGTGGGCTTGTTGGGCACGCTGTCACACTCCTTCATGCTGTTCAAGCAAAATGTACGGGCTGCGCGGTCATTCCGTTGGTTTCCGTGGCCGGAAACCGGACATTGACCACGTTGATGCGCCTGGTCGACGCGAGGAATTCAAGTACAGCGGGCGCTACGACGGCGCCGATGCCTTGCGAATCTGCATCAAGTCTACGACTTCTTCGGCCGCTTCGGCCACGTCGCTGTTTACGACGCGGTAATCGAACTCGCCCTGGGCGGCCAATTCGAGCTTCGCGGTCTCCAGCCGGCGGGCCTGTTCGGCCGAATCCTCGGTGCCGCGCCCGATCAGGCGGCGCACCAGTTCGTCCCAGGTGGGTGGCAGCAGAAAGACCAGACGGGCCTCCGGCATCGCCCGGCGCACCGAGCGGGCACCCTGGATGTCGATCTCGAGCAGAACGCTGTTGCCGTCGGCGATGGCCGCGTCGACGGGGCCGCGCGGGGTGCCGTAGCGGTAGGCATTGTGCACGGTGGCATATTCCAGGAGTTCGCCGGCCTCGATCATCCGGTCGAACTCGGCGTCGTCGACGAAGAAGTAGCTGACGCCCTCGACCTCGCCGGCACGCGGGGCCCTGGTGGTCGCGGATACCGACAGGTGTACCTCGGGGTGGTGCTCACGAATGTGCGCGGCAACGGTTCCTTTGCCGACCGCGGTCGGTCCGGCGAGGACCACGAGCCTGGAGTCCGGCGCACCCCTGCGGGCGGTGGGCCGGGCGGCGAGGAAGTCGCGCAGCCGGTCGCGCTGGTGCTTGCCGAGGCCGCCCAGGCGCTTGGACGGCGAGATCTCCAGCCGGGTCATGATGCGCTGCATCTTGGTCACCCCGATGGCGGGGATGCTCACGAGAAGCTCGGTCACCCTCAGCCGGCCCTCCACGCCGTTCGGTTCCTTGACGGCGGCGGCGAGCACATCGAGGGAGGTACGTTCACCGGCCGCGACCTGTGCTTTCACGGCTGCGCGGGCTCGTCGGGCTGCGACGGCGGCGCGGGAGGCCGCGACGCGGTCGACGTCGGGTGGGGTAGGGCGATTATCAGCCACGGGTCGCTCCAGCTTCGGTTGATCGGCGGGTTATCTCATCGGCCACACGGGCGGGACCGGCGGATAAAACGCTGCGCGATTCACTCACGATAACGCCTTGAGCGTATCCGCCAAACAAACCGGCCAGATCGGTGGGATTCGCACCCTGGTGGCCGAAGCCCGGGGCGAGCACCGGGGTGACGACCGGGGCGGCCGGGGCATGGGTGTCGATGCCGAAGTCGGCCAGCGAAACCGTGGCCCCGAGGACCACGCCGATCGACCCGAACGAACCCGCCGGCACGCGGTCGGCGTTGATGGCGGCAACCTGGTCGAGCACCGACGCCGCCACGGAACGGCCCGCGTGGGCTCCGTCCGCGAGCACGGCCTGCTGCAGGTGGGCGGCCTCCGGATTGGAGGTCGCGGCGAGCAGGAACAGTCCCTTGTGATTGTCCGCGGCGAGGTCCACGGTGCTGTTCAGCGAGCCGACCCCCATGTACGGGTTCACGGTGATGGCGTCGACCTCGAGCGGCGAGCCCTGGCTCAGCCAGGCCTGGCCGTAGGCTTCGACACTGGTGCCCAGGTCGCCGCGTTTGACGTCGGCGATGACCAGAAGGCCCTCCGCCCGCGCGTCGGCGAGCACTCGTTCCAGTGCCAGGTAGCCGGCGGAGCCGAACCGCTCGTAGAACGCCACCTGGGGCTTGACGATGCCCACCCGTCCCGCGGCGGCGGCCACGACAGCCCGGCCGAAGCTTTCGGCCCCTGCGGCGGTGTCCGGCAGGCCCCAGTCGGTCAGCAACCAGGAGTGCGGGTCGATGCCGACGCAGAGCCGGCCGAATCGGGCGAAGGCACCGTGCAGACGTGCACCGAAGGCTTCGGCGCTGGCTACGGGTTCGGCTGGGATCTCTGCGCCGGCTGGAGTCACAGTGCCGCCGCCCGTTTCGCCGCGTACTCCTGCAGGCTGGTGACCTCGAAGCCGGTACGGATCGAGTCGATCGACGCGACGGCGGCGCTCAGCTCCGCGATGGTGGTGAACAGGGGCAGGTCGCCGGCGACAGCGGCGGCGCGGATCTCGTAGCCGTCGGCGCGTGCGGTGCGACCGTTCGGTGTGTTGATCACGATCTGTACCTCCTCGCGCCGGATCAGGTCGACGACGGTGTCCACGGACTCATCGGCCTTTTCGCTGAACTTTGCCACCACTGTGGCCCCGATTCCGTTCCGCTGCAAAACTTCGGCGGTTCCCTCGGTGGCCATGATCGTGTAGCCCAGCTGCGAGAGGCGCAGCATCGGCAGGATCACAGCGCGCTTGTCCCGGTCGGAGACCGACACGAAGACCGTTCCGGTGAGCGGGATTCCGCCGTAGGCGGCGAGCTGGCTCTTGGCGAACGCCCGCGGGAAGTCGCGGTCGATACCCATGACCTCTCCGGTGGAACGCATCTCCGGGCCGAGCACCGAGTCGACGATGAGGCCTTCCTTGGTGCGGAACCTGTTGAATGGCAGCACCGCTTCCTTCACGGCGACCGGCGAGTCCATCGGCACTCGGGAACCGTCGATCAGCGGCAGTTGGCCGTTGGCCTTGAGCTCGGCGATGGTGGTGCCGACCATGATCAGCGAGGCGGCCTTGGCCAGCGTGATACCGAGCGCCTTGGCGACGAACGGGACGGTGCGGGACGCGCGCGGGTTGGCTTCGAGCACGTAGAGCACCCCGGCGCCGATGGCGAACTGCACGTTCAGCAGTCCGCGCACGCCGATGCCCTGGGCGATGGCCAGGGTCGCGTCGCGGACCCTGTCGATCTCGGCGCGGCCGAGGGTGACCGGCGGCAGGGTGCAGCTGGAGTCACCGGAGTGCACGCCGGCCTCTTCGATGTGTTCCATCACGCCGCCGATGTAGAGCTCGTGGCCGTCGTAGATGGCGTCGACGTCGATCTCGATGGCGTCGTCGAGGAAGCGGTCCACCAGCAACGGGTGCGACGGGCCGATGATGCCCTGGCCCTGCATGCGTGTGAAGTAGTCGGCCAGGGAGGCACTGTCGTAGATGATCTCCATGCCGCGGCCGCCGAGCACGTAGCTGGGGCGCACGAGCACCGGGTAGCCGATCTCCTCGGCCACGACGACGGCGCCGCTGTAGTCGGTGGCCACCCCGTTGCGGGGCGCGAGCAGGCCGGCGTCGGCGAGGATGCCGCTGAACAGGCCACGTTCCTCGGCCAGGTCGATCGCCGTCGGGGAGGTGCCCAGGATCGGGATGCCAGCGGCTTCCAGTCCCTTGGCCAGGCCCAGGGCGGTCTGGCCGCCGAGCTGCACGACCACGCCGACGAGTTCGCCGCTCTGGCTTTCGGCGTGGATGATCTCCAGCACGTCTTCCAGGGTGAGCGGTTCGAAGTAGAGCCTGTCGCTGGTGTCGTAGTCGGTGGAGACCGTCTCCGGGTTGCAGTTGATCATGATGGTTTCGTAACCGGCCTCGGAGAGGGCGAACGAGGCGTGCACGCAGGAGTAGTCGAACTCGACGCCCTGGCCTATCCGGTTCGGGCCGGAACCGAGGATGACGACCTTCCTCCGGTCGGACGGGACGACCTCGGTCTCCTGGTCGTAGCTCGAGTAGTGGTACGGGGTGAGGGCGGGGAACTCGCCGGCGCAGGTGTCGACGGTCTTGAACACCGGGCGTACGCCGAGGATGTGCCGGACCTTGCGCACATCCGCTTCGCCGAAGCCGCGGAGCTCGCCGATCTGGGCGTCGGAGAAGCCGTGGTCCTTGGCGGTGCGCAAGATCTCGGTGTCGAGGGTGTCCGAGGCGGCGACGGCATCGGCGATCTCGTTGATGAGCACGATCTGGTCGAGGAACCACGGGTCGATCTTGGTGGCTGCGAAGAGCTGCTCGATGGTGGCGCCCTTGCGCAGCGCCTGCTGCACGGTGACGATGCGGCCGTCGGTGGGAACCTCGGCGATTTCGAGGAGCTCCTCGACCGTGCGGGTCTCCGCACCCCAGTGGAAGGAGGAGCCGCGCTTTTCGAGCGAGCGGAGCGCCTTCTGCAGGGCTGAGGCGTAGTTGCGGCCGATGGCCATGGCCTCACCGACCGACTTCATGGTGGTGGTCAGGCGCTGGTCGGCCTTGGGGAACTTCTCGAACGCGAACCTGGGCACCTTGACGACGACGTAGTCCAGGGTGGGTTCGAAGCTGGCCGGGGTCACCTTGGTGATGTCGTTGGGGATCTCGTCGAGGCGGTAGCCGAGGGCCAGCTTCGCGGCGATCTTGGCGATCGGGAATCCGGTGGCCTTGCTGGCCAGTGCCGAGGAGCGGGACACCCGCGGGTTCATCTCGATCACGATGATGCGGCCGTTGGCCGGGTCGATGGCGAACTGGATGTTGCAGCCGCCGGTGTCGACGCCGACGGCGCGGATGATGTCGATGCCGATGTCGCGCAGCTTCTGGTACTCGCGGTCGGTGAGGGTGAGCGCCGGCGCGACGGTGATGGAGTCGCCGGTGTGCACGCCGACGGGGTCGACGTTTTCGATCGAGCAGACGACCACCGTGTTGTCGGCGGTGTCGCGCATCATCTCGAGCTCGTATTCCTTCCAGCCGAGGATGGACTCCTCCAGGAGCACCTCGGTGGTCGGGCTCTGGTGTAGGCCGTCGCCGACGATGCGGCGGAGCTCGGCTTCGGTGTACGCGAAGCCGGAGCCCAGGCCGCCCATGGTGAAGGACGGGCGCACCACGAGTGGGTAGCCGAGGTCCTCTGCGAAGCCGACGGCCTCTTCCACGGTGTGCGCGATGTAGGACTTGGCTACGTCAGCGCCGGCGTCGAGCACCAGCTGCTTGAAGATCTGGCGGTCTTCACCCTTGTTGATCGCTTCGAAGCTGGCGCCGATGAGCTCGACGTTGTACTTGGTGAGGATCCCGCGCTCGTGCAGGGCGATGGCCGCGTTGAGGGCCGTCTGGCCGCCCAGGGTCGGCAGGATCGCATCCGGACGCTCCTTGGCGATGATGGTCTCGAGGATCTCCGGGGTGATCGGCTCGATGTACGTCGCGTCGGCGAAGTCGGGGTCGGTCATGATGGTGGCCGGATTGGAGTTGACCAGGATGACCCGGACGCCCTCCTCGCGGAGGACCCGGCAGGCCTGGGTACCCGAGTAGTCGAACTCGCAGGCCTGACCGATGACGATCGGGCCGCTTCCGATGACGAGGACGCTGTTGATATCGTCGCGCTTGGGCATTACTTGGCGTCTCCTGCTCCGGCGGCCGCGTGCGCGACCACCACATCCCTGAACCTGTCGAAAAGATAGTTGGCGTCGTGCGGGCCGGCCGCGGACTCCGGGTGGTACTGCACCGAGAAGGCCGGGATGTCCAGGCACCTGATGCCCTCGACGACCTGGTCGTTGAGGCTGTAGTGGCTGACCTCCACGCGGCCGAATCCGGTCGAGGATTCGCTGATGCCCTCGATGGGCATGTCCACGGCGAAGCCGTGGTTCTGCGAGGTGATCTCGACCCGGCCGGTGGCCTTGTCGAGCACCGGCTGGTTGATGCCGCGGTGGCCGAACGGCAGCTTGTAGGTGCCGAAGCCGAGGGCACGGCCCAGCAGCTGGTTGCCGAAGCAGATGCCGAAGTACGGCACGCCGGCGCGCATCACTTCCTGCAGCAGCGTCACGTGGGCGTCGCTGGCGGCGGGGTCACCGGGGCCGTTCGAGAAGAACAGGGCGGTCGGGTTCAGCGAGAGCACGTGCTCCGCGGTGATCGACTGCGGGAGCACCAGGACCTCGAAGCCGCGCTCGGCGAGGTAGTTGAGAGTAGAGGTCTTGACGCCGAGGTCGAGCACGGCGACAGAGCCGATGCGTTCGCCCTGCGCCGGAATCGAGTACGGCTCGACGGTGGAGACAGCGTCGGACAGGTTTCGGCCTCGCATGCTGGCCCCGCGGCGGACGAGTTCGAGCTGTTCGCCCTCGGAGAGCTCATAGCCGTCGCCGGAGAAGATGCCGCTGCGCATGGAACCCAGCGAGCGGATGTGCCGGGTGACGGCGCGGGTGTCGATGCCGCTGATGCCCACGACCCCGTTCGACTCGAGGTCGGCGTCGAGGGTGCGCTGGGAGCGGAAGTTCGACGGTATTCTGGCGGGCTCGCGCACCACAAAACCGGAGACCCAGATGCGGGAGGATTCCATGTCGTCGTCGTTGGCGCCGGTGTTACCGATGTGCGGCGCGGTCATCAGCACGATCTGGCCGGCGTAGGAGGGGTCGGTGAGAGTCTCCTGGTAGCCGGTCATGCCGGTGGCGAAGACGATCTCGCCGAGGGTCTGGCCGAGGCTGCCGTAGGCGCGTCCCACGTATCGGCTGCCGTCTTCGAGGACGAGTACGGCCGGGGCCGGTGTGGTTGTTGGGTAGCTCACGGGCTACACCTCACTTTCTTCGGTGCCGAATTCTGTATTGCCAGGTTCTGTCGTGCCGGGTTCTGTCGTGCCGGGTTCTGCAGTGATAGATCTGATCGCTTCGGTGATGGCCCGCCGGTCGACGGGGTCGCTGAAACGGAAGTAGCTGTCGACACCGGTGGGGGTGTCGGGGTCCGTGGTGTCAACGCCAACTGAGTTCAGCCGCCAGCCGAGCAGCAGCAGGCCGCCAGGCTCGACCACCCGGTCGATGGCGACGGTGGCGTCGGCGACGAGCTGCACGGCATCCGCCGGGATGAACAGGGCCGGCGAGCCGGCGAGTTCGAGCAGCACGCCCTCCTCGGTGACGGTCACGCCGCCGCGGGCACGGAAGCCGAGTCCGGGGATGTTCAGGCGTTCCAACGGTGTGTCGCGGGGGGTGGTGGCGACGTACAGGGCTGCGGCGGAGGCCAGTTCACGGCCGCGATCGGCGGGCTGCGGGTAGCCGGCGGGCAGCGCGGCATCCCGCTTGGTGCGCCGACGCCAGGAGCGCAGCATCAGGGCGAGGACGGCGAGGAGGACCAGCGCCGTGATGATCGTCGCGATCGTGCGGCTACTCATGGGCGCCCCGTACCAACGGACCCCGGGCGGCTTCGATCTGGGCCGTACTCTGCAGCACGCCGTCGAGCACAGTGGCATAACCGCGGTGGAAGGTGGCCAGCACCTGGCCGGGCAGCGTCATCTGAAGGTAGGGAGAGTTGACGCCCTTGCCGATCAGATTCTCACGGCCGAACACCCGGCGGGCGCTCGGGTCGTAGAGGGTGAGTTCGGCGGGGGCGCCGACAGCGAGCTGTTGGCCCTGGCCCTGGATGCGCCCGATCCGGGCCGGGGTCGTCGACATCACCCTGACGAGGTCGCTCCAGCCGAGGAACCCGGTCTCCACCACGGCGGCGTGGGCCACCGACAGGGCGGATTCGAGGCCGACCATGCCGTTGGCGGCGGCGTCCCATTCACAGTCCTTGGACTCGACGGGGTGCGGGGCGTGGTCGGTGGCGATGATGTCGATGGTGCCGTCGGCCAGACCCTGGCGCAGGGCTTCGACGTCTTCGCGGCGGCGGAGCGGCGGGTTCACCTTGTAGCGGGCGTCGTAGCCGGCCACGAGTTCCTCGGTGAGCAGCAGGTGGTGCGGGGTGACCTCCGCGGTCACATTGATGCCGCGGGCCTTGGCCCAACGCACCACGTCGACGGCACCGGCGGTGGAGAGGTGGCAGACGTGCAGGCGCGAACCCACGTGTTCGGCCAACAGTACGTCGCGGGCGATGATCGATTCCTCGGCGACGGCGGGCCAGCCGGTGAGGCCGAGCTCGCTGGAGAGGGCGCCCTCGTTCATTTGTGCGCCAACCGTGAGGCGCGGTTCCTGGGAGTGCTGGGCGACGACACCGTCGAAGGCCTTGACGTACTCGAGGGCCCGGCGCATCAGGAGCGGGTCGGAGACGCAGAAGCCGTCGTCGGAGAAGACCCGCACATTGGCGCGGCTTGCGGCCATGGCGCCGAGTTCGGCGAGGCGTTCACCGGCCAGGCCGACGGTGACGGCACCGATCGGCTGCACGGTCACGTAGCCGGCGCTCTCCCCCAGCGCGAGCACCTGCTCGACGACGCCGGCGGTGTCCTGCACGGGTGAGGTGTTCGCCATGGCGAATACCGTGGTGAACCCGCCGATGGCTGCCGCCTGGCTGCCGGTGAGCACGGTTTCGCTCTGCTCGTAGCCGGGTTCGCGGAGGTGCGTGTGCAGGTCGACCAGGCCGGGCAGTGCGAGGAGCCCGTCGGCGTCGATGACGGTCGCGCCGGCATCCGACAGCTGGGTGCCGGTCGCGGTGATGACACCGTCGGCCAGCAGCAGGTCGGTGGTGGTTCCGTCGCTCAGCTGTGCTCCACGCACAAGGTAGCGTTCGCTCGACATTTCAGTGATCCTCTCGGTCGCCCGATAACAACAGGTACAGCGCGGCCATGCGCACTGATACCCCGTTTGCGACCTGTTCGCGCACGGTGGACCGGTCGGAGTCGGCCGCGGCGGAGGAGATCTCCAGGCCGCGATTCATCGGTCCGGGGTGCATGACAATGCTATGCGACGACAGCCGGGCGAATCGCTCGTCGTCCAGGCCCCAGCGGCGGGAGTACTCCCGGCTGTTCGGGAAGAACGCGGCGTTCATCCGCTCGGCCTGGATGCGCAGCATCATCACCACATCGGGGCCGGCGTCGATGGCCGCGTCGAGGTCGTAGCCGATAGCGGCCGGCCAGGCCGACGTATCGGCGGGCACCAGGGTGGGCGGGGCGATGAAGGTGACGTGTGCGCCGAGGGTGTTCAGCAGCCACAGGTTGGAGCGGGCGACCCTGGAGTGCAGGATGTCGCCGACGATGGTGACGGTGACGCCGTCGAGCCCGCGGCCGCGGGAGGCCCCATCGTGCAGGCGGCGGCGGATGGTGAATGCGTCGAGCAAGGCCTGGGTGGGATGTTCGTGGGTACCGTCGCCGGCGTTGATGATGCCGGCGTCGATCCAGCCGCTGCCGGCCAGCACCTGCGGGGCTCCTGACGCGGGGTGCCGGATGACGACGCCGTCAGCGCCCATGGCGGCGAGGGTCTGGGCGGTGTCCTTGAGGCTTTCGCCCTTGGAGACGCTGGAGCCCTTGGCGCTGAAGTTGATCACGTCGGCGCTGAGTCGCTTGGCGGCGGCCTCGAAGGAGATGCGGGTGCGGGTGGAGTCCTCGAAGAAGAGGTTCACCACGGTCTTGCCGCGCAGGGTCGGGAGTTTCTTGACCTCCCGGTTGGCCACATCGGCCATGTCTTCGGCGATGTCGAGCAGGCTGATGGCCTCGTCGCGGCTGAGCGCCTTGGTGGAGAGCAGGTGCCTCATGACTCCATTCCTCCCTCAATGCTGACGAACTCATCGCCGTCGACCTCGGTGACGTGCACGTTGATGCGTTCGTGCGTGGCGCTGGGCAGGTTCTTGCCCACGAAGTCGGCGCGGATCGGCAGCTCGCGGTGGCCGCGGTCCACCAGGACGGCCAGCCGCACGACGCTGGGGCGGCCGTGGTCGCCGAGGGCGTCCAGGGCGGCGCGGATGGTGCGGCCGGAGTAGAGCACGTCGTCGACCAGGACCACGGTGGCACCGTCGATGCTGCCCGGCACCTGGGTGGGCGCGGGGGTACGGGTGCGGGTGTGCGCGAGGTCGTCACGGTACATGGTCACGTCGAGAGAGCCGACGCGCACGGCGGCGGATGCCGGTTCGATGCGCTGGATGATCTCGGCTATCCGCTGGGCGAGGGCCACTCCCCTGGTGGGGATGCCCAGAATGACCAGGTTCTCGCTTCCACGATTGGACTCCAGGATCTCGTGCGAGATCCGAGTCAACGCTCGGGTGATGTCAGCCTGGGTGAGCACGGTGCGCTCCGTCAAACCGACCTCCTTTCCCGTCTCACAGGACGGCTCTTAAAGTAGGTCATTAGTACCTTTAGACCCTAGCATCCCCGTCGCGGAGCCTTCGGCAGTGTCGGTGGTAGGTGAGACGATCTCATCATGAGTAACCCCGACCAGGCAGTACCGCCCGCTCCGGATGATGACGACCGCTCTCCGGAGTCCGCTCCACCTGGCTCCGCCCCCTCCCCTGTCGACCCGACCGCTTTCGAGCCGTACGTCTCCAACCCGTCCCTGGACGAGTTGGTCTGCTCGGAGCTGGCCCGCCGCACCGAGCTGATCGCGGCCGAGGCCCGCGCCATCGCCATCGCGCAGGCCCGGCAGGCCGAGTTCCTCGTCGCCCTGCAGGGCTGGAGTGAGGACCCGCACGTCTCCTCGCGCCTGCACGGCAACCCGGAGAGCATCCGGCTGGCCGACGTGAACGCGGCCACCCTGACGGAGGATCAAGCCCGCGCGGCCGCCCATAGCCAGTGGGAGGACCGGGACGTGGCCCGCCGCACGATTGTGAGTGAGACCGCCTGCCTGCTGCGCCTGTCCGAACGCACCGTGGAGCACCTGATGGACCAGTCCCTCTGGCTCATGGCCGCCCCGGCGACCTTCGAGGCCCTCTCGACCGGAGAGATCAGCTATCGACACGCGACCGCGCTCGTCGACCAGATGCGCACCCTGCCGATGGAGGACCAGGCGGCGTTCGAAGAGAAGGTGCTGCCGGAGGCCAAGCGCCTGCCGGTGGGCCGGTTCATCGATAAGGCCCGCCGGTTGCGGGAGCGGCTGCACCCGGAGTCGATCGTGACCCGCAGCACAAACGCCCTCGCCGAACGGCACAGCCGCTGGGAGGCCGCCCCGGATGGGATGGGCTGGTTGCACTGGTACGGCACCGCCCACGACACCAAGGCCGCCTATGACCGGATCAACGGCATCGCCGTGAAGCTGAAGAAGACCGGCAACCCGGCGCCGGCCGACACCGCGTCCGACACCGCCGGCAGCGGAAGCGGCACCGCATTCGGCCTCAGCCCAGACGCCGCGGAAGTGCTCCCGACCCGCACCCTCGACCAGCTCCGCGCCGACATCACCGCCGCCCTGTTGCTGGACGGCATCACGCCCGACGGGATGGGCGCCGGCATCCGCGGCACGGTGATGGTCACCGTGCCCGTGCTGACCCTGCTGGGCTTGGACGAGGAACCCGGCACCCTCGAGGGGTACGGGCCGATCTCGCCGGAGGTCGCGCGGGAGATCGCCGGGCACGCACCGAGCTTCACCCGGCTGCTGACCCACCCGGAGACCGGGGTGGTGCTCTCGCTGGGCAAGACCCAGCACAAGAACACCAAGGCCATGAAGAAATACCTGCGGGTGCGCGATGAAACCTGCCAGTTCCCGGGCTGCTCCCGACCCGCGGTGACCAGCGATGTCGACCACACCGACCCCTGGGCCGGCGGCGGCAACACCGACTGCGACAACCTCGCCCACCTCTGCGAACCCCACCACCGCCTCAAACACCTCAGCCAGTGGCGAGTCACGCAGGAACCCGGCGGGATCCTGCACTGGACCTCGCCCGGCAAACGCAGCTACCGCACCGACCCGGCCAACCCGATGGGACCACCCCGACCCCGGCCACCGGTCGTGGGGCCGAAAACCCGGAAGCGGCCCGCCGGCGAGAGTTACCTGATGCCCCGGCAGCGGCCGAGTCGGAAGCCGACCCCACCGGTGCCCGAGAACCCACCGTTCTAAGGCCCACAAGCCCGCGCTCGTTGAAGCGGATGTCTCGATGCGTCGCAGACCTCGCGCAACCACCTCGGGGTGACTAGCCTGCCTTGCGACACAACTCCGCGATCTGCGATGCAGCGCGCCCGTGGCGCCAGGAGGTGATCTGATGAGCCCCGCTGACAACGACCGTCCTCAGGATCGGCACGGTGACCCACCCGACGACCAGCGTCCGGTTCCGGCTGACGACCCGGCGAACGATGTACCCGTCGACCCGATGGTGGACGCCGCCGCTGACGTCCCAACCGCCGAACCTGAACCTGCCGGCACCCACCGTCAGAACCGGCGCGAAGCCACCGGGCATGCATCGACGGCCAGGTCCGAGTCGCGGGAACCCTCGAACGTCGACTCGGAGGTCGGCGCTCCGGCCGGACCCATCAGCTTCGTGCGGCGACGCGAGATCGAGGCCGTGCACGATGAGATCGAGCTCACCACGGGCGACGCGGCCCGCACCCTCGTCGGCGTGAAGAAATATCGTGAGGCCCTGTTCGCGAACTATTTCCGTGCGCGTGCGCCCTTCGTCGTGACCTGGCCGGATAACCTCTACATCCCTGCCGACGCCGACTATCGCACCTATTGGAGTTCACCGGCCCCCGACGATCATCGCTTTCGGTATCGGTGGGCGAACGGCCGCGACGGGCAGCCGGATGGCAGCGACGCGTCGGAGAAGACCGGACGACTGTTCAGCTGGGTGAACGCCTCCGCGATGGACTCCGGTGATATCGGGTTCGCCGGAACCGGGGTGACGCTCGTGCCCCGGGCCAGCCTCTCGTCGGTGACGGTCACGGCCTCGGTAGACCTGGTAGCCGAGAGCCGGTGGTGGTTCCTGCCGGCCGGACCGATCGGGTTCGCGGCCTTCTCGTACCGGGGCACCGCGTATGTCGCCGGTTGGGAGATCGACCCGATCACCGGGGCCTGGGAGCTGCTGAGCCCGTTCGGCTCTCGGACCCTCTTTGCTTTCGACGAGAGCGGCAAGGGTGGTTCGGCGATCAGTTCACAACGGCATGCCTTCACCGACCTCTCGGTGACCCTCCAGCTGCGCGGGTCCAGGACCTACGCGATCGGCGTGGCCCTGGAGGCGCAGATCTCGTTGGAGTGCCGCGACAAGTCGGGGACCCCCTATCGGCCCCAGCCCGGCGACGACGTGAAGCTCTGGGCGTCGATCGCCGGTATGGTTCCGAGCATCACCCTGGCCACCTGAACGGCAGGCTAGCTGGTCACGCCCAGGATGGCGTCGGCGAGAGCCTGCGGGTCGCCGATCGGGCCGTCGTACTGAACTCCGTCGATCAGGACGGTGGGCGTGCCCTGGATCGACGCGATCTCAGCGCCGGGGATCGGGCCGGTCAGCGCGGCATCCGTGTTCTGCTGCGACCAGGCGTGATACTGCTCGCCCGTGACGCACTCGGCGATGGACGAGCCGCCGTCGGACAACGCCACGAGTTCATCGTCGCTGAGGCCGGTGGTGCCCTCGGTCGGCTGATTCGCGAACAGCGCGGCCAGGTAGTCGAGGGTGGACTCGGGGTTGATCGAGGCTTCGCAGGTCAGCGCGGCGGACGCCCGCGTGGAGTACTCGCTGCCCTGCGAGGCTTCGTCGAGGAAGGTCAGCGAGTGCAGTCGCAGGGTGATGCTGCCGTCCTCGACCAGGGCAGCCAGGGTGTCTCCGTTGGCGATGTCGAACTGGCCGCAGTACGGGCACATCGGATCGATGTACAGGTCGACGACAGTGCTTCCGGTGCCGACGAGGAGGTAACCCTCGTCGAAGTAGGCGGCACCGATCTGACCGGTCGGCCCCGAAGTCGACTCGGATGTCACCGACGAGGTGGCGCCGGCGACAGCGGTGACGAACGCACCCATCGCCGCCGTGAAGAACACGAGCACCACGAGCAGGACCGCCGTGAGGCCGATGCTCGCGTAACCGAGTACGAGCCCGGCGATGGCGAGACCCTTGCCGGCCTCGCCGGTGCGCTTGATCTGGCTGAGCGCGATGTGCCCGGTGATCACGGCTGCGATGTTGCAGCAGAATCCGGTCACCAACGCCACGATCGCGAGGGTGTTCGTGCGCGGCGCAACGGGTCCGGCGTACGGGGTGGTGGGCGCGATGGAGGGCGGAGCCTTGAACGGCGCAGGCGCCGCGGGCTGGTCTCCCGGGTTACCGGCGGGGTACTCGCCAGTGTTTGCGTCGGTGGTCCCGTCGGTGCGTTCCGTCATGTTCTCCCCCTCATGAATCCGGTCCCGAGCGAGGCGCCCGGGACCGGTACTACGTGCTGCTCAAGCCGACGATGCGGTCGGCTTAGGCGGATGGCGCCGTCTGGGCGATGCGCCCGAGGAGTCCATTGACGAACCCGGCCGAGTCATCGGTCGAGAGCACCTTGGCGGCCTCGACGGCCTCGTCGATCGCGACGGCGTGCGGCACGGCGTCGTTGTACAGGATCTCCCAAATGCCGATGCGAAGGATGGCCCGGTCGATCGTGGGCATCCGCGAGAGCGTCCAGCCCTGCGAGTACGTCTCGATCAATTCGTCGATCTCCTCGCGGTGGTCGACGACGCCGTCCACGATGTCCCGGGCGTAGAGCCAGGACACCATGCGGGCCGGTTCGTTGGCGGCGCGCTCGGCCTCCATGGCCAGCGACTGCGGGATCGTGGTCTGACGGATGTCGGCGGCGTACAGGATATCGATGGCGCGCTTGCGCGCCTTGGTGCGGGCGCTCACTAGTTGACGCGGCCGAGGTAGTCACCGTTGCGGGTGTCAACCTTGACCTTGGTGCCCTGCTCGAGGAACAGCGGCACCTGGATCTGGTAGCCGGTCTCGACGGTCGCGGGCTTGGTGCCGCCGGTGGAGCGGTCGCCCTGCAGGCCCGGCTCGGTGTAGGTGATTTCAAGCACGACGGATGCCGGCAGTTCGACGTAGAGCGGGTTGCCGTCGTGCAGAGCGACGGTCACGGCCTGGTTCTCGAGCATGAAGTTGGCGGCATCGCCGACGACGGCGGCGGATACCGTGAGCTGGTCGTAGTCCGAGACGTCCATGAAGACGTACGATTCGCCATCCGCGTAAAGGTACTGGAAGTCGCGACGGTCGACGTTCTCGGTCTCGATCTTGGCGCCGGCGTTGAAGGTGCGGTCGACGGTCTTGCCCGTGACGACGTTCTTCAGCTTGGTGCGCACGAACGCGCCACCCTTGCCGGGCTTGACGTGCTGAAATTCGATGACGGCCCACAGCTGCTTGTCGATGTTGAGGACGACGCCATTTCTAATGTCGGCGGTAGATGCCATGAAGAGGTGTTCCGTTCGATTCAATTGGGAAGGTGCGCGACCAAAGGTCTCAGACGAGTGTAGCCGACACGCCGCGGCGGATCGATTCCGTGCGCCCAGGCGCTCGGGAGGAGGTCAGCCCAGGCGCACGATGTGGTCGAGGGCCAGGCGGTAGGAGTCGAAGCCGAATCCAGCGATGACTCCGGTCGCCACGGCGCTGACCACACTGGTGTGGCGGAAGGTCTCGCGGGCGTGCGGGTTGGAGATGTGGACCTCGACGAGCGGGATGCCGGCCTTGGTGACGAGGGCCGCGGCGTCGCGCAGCGCGTAGCTGTAGTGCGTGAACGCGGCAGGGTTGAGCACCACCGGTGTTGTCGTGTCCACGGCTTCGTAGAGCCAGTGGATGAGCTCGGCCTCGTCGTCGGTCTGACGCACATCGACGGTGACGTCCTCCGGTGCGGAATCGGTGAGCAGCGTCCACAGGTCGTCGAGGTCGGCTGAGCCGTAGACGTCAGGCTCCCGGCTGCCGAGGCGTCCGAGATTCGGGCCGTTCAAAACGAGGACTGTGCGCATGGACCCAGCCTAGGCCCGGCCGGGTCGAGAGCTAGGACAGCTGTTTGGCCATCCGGTAGTTGGTCATCCACACACCTCGGCTGACTGGATGCTGCTTCGCCTCGACGACGAATCCGTGCTGCTCGAAAAAGGGACGGGCGGTGATGCTCGCGTTAGTCCACAACGTGGCCGCGGTCAGCGATTTCGCTCTGCGTTCGATCGCACCCAGCAGGGCACTCGCAACGCCTCGTCGGCCGAACCGAGGTGACACGAACATCATGTCGATGTATCCGTCAGCGTTGACGTCGGAGAACCCGGCCACGTCTCCTTCGACTACCGCAACCACCGTTCCTCGCCCGGCCCTGGCAAGGTTCCATTCTTCGACATCGCGCTCCTCGGGCGCGGACCATGCGGCAATCTGTTCGGGCGAGTAGTGCTGGGACGCCGTTGTTGTCACGGCGTCCAGAAAGACGGCGAGAGTGCTCGGCGCGTCTTGAGGGGCGTAAGCGCGAACCGTCACGGATTCACCGGGGATAGTCATCGACCCATCCGCCCGGTCGGGCGACGCAGTTCGCTCACGGTTCGATCGCCAAAAACGTAACCGACCACGATGAACACCCCCAGAGATGCTGTTCCGGCGGCGCCCAGGAGGAGGACTTTGCCACCGAAATCAGACGGAATCCCGATGAATGCCACCGCCGTCCACCCGACCATGAAACTCGCGAGCCCCGCGCCGAGCAGCCGGACGTAGCCGAGAGACGCGCGGTGTCCCCGAACGGGTACGTGGCCGAGACGCCGAAAGGTTCGTTGTAGCGCCCGATATGCAGTGAACCAGCCGGCAAAGTTGGCGAGAGTGACGCCCGCCGCGATACCGATCACGGTGAGAGTCGGCGGCAGCATCAGCGCGGATGCGGCGGCCCCCGCCGCGGAGAGCACCGCGATGACGAGCTGAGTGAGGAACGGGCCGCGGGCGTCCTGGAGAGCGAAGGAGGTTCGGTTGAGCACGTAGGCCTGGCTGAAGCCGACGAGCCCGATCGAGAGGACCTGCAGCACCTGTCCGATGCTCGGGTTGCCGAACAGCACCGTGGTGATGAGCGGTCCCAGCGCGGCGAACGCGGCGCTCGCGGCGATCGCGACATAGGCGACAGGCTTCGTGGCCAGGCTCGAGAGTGACTCGGTCGCAGTGAAGTCGTGGCGGGCGGCATACCCGCTCATCCGGGTGTACAGAGCGGTGGTCAGGGACACCGTGACGATTCCATGCGGCAGCAGCATCAGGAGGTATGCGAGTGACAGCGAGTTCAGGCTCGGCCCATCGATGCCCAGTCGATGCAGCGTCTCGCCGGCGTTGTTGGCGACGTTGGCGGTGACCAGGTAGGTGACCTGGCCGGCAACCACGCCCAGGAGCGTCCAGCCGGCCACGGCCGACATCTCCCCCAGACCGCTGACGCCCCAGCGCAGGCGCAGCCGAAACCCGATGGTGCGAAGGGGGACCGCGAGAAGAAGGCTCTGGACGGCGATGGCGAGGGTGGCGGAACCGCTGAGGACCGCGATCATCGATGGACTCCACGTGCCGACGTCCCCCAATCCGGACGGCAGAACGAGGAGGAACACCAGGATCCCCCCGATCCCCACTAGGTTCGAGATCGCGGGCGCCCAGGCCGGGGCACCGAATACTCCCCGCGCGTTGAGGACCTGCGACAGAACGGCGAAGGCGATAAGGAAGAAGATCTGAGGCAGGCACCAGTACGCCATCGACGTTGCCAGTCCTCGCCATTCCGGCGACCAGGTCGTCGCGTAGAGCCAGACGATGCCCGGGGCGCACAGGGTAAGGACGACCGTGGCCACGGCTCCACCGACCAGAACAATGGTCAGGAGCCGGTCGGTATTGTCCTGCCCGACCGAGCCGGCGTTCAGGTTCCGGACGATCTGCGGAACGAGCACGGCGCCGAGCACTCCCCCGGCGATCAGGGCGAACAGATAGGTGGGAGCCGAGTTGGCGATCTCGAAGGTCTGCCCGCCGACGCCGGCGCTGGTTCCGCCGATGGCAGCCACCAGGAAAATTGCCTTCACAAAACCCAGCGCTCGCGACACCAGCGTGGCGGTCATCATCGATCCGACCGAGCCCCGCACGCTCACACGCACGCACCGCGCAGTGCGAACTGACACCCAGCCGATCCAGAATCCCCCATTTGCCAAGACTCCCACAGGTCAGGCAACATTTCCCCGCTGTCTGGGGCACCTGACTAGGTTGGGCTCATGCACGGCGCAGACGTGGACCCGATGGCTGTTCCCCCGCCACCGGGCCCACGTCTATTCGGTTGGCGCGGACCTCGGCGATCGCATCCTGACTGCCGTGCTGGCACGCGAGCACCTTCCGTATTCGGAAATCTCCTTCGAGACCCGCACCGGACGTCCTAGTCCGCCACAGCCTTCCGCGCCGCGGCCACCTCGGAGCCCTGGCGCTCGATGAAGACGATGAAGACGCGGTACAGCACGAGGCCGAGGGCAGCGACTCCCGTGAGGATCAACAACACCGATCCGTAGGAGGAGGCCTGGGCGCCGTCGGTGATGCCGCCCAACAGGTTGGGCTGCAGCTTCATCAGCGTTGCGGTGTAGGCGATGCCGACCGGAACGGCAATGTTGATGGTGAGGTTGTAGAAGCCAATGGCGATACCGGAGTTTGCGACCGGCACCCGCTCAATGGCAGTCGACACGAGCGGGCCGTACATCAGCGCAAAGGCCATCGGGAACAGGCTCATCGAGATCACGAAGATCCAGACTCCCTTATCCACCAGCAGGGCCGGGATCAGCAGTGACACGACGATCGCGACCAGCGCGATGGTGATGGCTTGCTTTGAGGAGAGGTACTTGGCGATCTTGCCGGTAAGAGTGCCCACAATCACGGCGGCGACGTAGCCGGGGATCAGCAGCAGGGCGACTTCGCCGAGGTTGTAGCCGTAGACGTCGGAGATCAGGAACGAGAACAGGAAGGTGTAGCCCAGCTGTACGGAGTAGGTGATGAACACCACGATGATCATGAGTGAGTACTGAGCGTTGGCGAAGAACGCGCTGGTGATCACGGCGTTGTCGTGGGTACGGATGTGCCAGATGAAGAGAGCCAGCCCGGCAACAACCGGCAACAGATACCACAGGTTGAAGTTCTGCATGAACATGATCAGGCCGGTGGCGAAGACCGCGATCAGGAACAGGCCGAATACGTCCACATGGCCGCCGCCCGTCGCTTCCTTGGGCACCGTGCGCAACACGACAGGGATGGCAAGCAGTGAAAGCAGTGCGACCAGGAAGAAGGCAGCCCAGCCGATGTAGGTGGCGATGAAGCCACTTCCAACGGTGCCGATCAGCAGCGACAACTGGAAGGCCGCGGTGCTGAAGCCCAGATACTTCTTCTGCTCGTCGCCCCTGAAGTGCTTGGTCACGTAGATCACGTAGAGCGTCTCGGCGGCCGCCAGGCCGGCGCTCTGAATCAGCCGACCGACCAGGATCATCGAGAAGTTGCCCTGGAAGACGAAGCCGACGAGCGACCCGACGGTCATCAAGATGATCGCGAAGATGATGAGTTTGCGGATGCTGATCGAGTCGGCCAGCGCGGCGTAGACCACGGCGCCGATACCGATCAGGATGCCGGCCAGAGTGGCCTGCAGGCTGACGGTGGTGACCGGAAGGTTGAGACTATCCGCCAACGCCGGCGACATGAATTTGAAGCCGTTGTCCAGCACCAGCGAGAACACGAAGAGGATCAGCAGGATGGGGATGGCCCGGCTCGGCTTGACGGCCTGGGTGAGAACGGAGGGGCGGGTTGCGGTGCTCATCAGGCGAGTTCCAGCGCGATCTCGATCATGGAGGTGAAGGCGGTCTGCCGTTCCTCCGGGGTGGTCTTGGCGTGAGTGAGGATGTGGTCGCTGACGGTGAAGATGCCCAACGCATCGACGCCCGCGGCCGCGGCGTTGGCGAACAGACCCGCCGACTCCATCTCAACGGCCAGAATGCCCATCTTCATCCACTTGCCCATGGCGTCGGAGTCCGCGCCGTAGAACACGTCGGATGAAAGAACGTTGCCAACGTGGGTGCGTTGGCCGCGCTCGTCGGCGGCCCGCTTGGCCTGCTCCAGCAGCCTGTACGACGACAGTGGTGCCCACTGACCGGGCAGGTTGAACTGGTGCAGGTAGTTGGAGTCGGTCGAGGCGCCCTGCGCGATGACGACGTCGTAGAGCTCCATGCCTTCCTGCATGGCGCCGCAGCTACCCACCCGGATCAGGTTCTTGACGCCGAAGTGGTGGATCAGCTCGTAGCTGTAGAGCGAGATTGAGGGAATGCCCATTCCCGTGCCCATGACGGACACGGGGCGCCCGCGGTAGGTGCCGGTGAAACCCAGCATGTTGCGAACCTCGTTGAAACAACGGATGTCGTCCAAGTAGGTCTCGGCGATGAACTTGGCTCGCAGCGGGTCGCCGGGAAGCAGGATCGTCTCGGCAATGTCCACCCCCTTCGGATCGATGTGGGGCGTGCTGGTCGTGGTGGGTGTACTCATGGGGACTCCATTGTCTGAACTGCGGCATTGTCTGAACTCAGGCATTGCCTGAACTGCGGCGCGTGGACTACAACGCTCGGATTGCACTTGCAGTATGAGGTTATACCTCTGCGGGCACATGTCGAACGTGATAGCGTCGGGCACACAAGGAGGTCTCGTGACGACCAGTCTGGAATCCCACACGTTCCTGCAGCAGCAGCTCCAGCTCGCCGTCGGCCAGCCCATTCGAGTTGCGGTCTACACGCGGCTGGCTGAAGGCATCCGCTCTGGCGTGTTCAGGCTCGGCGAGATGCTGCCACGGGAAATCGAACTCTCGGCAACGCTCGGGGTGAGCCGCACTCCGGTGCGCGAGGCGCTGATGCTCCTCGAGGAAGACGGGTTGCTGGTCACCCGGCGCGGTGTCGGGCGGTTCGTCACCGAGTCCATCCCGCACGGCGGACTCGAGCAGCTACGGCCGTTCGAGATCGCCCTCGCCGACCCGAACATGACGATTACCGTGCAGCCGGTGCGCTTCGAGCTCGAAGGGGCTACCGACTTCGTGTCCCACCGGCTCGCGCTCGACCCGGCTGCGAACGCCTGGATCCGCGAGAGCGTCTTGCTGCACGATGGGCGTCCCGTTGCAACGGTTCAGGAACATCTCCCCGCTGGGCGCTACCTCAGTGATGTGAGCGCGCGGATCGCCTCCGAACTCGTGGAGCTCGCCGCTCAACCACGAACCCTTCTCGCCTCCATGCAGGCCAACGGTCACGTCTTCACCAACGGTGTGTGCCAGATCGTCGCCACCGACGCCGGCCCCACGCGGGCGAAGCTGCTGAACATCGATCCGTCAGCGGCGGTCCTCATCCTCACCCAGACTGCCGACCACAGCGGAGTGCCGCTGTACGCCGCCAAGTGTGTCATCGCGCCTGGCCACGGGTCGCTGTCGGTCATGCAGCACAACCCGAACTGACCCGTCAACCACGTCCAGGATTCGAGGGCACGCATGCGATCAAGCGAACCGATACCGGGCGAGCCGTGGCCGCACGACATGGTCATCACCGTCGACGATCAACCTGGTTCGCTTCTGGAACTGCTCTGGGTCAGAGAGGCACACCAGCTGCAGCCTGGCGGGGATGATCTCCCGCCGCTGCTGTCGGAAACGCCCCTGGTGGTTCGCGATTCCGCGGTCGATGCCGAAACTCGCGCGGCCTGGGCGGAGGCCTGGCCACGCGTCTGGGACGCCGCCGCAGCGCATGCGGGTGAGGAAAGGGACCCGGGGGTGTTCGAGGAGATTCAGCGCACCGTCGTCGGATCGACCGAGCGGGCCGACCTTCTCCACCGCATCGTCGGCCCGAACTGGCGCGACCTTTTTGGCGACACGGCATTCAACAGCGCGTCGTACCGAACGTGGTCGGACGCGGCCGCACACACCCAGCTAATGGCATTGCCGGCCAAACTTGAGGACAGCCCCGAGCGGCGCAGCCTCCCCGGGCTCATCCGCGCCTGGCAGGCGGGCCTGACGAAGATCGTCAGCATCCCCTGCCGGGGCGAGTTCACGCGAACAGTCGGCCGGACCGGCCTTCTCCTGACCAACACGACCAGAGAGGACAGTGACGGTTACCAGCGGGCACTGCGCACCTTCGTCTGACCCCCGGCACTCCGACATCGCCAAATTTGTTCCCTACCCGGTGAACGAATCCATCAACTCCGAGCGGATGATGAAGCGCACGCCGCGTGGAGCCTCGGCCGAGAAGCCACCGCCGCGACCCTTGACGGTGTCGATGAGCAGGGCGGTGTGACTCCAGTACTCGAACTGTTCGGCGGAGATCCAGAAGTCGATCACCTGTTCGGGCTCTCCCGCCGGCGCGATGTCGAGCCGGCCGAGCAGCACGTCTTGGTCGGAGGTGATGAACTCCCCCGCCGGAAAGCACATCGGCGAACTGCCGTCGCAGCAGCCGCCGGACTGGTGGAACATCAGCGGCCCGTGCTCCTCCCAGAGGCTTCGCAACAGGTCGACGGTGGCCTGCGCCAGCGCCACCCTGGACCGGGTCTCCCCCGGGATGGTGATGGACGCTTCGACCGCGGGCGCGAAGGGCGCATCCGGGACTGGCGTGATGAGGTCGGTCATGGGTTCCTCCAACTGCGGGTGGAGCGCTACGGGCGTTTGTGGGAGGCGGTGCCGGCCGGGGCAGTTTTCGGGTAACCGCCCCGGCCGGCACCTCCTGTTCGCGGTTAGAAGAAGCCCAACGCGTCTTCGGAGTACGACACCAGCAGGTTTTTGGTCTGCTGGTAGTGGCCGAGCGCCAGCTTGTTGTTCTCCCGGCCGATACCCGAGCTCTTGTAGCCGCCGAAAGCGGCTCCAGCCGGGTAGTTGTGGTAGTTGTTCACCCACACGCGACCGGCGTGCAGGTCCCGCCCCGCGCGGTAGGCCGTGGTGCCGTTCCGCGACCACACCCCGGCCCCGAGGCCGTACAGGGTGTCGTTGGCGATCGAGATGGCGTCGTCGTAGTCGTCGAAGCTGGTCACCGCCACGACGGGTCCGAAGATCTCCTCCTGGAAGATGCGCATCTTGTTCTGGCCCTCGAAGATGGTCGGCTGCACGTAGTAGCCGCCGCTGAGGTCCCCGCCGAGGTCGGCCTGCTCGCCGCCGAGCAGGAGCTTGGCGCCCTCCTTCTTCCCGATATCGATGTACGAGAGGATCTTCTCGAGCTGGTCATTGCTGGCCTGGGCGCCCACCTGGGTGTCGGTGTCGAGCGGGTTGCCCTGCTTGGCCAGCTTGGTGCGCTCGATGGCGCCGCCGAGGAAGCTGTCGTAGATGGGCTTGTGCAACAGCGCGCGGCTGGGGCAGGTGCACACCTCGCCCTGGTTGAAGGCGAACAGCACAAAACCTTCCTGTGCCTTGTCGTAGTAGCTGTCGTCCTTCTGCGCCACATCGTCAAAGAAGATGTTGGCGCTCTTGCCGCCCAGCTCAACGGTGGACGGGATGATGTTGGCGCTGGCGTACTGCAGGATCAGCCGTCCCGTCGTGGTCTCGCCGGTGAACGCGATCTTGCGGATACGGTTCGAGGATGCGAGCGGCTTGCCCGCTTCGATGCCGAAGCCGTTGACGATGTTGAGCACCCCCGGAGGCAGGATGTCGCCGATCAGTTCGATCAGCACCAGGATCGATGCGGGGGTCTGCTCCGCGGGCTTGAGCACGACCGCGTTCCCGGCAGCGAGAGCCGGTGCCAGCTTCCACACCGCCATCAGGATCGGGAAGTTCCACGGGATGATCTGGCCGACCACGCCCAGCGGTTCGTGGAACTGGTACGACATGGTGTCGTTGTCGAGCTCGGCGTGGTCGCCGTCCTGGGCGCGGATAGCGGAGGCGAAGTACCTGAAGTGGTCGGCAGCCAGTGGCAGGTCGGCGTTCAGCGGCTCCCGGATGGGCTTGCCGTTGTCCCAGGTCTCGGCAACCGCGAGCAGTTCGCGGTTCGCGTCGATGACATCCGCGATCTTGTTGAGCACGGCGGCGCGGTGCGTGGCCGTGGTCTTGCCCCAGGCCGGTGCGGCCTTGTGGGCGGCGTCGAGGGCCAGGTCGATGTCTTCGTGGGTACTGCGGGCGACCTCGGTGAACGGTTTGCCGTTGACCGGGGAGATGTCTTCGAAGTATTGGCCCTTCACTGGCGGCACCCATTCGCCTCCGATCCAGTTCTCGTAGCGGGGCTTGAAGGTGACTTTCGCATCCGGTGTGCCTGGGGCGGCGTAAACGGTCATTTCACTCCTTGTTCGACGGCTCTGTCGATGGAGTCCGCGTTCTCGCGGTCCATGGGGTGAGCCTAGGAACACGGAGGTTGCGAAACATTGCGGTGGCCTCCCGGTCCGGTGGCCCGACCGAGGTCATCCTCCGGTATTCCCCGGTCAGTCTCTGGGTGGATGCCTGGCCGGACCGGCTTGCCTAGCGTGGACGACATGGAAACCCTGAAAAGTTCTCGCGTCGTCGAGCCGCCGCCCGCGCGCAGCGGCTGGTGGCACGCCGACACCCGGTCGTCGGCGGTGCGGGCGACGGTCGTGGCGGTCGGCGGAGCGGTGCTGATCGGCGGGCTGACCAGTGTCGCCCAGCAGTACCTGCCGCCCTGGGTCAATTCGCTGGGCAACTCCGCCGGCGGCTGGACGATGTTCGCCTTCCTGATCGTCTGGCTCGGCCGTGCCCGGCCGTTGCTTGCGGGAGTCCTCGGCATCGTGGTCTTCCAGCTTCTCGTCGAGTCCTACAGCGTCGTATCCGAGTGGCGAGGGTTCGATGACGGCGATCCGTTCACCTCGATCTGGACCCTGGTGGGCGTCGTCACCGGACCGCTGCTGGGCGTTGCCGCCGGCCTCGCACGCTACGCCCCTCCACTGTGGGGTGCGCTGGCGGTCACGCCGCTGAGCGCTGTTCTGCTGGGTGAGGGCAT
The DNA here is from genome assembly GCF_004402745.1 of Cryobacterium sp. TMN-39-2. Taxonomy (NCBI): domain Bacteria; kingdom Bacillati; phylum Actinomycetota; class Actinomycetes; order Micrococcales; family Microbacteriaceae; genus Cryobacterium; species Cryobacterium sp. TMN-39-2. The sequence goes on from NZ_SOFX01000027.1 coordinate 181,942, forward strand.
CTGGGCGCTCAACACCATCACAGACACCACCAGCCCGGTCTATTGGACGCTCGAGATCGTGCTGTCAGCAATCTTTCTGCTCGCGGCCGTCCTGCACCGCCGGCTCGCGCCCCGCTCCATCTCGTTGGTGGTCAGCGTGTGGCTGGTGGGGACTCTCGCCTTCGTGTATGTGCTCGTCTTCGTCCTGAATTGAACCCGGGCTCGTCGACTACGCGCTGAGCTCGGCCTCGATGCGGGCGAGGCTCGCCACCACTGCGGCTCGCTGTGGTGACCGGGCGGGCAGCAGCTGAAGGCAGGCCCGCCATACCTCGGAGTCCCAGGCGGCCTCCTCGGTGCCGGCGTAGTCGAGCAACACCTCCACCGAGGCATCGCTGAGCAGCGTCTGGCGCAGGCGCTGGCTCACCTCTGCGCGGATCTCTGCGACGCCGGGCGCTGCGGAGCCAGGCAGCACGGTGCCGCGATAGGCGGCGAGGGCCATTCGGTGGGCACCGCGGCCGAGGAGGCGCAGGACCCGGCCCGCATCCGTGTCGACGTCGGTCTCCAGACGGTAGGGGCGGGAGCCGATCCGCAGCTGCGGATGGCTGACCGCCAGCGCCCGGCGCAGCCGCACCATCTCGGCGCGGAGGTTCTCGACGGCGTGCGGTTGCTCGTCGCTGAGGAGGCTTGCGAGCCTGTCGGCGGACAGGCCCTGCCGGTGCCAGGCGAGCAGGAGCAGGATCTCGGCGTGCCGGGGACTGAGGCCGACGCTGTGCCGATCAGTGCTGTGCCGATCAGTGCTGTGCCGATCAGTGCTGGGAGCCCCGTGCAGGGCGCCGTGTTCGGTACCCAGAACGGTCAGCAGAATGCCGGGGGCGGTAAAGCCCGAAGGCCGCGCCGGTGCCGGCCGTGGGGCGCTGAGGCTCTGGATGCGCAACTCCGCCTCGAGCGCCGCGACGGCGGCCTCCACAAGCGGCAGGGTCTGCGGGGCAACGGCGGCGTCTCCCCCAGTGATATCGATGACGCCGAGCACCGCACCGGTGACCGGGTCGTGGATGGGCACGGCGGTGCAGCTGAACGGGTGGGCGAGCTGACTGAAGTGTTCGGCGCGCTGGATCTGGATGCCGTGGTTCAGAGCCAGGGCGGTGCCGGGTGCGCTGGTGCCGACCCGGGCCTCAGACCAGTCGGCGCCGACGACGAAGTGCATGTCCTCGGCACGGGTGCGCACCGAGCTGTCACCGTCGATCCAGAGCAGCCGGCCGGTCTCATCGGCCACCGCCACGATCAGCCCGAATTCGGCGGCGTGCCGCACCAACAGGGTGTTGATCACCGGCAGCACCCCGGCCAGCGGATTGCGGGCCCTCAGCCGGTTGAGCTCGTCGGCGGCGAGAGTTGGTGCCGCCTGCGCCGTCAGCGGGTCTAGGCGGAGTGACAGAGACCGTTGCCAGGATTCCCGCACGAGTCGGCGCACGCCGGCCTGCACGGCACCGGAGCGCAGATCGGTGCGGTCCCCGATGGCGGCCTCATGCAGTCTTTCCTGCCGGGAAAACGTCCCCACAGGTGAATCGGTAGGAGTTATCGTCCACGGACTGCTCACAACACCTCCGATCAACGCTGGTCGTAGGCGACCTGCGCAGAGCGGCCGGTCGGGTGCTTCATTCTAGGCACAGACCGCGAAAAAGGGGTGTTAGGAGCCGATCTCCTGGTACGCCGCGAATAGCAGCGACACATCCGGGCCCTCGAGCACCGTGGGCTTGCCGATGTCGTCGAGCACGATGAAGCGCAACATTCCGCTGCGGGTCTTCTTGTCCCGCTGCATGGTGGCCAGCAGGGTGGACCAGCGGCCTACCGGGTAGGTCGTCGGCAGGGTGAGCGACTCCAGGATCCGGCGGTGCCGGTCGACGGCCTCGTCGGAGAGCCGTCCGCTGAGCCTGGCAAGTTCGGCGGCGAACATCATGCCGACGGCGACAGCTGCGCCGTGGCGCCAGCCGTAGCGTTCGGCGTGCTCGACGGCGTGGCCGAGAGTGTGCCCGTAGTTGAGGATTTCGCGGAGGCCCGCCTCCTTGAAATCCGCGCCGACGACGCGGGCCTTCATGGCGATGGAGAGCTCGAGCACCCGGCGGAACTCTGGCGTGATCGGGTCGGTGACCCGGGTGACATCCGCTTCGACGATGTCGAGGATCTCCGGGATCTGGATGAACCCGGCCTTCACGATCTCGGCGAAGCCGGCCAGGATCTCGTTGCGGGGCAGGTCGGCGAGGATGTCGAGGTCGCAGACCACGGCGGCCGGCGCGTAGAAGGTGCCGACGAGGTTCTTGCCCTCCGCGGTGTTGATGCCATTCTTACCGCCGACGGCGGCGTCGACCATACCGAGCACGCTGGTGGGAATCTGCACCAGCTTGACGCCGCGCAGCCAGGTGGCGGCCACGAAGCCGGCCAGGTCGGTCACAGCGCCACCGCCGAAGCCGATCACGGCGTCGGTGCGGGTGAAGTCGGCCTGACCCATCACCTGCCAGCAGAACGCGGCGACCTCAACCCGTTTGGCGGGCTCGGCGTCGGGGACCTCGGCGATGAGGACCTCGTACCGGTCCAGCAGGCTCTCCCGCAGCGCCACGGCGCGGGCGCCGAGGTGCGAGGTGTGCACAATGAGCACCTTCTTCACGGTGTCGCCGAGCTGCTCGGCAACATCGGCCACGATGCCCCGCCCGATGAGGACCGGGTAGCTGTCGACACCGCTGACGGTGATGGTGGTGGTGCCGGTCTCTTCGGGCTGCATGTCGGTCACGATTGTTCTCTTACCCATTTCACGATGTCGGCGGCGATGGCGTCGACCGGCCTGGTCGACGTGTCGAAGTGGATGCTGGCCAGCGCGTCGTACAGCGGGCGGCGCTCGTCGTAGATGCGCTGCCAGGCGTCCGGCCCGTCGGCCAGGAGCGGACGTTTGGCGTTCCTGGTGCGGTTGCGCACAGCCTCAGCGGTAGTGCTCAGGGAGATCACCGTGGCGCGCCGCAGGTCCGCCCGGGTGGCCGGGTCGAGCACCGCTCCCCCACCGAGCGACACGACGGCCCGCTTCTGACGTAGCGCGTCGGCGACGGCCGCGCGTTCGAGGTCCCGGAAGTGGCTCTCGCCGTGAGTGGCGAAGATCTCGGTGATCGGGCCGTGTTCGGTGACGATGAGTTTGTCGGTGTCCAGGAACGGCACCCGCAGGGTGCGCGCGACCCGTCGACCGATCTTGGACTTGCCCGACGCCATCGGCCCGATGAACACCAACGGGTACAGCGGCACATCCGCGTCGCGGTGCGGCTCCGCGCCCTCCGGCGACGCCTCGTCGCGCCGGTCGGGCGCCGGTCCGGGTGCGGCCGGCCAGCCGTCGGCGGGACGAGAGGCGTCCGGGCTCAGGAACAGCACGCTAGAGCGTGGCGTCGCTGGACGCCCCGGTGCGCAGGTTGGCCGGAATGTTGGCGAGGTAGGAGTCCAGGTTGCGCTTGGTTTCGCCCAACGAGTCACCGCCGAACTTCTCCAGCACCGAGTTGGCCAGGACCAGGGCCACCATGGCTTCGGCGACGACGCCGGCGGCCGGCACCGCACAGACATCGGAGCGCTGGTGGTGAGCGGGTGCGGCTTCGCTCGTGGTGATGTCAACGGTGCGGAGCGCGCGCGGGATCGTGGCGATGGGCTTCATACCGGCCCGTACGCGCAGCACGGTTCCGGTGCTCATGCCGCCCTCGGTGCCGCCGGCCTTGTCGCTGGCGCGCAGGATCTGGTCATCGACCTGAACCAGTTCGTCGTGTGCGTCCGAACCGCGGCGGGTGGTGGTGAGGAAGCCGTCACCGACCTCGACGCCCTTGATCGCCTGGATGCCCATCAGCGCGGCGGCGAGCTGGGAGTCCAGCCGGCGGTCCCAATGCACGAACGACCCCAGACCGGGTGGCAGGTTGTAGGCAAGGACCTCGACGATGCCGCCGAGAGTGTCGCCGTCCTTGTGCGCAGCATCCACCTCGGCGACCATGAGCGCGCTGGTGGCGGTGTCGAAGCAGCGCAGCGGGTCGGCGTCGAGGGTATCGACATCACCGGGACGGGGCAGCGCGGATCCCTCGGGCACACGAACCGGGCCGATGGACAGGGTGTGGCTGACCAACTCGATACCGAGGCCGGCGAGGAAGGCACGGGCGACGGCGCCGAGGGCCACGCGGGCGGCCGTCTCCCGGGCGCTGGCGCGCTCGAGCACCGGACGGGCCTCGTCGAAGTCGTATTTCTGCATCCCAACCAGGTCGGCGTGGCCGGGCCGGGGGCGCACCAGAGGGGCGCCTCGGCCGCGGGCGAGCAGGGCGGGGTCAACGGGTTCCGGGCTCATCACGTCGGCCCACTTGGGCCATTCGGTGTTCCCGATCCGCAGCGCCACCGGGCCGCCGAGGGTGAGACCGTGGCGGACGCCACCGGAGATGTTCAGTTCGTCCTGTTCGAACTTCATGCGGGCACCCCGGCCATAGCCGAGTTTGCGGCGCGCAAGGTCGAGACGGATCGCATCTAGTGTGACCGGGATCCCAGCGGGCAAACCCTCGACAATGGCGAGGAGTTCGGGGCCGTGAGACTCTCCGGCGGTGAGCCAACGAAGCATGCTCCCTATCCTTCCACAGCGCGGCCGGGCGCCGTCCCGTCGGCGGCGTCCAGTGCGGCACGCATGGCCTCCAGCACGGCCTCTTCGTCGGGGAGGGGCAGGAAAGGGTCGTTGGCCAGGAAGATCCGGATCTGCACGACGGCCTGGTGCAGCAGCATCGTGCGGCCGGACAGGGCCCGGCCGCCGGCAGCCGCCCAGGACCGGGCCAGGGCTGTGGGCCAGGGCGCGTAGCCCACGTCGAAGAGCAGGGTGTTGGCCCGCAACGCCGCCGGGAACTCGTACTGCAGTGCGGCATCGCCGGGCATCGTGCTGATCACCAGGTCACTGACGCGGTCGGCGGCGGCCATGGCCGGAAGGCCCGCTACCGCGACGACGAGCCCGAGCTTGCGGCCGAGGTCCAGGAGCGGGTCGGCTCGGCCCCGCGTGCGGGCGATGATCTGCACGGTTTCGGCGCCGAGTTCGGCGGCGGTGACGAGGGCGGATGCTGCGGTCGCGCCGGCACCGATCAGGGTGACGTGGTTGGCCCGGTCCATGCCGGCCTCGGCCAGGGCACGCACGAGCCCGGCTACGTCGGTGTTGTAGCCGACGAACGGCCGTGGCGCGGTCTCCGTCGTGCTGTCGTCGCCCTCCCCCACCGGTGCGTCGCCGAAGCGCACAGTGTTCACGGCTCCGGTCAGGGTCGCGACACGGTCCAGGGTGTCCAGGCGCGGCTGGATCTCGTGCTTGAGCGGCATGGTCAAGGACAGCCCCAGCCACTCCGGGGTGAGGCCGTCCACGAAGCCGTCGAGCTCACCCTCGCCGATCTGCACCGCCGTGTATTCCCAGTTCAGGCCGAGCACCCGATAGGCGGCAGCGTGCAGGGCCGGCGACAGTGAGTGCGCGATGGGCGAACCGAGCACCGCCAACCGGCGCCGCGGCGGCGTGCTGACTGAGGCTTGCGTCGGATCAACCATATTCGGGGTGCTCATCCATCCAGTCCAGCCACTTGGCGACGCCGGCGTCGTGTTCGTCCACGGTCGTTGAGAAGATGGTCTCTCCGGTATCCAGGTTCCACGTCACGAAGAATAGCCAGGTTCCGTCTGCGGGGTGCAGGGCCGCATCAATGGCCAGGTCGCCGGGATTGCTGATCGGTCCGACCGGCAGACCGGGATGCACGTAGGTGTTGTAGGCGTTGTCTACGTCCGCCCGCTCGGCGTCGGTCGTCGTGACCAGGTGCGTCTTTCCGGTGCCGTAGGCGACGGTGGCATCGGACTGCAGCAGCCCGGTGTCCCACTGCGCAGGGTCGAGCCGGTTGTAGAACACCCGGGCGACCTTGTAGTAGTCGTCCTTCAGACCGGCCTCACGCTGGATCAGCGACGCCATCACGATGGTCTTCCACCGATCGGCCGGGGCGACTCCGGCAGTGTCGAGGGCCTCGAACTGGCGGTCGACGAGGGTCTTGAGTGCGTCGTGGGCGCTCGTCGCCGGCTGGAATGTGTACGTGGCCGGAAAGAGGAAGCCCTCGAGGCTGGTGGCCTCGGCAGGGAGCCCGAACCCGGACAGGTCGGCGGCCGCTGCCTGCAGGTCCTCGAGGGGGATGTCGGTACCCTCTGACATCGAGGTGAGCACGTCGACGGCAGCGGTTCCCTCGGGGATCACCACGGTGAGATCCTGGCGGCTGTCCGGGTCCTGCAGGGCCTCGAGTGCGGCCTGGGCGCTCATCTGCGAGGCCAGCTGGTAGGCGCCGGGCTGGAAGACCGGGTCGGTCGACTGGGCGAGCAACAGGTCGTAGAAGGCGTCATAGCTCTTCACCACATCCTGGTCCACCAGGGTGTTGGCGATATCGGAACCGGTGTCGCCGTCGTGGATCATGACGAGCACCTCACCACTGCCGGAGCCCTCATAGTCCTCGGGAGCCTGCGTGGCGGCGACGAGCTGGCTGATGGGCCCCTGCAGGGCCAGGGCAGCGGCGCCCATCAGAGCGACGAGGACGAGGATGACGACCAGGCAGCCCCAGCCACCCTTGCGCGACTTCTTCTCCACCAGGGTCGGGTGGTCGGCAAGCCGGGCGCGTCGATTCGCGCGGGAGCCGGGGCGTCCGGCCTGCGCCGGGACATCCGGGGCACCCGTCAGCTGACCGTCGGATGCGGGGGCCGGGTCGGGCGCAGTGCCGAACCCGAGCCCCGCGAAGGGATTGTGGTCGCTGGTGCTCACCGCGGCGGGCTCCTCTGGGGCAGGCTGCTCGTCCGGGTCGGGCTGTACGGGTGCGGTCCAATACGACAGAGGTGCCGGCGGCGCTGCCGGTTCAGAAGCTGCCGGTTCAGAAGCTGCCGGTTCAGAAGCAGCCGGGCCCGCAGCCTTCTGCGCCGCCTGGGCCTCGCGGGCCGCCTGGGCTTCCCGCAGGGCCCGGCGGGAGGGCAGCGGCGTGTCGCCAGTGCCGCCCGAAGGGTTCGGGTCGGGGTTTTCCGGCGGACTTTTCGCCACGGTTACGGCCTTCCGGTCAGGTCAACGGACGTGCCGGCTGGTTTGCCCGAGGCACGTTCGGTATCGAGCGCATGCTGCAGAATAATAGTCGCGGCCACCTGATCGACCACTGGACGCTGCGTGCGGGTGCTGCGGCCGACGGTTCGCAGGGCGGCCTGAGCCGACACCGTCGACAGTCGCTCGTCGACGAGCCGAACCGGCACCGACACCGTCGCGGCGAGGGTTTCGGCGAAGGAGACGGCATCGTCGGTCGACGCGGTGTGCCGCCCGGACAGCGCCAGGGGCAACCCGACGATCACTTCGACGGCATCCAGCTCGGTGACGATCCCGGCGATCCTGCCGAGGTCGGCAGCGTTCTTGTCCCGTGGCACGGTCTCCACCGGGGTGGCGAGCATGCCGTGGAAGTCGCTGCGGGCAACGCCGATCCGCACAGTGCCGACATCGATTCCCACCCGCACGCCCGATCGCATGGGTTAGCGGGCCACCAGCGTGCGCAGCGTGCTGAGTGCCTCGGGGATCAGCTCCACCTTCGTGCCGCCGCCCTGGGCCAGGTCGTCCTTGCCGCCGCCGCCGCCGCCGAGAATACCGGCGAGCTGCTTGGCCAGCGCACCGGCCTTCTGGCCGGCGTCACGAGCCGCGGCGTTGGTCGCCACGATCACGACGGGCTTGTCGCCCACGGTCGCCGCGAGGGCGACGACGGCAGGGTCATTGCCCAGCCGTTCGCGGGTGCCGGTGACGAGCATCCGCACGTCGTCGGCGGAGTTCAGGGTGCCGAGGTCTTCGGCCACCACGGTGAGGTCGCCGATCCTGGTGGCCTGGGCCACGAGGGCGGGCACCCGGTCGCTGAGTGCACGGGCTTCGAACGAGGCGATCTTCTTCTCGGCCGCCTTCAGGCTCTGCATGAGATCCATGATCTTGGCGGGAAGCTGCTCACGCGGCGTCTTGAGGTTGCTGGTGAGCTGGGACACGATGGCCCGCTCGGCGGCGAGGTCGCGGAACGCCTCGAGCCCGACGAGCGACTCGACACGGCGGTTGGTTGAGCCGACCGACGCCTCGCTGACGAGGTTGATCATGCCGATCTCAGCGCTGGAGGCCACGTGGGTGCCCGCGCAGAGTTCGCGCGACCACGGGCCGCCGATGTCGACCACCCGCACGGTCTCGCCGTACTTCTCGCCGAACAGCGCCATCGCACCGAGCGCTTTGGCCTCGGCCAGCGGCAGTTCGCGGGTGCTCACCTCGAGGTTGTCGCGGATGGCGTTGTTGGAGATCTCCTCGATCTCGCTGCGTGTCGCCGGCGACAGGGCCTGGTTCCAGGAGAAGTCCAGGCGGAAGAAGCCGGCCTTGTTGTAGGAGCCCGACTGGTGTGCGTTCGGGCCGAGCACCTGGCGGAGCGCCGCGTGCAGGACGTGGGTGCCGGAGTGCGCCTGGCGGGCGCCGCGGCGCCAGTCGGGATCGACGACGCTGGTCGCGGGGTCGCCCACACCGACCTCGCCGCTGGTGACCTGCACCTTGTGGCTGATCAGGCCCTTGACGGGCTTCTGCACGTCGAGAACCTCGAGTTCGTAGCCGGGGCCCACGATGAGGCCGGCGTCGGCCTCCTGGCCGCCGGATTCGGCGTAGAGGGCGGTCTCGGCGAGGATGACCTCGGCGATGTCGCCGGCGACCGCACGGTTCACTGATGCGCCGTCGACGATCAGGCCCAGAATGCTGGATTCGGTCTGCAGCATGTCGTAGCCGGTGAACACGGTCTCGCCGTGTGCGCGGAAGGCGCTGTAGACCGACAGGTCGGCCAGATGGGTCTTCTTGGCCTTGGCGTCGGCCTTGGCCATGGCGCGCTGCTTCGCCATCAGGGTGTCGAAAGCCTCACGGTTGACGCTGAGGCCGGCCTCTTCGGCCATTTCCAGGGTGATCTCGATCGGGAAGCCGTAGGTGTCGTGCAGCAGGAACGCGGTGTCGCCGGGCAGTTCCGCCTTCTGGGCGCTCTTGGTCTTGGCCACGGCGAGGTCGAGCACGCTCGACCCGCTGGCGAGGGTGCGCAGGAAGGTCTCTTCCTCGGCGTATGCGGCCTGGCTGATCCGGTCGTAGTCGGTGGCGACCTCGGGATACGCGGCGCTCATGGCGTCGCGGGAGGCCGGGAACAGCTCGGTGAACGAGGCGGCGTCCACCCCGAGCAGGCGCATGGCACGGACGCTGCGGCGCATCAGACGGCGCAGGATGTAGCCGCGGCCCTCATTGGACGGCATGACACCGTCGCTCATCAACATCAGGGAGGACCGCACGTGGTCGGCGACGATGCGCATCCGCACGTCGTCCTCGTGGTCGGCGCCGTAGCGGCGGCCGGAGAGGGCCGCGGCACGGTCGAGAACCGGGCGCACCTGGTCGATCTCGTACATGTTCTGCACGCCCTGCTTGAGGAACGCGACGCGCTCCAGGCCCATGCCGGTGTCGATGTTCTTCTTGGGCAAGTCGCCGAGGATCTGGAAGTCGTTCTTGCCGGTGCCCTCACCGCGGAGGTACTGCATGAAGACCAGGTTCCAGATCTCCACGTAGCGGTCGTCGTCGGTGGCGGGACCGCCGTCGATGCCGAAGGCGGGGCCGCGGTCGAAGAAGATCTCACTGCACGGGCCGGCGGGGCCGGGCTGGCCGGTGGACCAGTAGTTGGTGTCCATACCGAGGCGCTGGATCCGGTGCTCAGGCAGGCCGAGCGCGCGCCAGTAGCCGAAGGCCTCGTCGTCGTTCTCGTAGACCGTGACCCAGAGGTCCTTCTCGGCGAAGCCGTAGCCGCCGTCGGCCTCGCTCGAGGTGAGCAGCTCCCAGGCGTAGCTGATCGCCTGCTCCTTGAAGTAGTCGCCGAAAGAGAAGTTGCCGCTCATCTGGAAGAAGGTGCCGTGCCGCGGCGTCTTGCCGACCTCTTCGATGTCGTTGGTGCGGATGCACTTCTGCACGCTGGTGGCCCTGGGGAACGGGGCGGGTACCAGACCGGTGAGGTAGGGCACGAACGGCACCATGCCGGCCACGGTGAAGAGGAGGGAGGGGTCATCGCTCACGAGCGACGCCGACGGGACAACGGTGTGTCCACGGTCGGCGAAGAAGTCGAGCCAGCGCCCGCGAATGTCGGCAGTCTGCATGGGGTCCGTACTGTTACTGGATCGGTAATCCGACCGGGGGAATTGCGGTGGGAAGGGAAGTGGTTTAGGGCTTTGACAGCTCTTCGATGGTCTCTTCTGCCTCGCCGAGTGCGGCGTGCAGTTCGGCTTCGCGTTTGCGGTAGCCCTCGGAGATGGCCTCGCCGAATTCGCGGGTCTTGGCGTCAAGATCGGTGAAGAACCGCTTGCCCTGCTGGGTCTTGTTCACCTCGTGGGCGGCAACAAATCCGATTCCGACGCCGACGACTAACCAGATGAAATTCTTCATGGCATGTGCTCCCTGAGTTTGAGGAATGGGTGGCTGTGGGCCGGGGCACCCGCTGGTCCAGCGGGCCGAGGTCCTGACAGGCTGCTTTCCAGCGTAGTGGACTTACTTCGTGCCTCGACGGGGCTTGGAGGCCCTGAAGGCCGCCCGGACACCGGCGGAGAATCCGGCGAGCTTGATCAGGGGGCCGCCGACGGTGGCCGCGAACAGCGCGACCATTGCGGACACGTTTCCGGTGACCTCGGCGACATTCGTGGTGATTGTGTCGATCGTGGCCAGCTGGTGGTTGGTCTGGGCGACGGTGCTCGTCGTCTCCTCGAGCAGCGGGGTCACGTTATGGCTGAGGTCGCGGATGGCGAGAGTGGTCTCGTCGAACACCCGGCCGAGCTTGATCAACGGGATGGCGAGGAACGCCACCAGAACAGCGAAAACGCCAGCGGCAATCAGGCCGGCGATATCTCCACCAGTCATTCGGCACCATCCATTTCGATTAGGCACAGCACGCAAAAGGGCGGATCACCTAGGTGATCCGCCCTCAAGCGTAGTTCAGTTCCGGCGAATCGAGACGCGCCGGGAGTGACTAGCGTGCTGCGTAGTACTCAACGACGAGCTGGACTTCACAGGTCACGGGGATCTCGATGCGCTTCGGGGCGCGAACGAGACGGGCCTGCAGCTTGTCGAGTTCAACCTCGAGGTACGGCGGGAGCTTGGGCAGCAGGTCGACGTGACCGCCGGCCGCGGCAACCTGGAAAGGCTCGGTGCCCTCGCTCTTGGCCTTGACGTGGATGAGCTGACCCGGCTTCACGCGGAAGGAGGGACGGTCGACCAGCTGGCCGTCGACGAGGATGTGGCGGTGCACAACCATCTGACGGGCCTGGGCGGTGGTGCGGGCGATGGCCGAACGCACGAGGAGGGCGTCGAGACGGGTCTCGAGGATCTCGACGAGGTTTTCACCGGTCAGGCCCTGGCGGCGACGCGCTTCTTCGAAGGCGATCTTGAGCTGGGCTTCGCGGATGCCGTACTGGGCACGTAAGCGCTGCTTTTCGCGCAGACGCACGGCGTAGTCCGAATCGGTCTTGCGCTTGGTGCGGCCGTGCTCGCCCGGAGCGTAGGGACGCTTCTCGAGGTACTTGGCGGCCTTCGGGGTCAGGGCGATGCCCAGGGCCCGCGAGAGGCGGGTCTTGCTACGGGTACGTGACTTGGTAGACACAGTGTCCTTTCGGATGGATCTGAAAAATGGATACCAGGGCGCCGGGCCGGCCGCGAACGGCAGCACAAGGCGTCATGGGAGATCAGAGGGGTGGGTGCCACGGGCCGCCCGGCTACAGGGCGAATCCACTCCAACTTAGGTTGTGTACGCAGCCGCATGACAAAACCAGTTGTAGGCGAGGTCAAGGCTAGCACACGGGTGCCCCCGTGGCCGGGCTTTCGACACGCCCCGGTCTACTGGCCGCGGATGATCTTGCGGAGCTTGGCCAGGCGCGCGGAGACGTCACGTTCATTGCCGTGTTCGGTGGGTGTGTAGTACTGCTTCCGGCGCAGTTCGGTGGGCAGATAGTCCTGCGTGAGAACGCCGAGCACATCATCGTGCGGGTATTTGTAACCCTTGCCGTGGCCGAGGCGTTTGGCCCCCGGGTAGTGGGCGTCACGCAGGTGCTTGGGCACCCGGCCGGTGTTGCCGTTGCGCACGTCGGCGATGGCGGCGTCGAGGGCCATATAGGCGGAATTGGACTTCGGCGCGCAGGCCAGGTGCACCACGGCCTGGGCCAGGGGGATGCGGCCTTCCGGCATGCCGATGTATTGCACGGCGTCGGCGGCGGCTATCGCGATGACCAGAGACTGCGGGTCGGCCATGCCGATGTCTTCGGAGGCGAGCACGATGATCCGGCGGCAGATGAATCGGGGATCTTCCCCGGCCTCGATCATCCGGGCCAGGTAGTGCAGGGACGCGTCGACATCCGACCCGCGCACCGACTTGATGAAGGCGCTGATCACGTCGTAATGTTCGTCACCGTTGCGGTCGTAGCGCAGCAGCGCCCGGTCGACCGCGAGCGAGACGATCTCGGTCGTGATGACGGGCTTCTCACCGTCAGCGGTCTCCGTGGTCGCGGCCGACACCGAAGCGGCCTCGAGCGCCGTGAGCGCCCGGCGGGCGTCGCCGGACGCGAGCCGGATGATTGCCCCGCGGGCCTCAGGGTCGAGCACGAACCTGTCGGCCAGGCCCCGCGGGTCGGTGACGGCGCGGTCCACGACGGTACCGAGGTCGTCGTCGCTGAGGGTCTCCAGAGTGAGCAGCAGAGACCTGGACAGCAGCGGCGAGATCACCGAGAAGGACGGGTTCTCGGTCGTGGCGGCCACGAGGATGATGATGCCGTTCTCCACCCCCGGCAACAGGGCGTCCTGCTGCGCCTTGCTGAACCGGTGGATCTCGTCGAGGAACAGCACGGTGGACAGGCCGTAGAGGTCCCGGCTGGTGCGGGCCTCGTCCATCACCTGGCGCACGTCCCGCACGCCGGCGGAGACGGCGGAGAGCTCAACGAAGCGGCGTCCGGAACTGTGCGCGATGGTCTGGGCGAGGGTGGTCTTGCCGGTTCCCGGAGGGCCCCACAGGATGACGGAGACCGAACCCTGCTCCCCCGTCTTGTCGTTGGCCAGGCTGACCAGCGGCGACCCCGGGGTAAGCAGGTGACGCTGCCCGGCAACCTCGGCCAGGCTCTTGGGGCGCATGCGCACCGCAAGCGGCGTCGCGCCGGTACGGAGGCCTGGTTGGACGGAAGACATGCGTCCAGCGTAGTTTGTGCCGCCGACGCCAATTTTCGCCGCCGCCCCCGCATGCGTAGAGTTCACAGTGACCCGGGCCGTGTTGCCCGACAAGCCCGATTTCCCGCCTCAGGCGGCACCTGGAGGATTCCCGTGGCACCTAACACCAAGCAGGAACGCGAGGCCCGCGGCCGCGCTCGCGCCTACCAGGCACGCAAGGCCGTGAACGAGCACCAGGTCAAGCGGCGCGTGCGCGACAACATCGTGGCCGGCAGCGTACTCGTGGTCGCGCTCATCGTGCTGGTCGGCGCCCAGATGTTCTACTTCGGCGGCGGCCCCGGCACTCCTGAACCCAGTGCTTCGGCTTCCGCGACGCCCACGGCCGAGCCCTCAGATTCGGTGACTCCGACCCCCGGCGCGAACGCGGGCGACGTTCCCTCGAGCGATCTGGCCGAGGGTCGGACCTGGACCGGCACGCTCACCCTCAACGACATCGCACTCGGCGTCTCCCTCGACGGCGCCGCGGCGCCGCAAGCGGTCTCCTCGACCATCAGCCTCGCCGGATCCGGTTTCTACGATGACGTCACCTGCCACCGCCTGACCACGGGCGAAGGCTTTTCGGTATTGCAGTGCGGTGACCCCACCGGCGACGGAACCGGTGGACCCAATTACTACTACGGCCCGGTCGAGAATGCTCCGGCCGACAACGTCTATCCGGCCGGCACCATCGCCATGGCGAGGTCCAGCGATCCGTACAGCATGGGCAGCCAGTTCTTCATCGTCTACGGCGATACGGAGATTCCTGCTGGAGCGGACGGTTCCGGTTACTCGGTCATCGGCACCGTCACCTCCGGACTGGACCAGCTCGTCAGCCAGATCGCCGACGCCGGGGTCGAGGACGGCTCGGCGGACGGCGCTCCCGTGGTTCCGACCACCATCACCTCCTTCACCGTTCAGTAACCACGGTAGAAATCAGCTCGGAGAGACCAGTTCGGTCGTTTCCGCCGAACGACGGGCACGCTTGCAATAAGCTTGTGCGCGTATTGGCTTGTGCCAGTACTGGCTCGTTCAGGGATTCGCCCGCTGCAGTACTTCACTGCTCGGGGAATCAACCAGATCATTAAGGTGAGGCTCTTGACTACGACAGATCAGCAACCATGGGGTCGCGTAGACGAAACCGGCACGGTTTACGTGCGCGAAGCAGACGGCGAACGTGCCGTCGGCCAGTATCCCGACGCGACACCTGAAGAGGCACTCGCCTACTTCGAACGCAAGTACGTGGAGCTGAACGGACAGGTCACCCTGCTCGAACAGCGCGCGAAGGGAGGGGCGCCGGCCGCGGATATCGCCAAGTCGGTCGCGAACCTGTCGAAGTCGGTTGCAACGGCAAACGCCGTCGGCAACCTCGCCGCCCTCGCCGAGCGCCTCGGCGCTTTGGGTGGCACGGTCACCGAGCTCACCGAGCAGCAGGGTGTCGAGGCCAAGGCCGCCAGCGCTGCGGCCCTCGCGGAGCGGGCTGCCATCGTTGAAGAGGCCGAACGCCTCGCCGCCGAAGACCCGGCCAAGACGCAGTGGAAGCAGACCAGCGCTGCACTCGACGCGCTGTTCGCCAAGTGGCAGGCCCACCAGCACGACGCACCGCGCATCCCCAAGGGCGAGGCGAACGAGCTCTGGAAGCGGTTCCGTGCGGCTCGCACCACTATCGAGCAGAACCGCAAGGCGTTCTTCGCCGAACTCGACAGCGCTCACAAGGATGTACGGAACCGCAAGCAGCAGCTCATCGAGAAGGCCGAGGCGCTGGCACCCCAGGGTGCCGACGGCATCCCCGCCTACCGCAACCTGCTCGAGGACTGGAAGGCCGCCGGCCGCTCCGGCAAGAAGCAGGACGACGCCATGTGGGCCAAGTTCAAGGCCGCCGGCGACGTGCTCTACTCGGTGAAGAGCGAGATCGACGCGCAAGACAACGAAGAGTTCTCCGCCAACCTGGTCGTCAAGCTCGACCTGCTCACCGAGGCCGAGACCCTGCTCACCGAGACCGACCGGGTCAAGGCCCGCGAGCTGCTCAGCTCGGTGCAGCGCCGCTGGGACGCCGCAGGCAAGGTCCCCCGCGACCAGGTCAAGCCCGTCGAGGAGCGCATGCGCAAGGTGGAAGCGGCCGTGCGGAAGCTCGACGACGACCACTGGAAGCGCAACAACCCCGAGACCAAGGCCCGCGCCGAAGGCCTCGCCGGTCAGCTGCACGACGCGATCGCCAAGCTCGAGGCCGAGCTGGCCGCCGCGCAGGAGACCAAGGACGCCCGCAAGATCAAGGACGCGACCGAGGCGCTCGAGACCCGTAAGGCCTGGCTGAAGGCCATCGGCCAGTAACGACTCGCTGCACGGGAGTAACTACCCACACCCGAAACGGGATCGGGAATCTGTCCACAGATTCCCGGTCCCGTTTCGGCGTCTGCCGGCGACTCCGCAGGCTGGAAGCATGACTCCCTTGCTTCCTGCCGCGCTCACCACGGCCGACCTTCCGCTCGCCGAACTGAACTGTGCCCGCCTCGACGGTGAGCTGTTCCCGCTCGCCGGGGCGTGGTGTCCGGTCGACGCCCACGACGGCCCGGAGACCCGGGGCGAGGCGCTCACCTCGGTCGCGCCGAGCCGGGCCGCCGCCGAGCGGATGAGCGCCGCCTGGATCTATGGCCTGGCCGCCGAACCTGACCCCCATCAGTTCTGCATCGACATGACCGCGCGTGCCCGCAAGCCCGTCGAGACGAGGACCCAGCTCCGCGAGGTGCGCCTCGGCCGCGACGAGACGAGGGTGCTGGGTCGACAACTCGTCACCACTCCCCTGCGGACGGCCATCGACCTTGCCCGCTGGGGCCGCTCACCCGGGTGCCGCGCAGACACGGCGCTGCTGGCGGCGCTGCTGGCCTATGACGGACCAGTCGATCCGCACGCCGACGAACAGGCGCTCGCCGGTCGACGGGGAGTCTCGTTCAGCCGCAGGGCGGCCGCCCAGCTACGGGAAGCGCGCCGGCTGAACCTCAGCCGTCGCTGACCCTGTAGACGTCGTACACGGCGTCGATGCGGCGCACCGCGTTCAGCACCCTGTCGAGGTGGGTAGTGTCGCCCATCTCGAACACGAACCGGCTGATCGCCAGCCGGTCACTGGAGGTGTGCACCGTCGCTGAGAGGATGTTGACGTGGTGTTCCGACAACACTCTGGTGACATCCGAGAGCAAGCCGGAGCGGTCGAGGGCCTCGATCTGGATTTGCACGAGGAACAGGCTCTTCGAGGTCGGCGCCCAGTCGACGTCGATCATCCGCTCGGGTTCCTTGAGCAGTTCCTGCACGTTGTGGCAGTCGAATTGGTGCACAGACACACCGGAACCGCGGGTGATGAAACCCACGATCTTGTCGCCGGGAACCGGGGTGCAGCAGCGTGCCAGCTTGACGAGGATGTCGGGGGCGCCGCGCACCAGGATCCCGGAGTCGTTGTTGCGCAGCGTCTGGGTACGGCCGTTGGGGGTGAACGGCAGGTCCGTCGCGTCGCTCTCCTCCACGCTCTGCAGCGTGGCGACGACCTTCTCCAGCACGGACTGCGTCGACACGTGCCCTTCACCGACGGCGGCGTAGAGCGCCGAGACGTCTTCGTAGCGCATCACGGCGGCGACCTCGGCGAAGGAGTCCTGGTTCATCAGCTTCTGCAGCGGCAGGTTCTGCTTGCGCATGGCCCTGGCGATGGCGTCGCGGCCCTGTTCGATGGCCTCGTCGCGGCGTTCCTTGGTAAACCACTGGCGAATCTTGTTGCGCGCCCTGGGGCTCTTGACGAAGTTCAGCCAGTCCTGGCTCGGACCCGAGTCCGGGTTCTTGGAGGTGAAGACCTCCACGACGTCGCCGGTGCTGAGCGAGCTCTCCAGAGGTACGAGCCGTCCGTTGACCTTGGCGCCCATGGTGCGGTGGCCCACCTCGGTGTGCACGGCGTAAGCGAAGTCCACTGGCGTCGCGTCGGCGGGCAGGCCGATCACGCGGCCCTTGGGCGTGAAGACGTAGACCTCCTTGGCGCCGATCTCGTAGCGCAGGGAGTCGAGGAACTCGTTGGGGTCGGCCGTTTCGGCCTGCCAATCGGAAATATGTGCCAGCCAGGCCATATCGGTGTCGCTCTGCGGGCCGGGGCCGGAGCTCTTGCCGTTGACCTGTTCCTTGTACTTCCAGTGCGAGGCGACGCCGTACTCGGCACGCTCGTGCATCTCCTGGGTACGGATCTGGATCTCGACCGGGCGGCCACTCGGGCCGAGCACGGTGGTGTGCAGCGACTGGTACAGGTTGAATTTGGGGGTGGCGATGTAGTCCTTGAAGCGACCGGGCAGCGGAGTCCACCGCGCGTGGATGGCGCCGAGGACCGCGTAACAGTCCCGCACCGAGTTCACCAGGACCCGGATGCCGACGAGGTCGTAGATCTCGTCGAACTCGCGGCCGCGCACGACCATTTTCTGGTAGATCGAGTAGTACTGCTTGGGCCGTCCGGCCACCTTGCCGCGGATGCGCGCGGCCTTGAGATCGTCGTTGATCGCGTCGATGACGTACTGCACGAATTCTTCGCGCTGCGGGGTGCGCTGCTTGACGAGGCTCTCGATCTCGGCGTACAGCTTCGGGTAGAGCACCCCGAAAGAGAGATCCTCGAGTTCCCACTTGATGGTCTGGATTCCCAGGCGGTGGGCCAGCGGGGCGTAGATCTCGAGGGTCTCGGTGGCCTTGCGGGTCGCGGACTCAGCCGGCACGAAGCCCCAGGTGCGGGCGTTGTGCAGACGGTCGGCCAGTTTGATGATCAGCACCCGGATGTCTTTGGACATCGCGACGATCATCTTGCGGACAGTCTCGGCCTGAGTGCTGTCGCCGTACTTCACCTTGTCGAGCTTGGTGACGCCGTCCACAAGCATGGTGATCTCGTCGCCGAAGTCGGCGCGCAACTGGTCGAGGGTGTAGTCGGTGTCCTCGACAGTGTCGTGCAACAGGGCAGCTGCCACGGTCTTGGGACCGATCCCGAGGTCGGCCAGGATCTGGGCGACCGCGACGGGATGGGTGATGTACGGCTCGCCGCTGCGACGTTTCTGGCCCTCGTGGGCCCGCTCAGCGGCCGCGTACGCCCGTTCGATGATCGACAGATCCACCTTGGGATGGTGCGTGCGCACCGTCTTCAGCAGCGTGTCGACGGCACCGACAGGCTGCGCCCTGGAGAAGATACGCGGCACCAGACGACGCAGTGACGCGGCGGATGGCGTGGTGGTTTCTGTCATCTCGTTACCTCACTCCCTGGGGCCAATTATCCCTGTACTAACGGATAAACGGTAAACCGAGGGACGCTGTCGGGTATTCCCGGCGGGAGAACCGGCTCACGCGGGAAGGTCCGCGCGGGCCGCATCCGTGCCGGCGACCGACGAGGTACCGGTGGCCTTGGCCCGCAGGGCCAGGGCCTTCTTGTCGCGCTTGCGGATCTCCGGCTCGTTCTCGCGCAGCTGGGCGTAGAGCGGGGCGGCGATGAAGATCGTGGAGTATGTACCCACGATCATTCCGATCAGCAGGGCCAGGGAGATGTCCTGCAGGGTTCCCGCACCCAGCACGAACGCACCGATGACGAGGATCGAGGCGACCGGGAGGACTGCGACGATCGAGGTGTTGATCGAGCGCACCAGGGTCTGGTTGACCGCGAGGTTGACCGAGTCGGCGAACGTGCGCCGGGATTCTGGCCCGTCTTCGGTCGTGTTCTCGCGGATCTTGTCGAACACCACCACGGTGTCGTACAGCGAGTAGCCCAGGATCGTGAGGAAGCCGATCACGGCCGCCGGAGTGATCTCGAAGCCGGTGATGCCGTAGAAACCCGCGGTGATGACGAGGTCGTGCAACAGGGCGACCATGGCGGCGGCGGCCATTTTCCAGGTGCGGAAGTACAGGGCCATCACCGCGCCGGCGAGCACCAGGAAGGTGAGCAGTGCGCGGATGGCGGAGCCGGTGATGTCCTGGCCCCAGGACGGGCCGATGAACGAGGACGTGACCTGCGCCGCGTCGACGCTGTATGCGGTGGCGAGAGCGGCGCGTACTTCCCGGCTCTCGGTGTCGCTGAGCTGGTCGGTCTGCACGCGGATACTGTCACTGCCGACGACGGACACCTTGGGCACGGCTTCGGGCACCACCTCGGTGACCGCGGTGGATGCCGCATCCTGGTCCTCGGTGGAGATCTCGGAGAGGACGAACTCGGAGCCGCCGGTGAACTCGATGCCGAACGTGAACCCACCGCGGAGGACCGGACCGAGGATCGCGATCAGGATCATGACCGCGGCGACCGAGTACCAGACCTTACGACGTCCGACGATGTTGTAGGAGAGCTTGCCGGTGTGCAGATCGTTGCCGAACTGGTTGAAGCTGGCCATTAGGAATCCTTCCCATCGGTCGACTTACTGGAGCCGGAACCGACGAGCTCAGCCGCCTTGCGTTCGGCGATGGTCTGGCGCTTTGCGGCCTCCTTGCTGGAGGACGGCGACTTGCGTGACGCCACCTCCACGGAGGGCTGGAACCGGGCGCGTCCGCGGTAGACGGCGCCGAGTGCCCGCGGGTCGAGTCCACTGAGCTTGTGCCCGTCTCCGAAGAACTTGGTGCGGGCGAGCAGCTGCAGCATCGGATGGGTGAACATCGCCACGACCAGGAGGTCGACCAGGGTGGTCAGTCCCAGGGTCAGGGCGAAACCGCGCACGTTACCGACGGCCAGGATGAACAGAACCGCCGCGGCGAGGAAGTTGACGGTGTCGGAGGCGATGATGGTGCGGATCGCGCGGCGCCAGCCGGATTCCACCGCGGACACCAGTCCCCTGCCGTCGCGGAGCTCGTCGCGCACCCGCTCGAAGTAGACGATGAACGAGTCAGCGGTGATACCGATGGCCACGATGAGACCGGCCACACCGGCCAGGGAGAGGCGGTACCCCTCACGCCAGGACAACAGAGTGATCAGCAGGTAGGTGATCACGCCAGCCACGATGAGCGACGCGACAGTGACCAGCCCGAGGAGGCGGTACTGGATGAGGGAGTAGAGCACGACCAGGATCAGGCCGATCAGTCCCGCGATGAGGCCGCTCTGCAGCTGGGTCGAACCGAGGGTTGCCGAGATGGTGTCCTGGCTCTGCACGGTGAAGCTGATCGGCAGGGCGCCGAACTTGAGCTGGTCGGCGAGGGCCTTGGAGGTGTCCTGGTCGAACGAGCCGGTGATCTGGGGCTTGCCGTCGGTGATCACGGCCAGCGTGCGCGGAGCGGAGATGACCCTGCCGTCCAGCACGATGGCGAACTGGTTCTGCGCGCCCTGGAGGCCGCTCAGGCGCGTCGTCACGTCGGCGAACGACTCGGTGCCGATGCGGTCGAAGACGATGTTGACGGCCCATTCGCCGGTGGTTGCACCGCTCTGCGTGGTGACCTGCCCGTTGGTGGCGTCGGAGATGTTCTCGCCGCTCACCTCGACCGGCCCGAGGATGTACTTGATCGAACCATCGCTCTCGCAGGTGATCAGCGGCTGATCGGCCGGTGCCACAACGCTGGTGTCGATGTCGCTGCACTGGAAGGAATCGAACTGCGCCTGCAGGTCGGGGGTGATGTTGTTCAGGTCGCTCGCGTCGGTGGGCGCGACGGCCGGGGTCTCAGCGGCCGGAGTCTCGGCGGCCGGGGACTCTGCGGCCGGGTCTGCCGCGGCATCCGTCGCCGGGTCGGTGGCCTCGTCGGTTGAACCGTCTGCGCCGACACTGTCTTCAGTGGGCGCTGAAGCGACCAGGACCGGTCGGAACTCGAGCTTTGCCGAGGACTGGATGCGGTTCAGGGTGGCGTCGTCAGGCGTTCCGGGAATGGAGACGACGATGTTCTGTCCACCCTGGGTGTTGATCTCCGACTCGGAGACTCCGGCGGAGTCGATCCGCTGCCGGATGATCGACACCGCCTGGTTGAGCTGTTCAGACGAAACCGTCTGGCCGGACTCGAGCTTGGGGGCCAGGATGATCTGGGTGCCACCCTCGAGGTCGAGCGCCAGCTTCGGCGTCCACGAACCGCCGCCGGTGAGAACGCCGGCTCCGTTCAGAGCGATGAGACCGACGATGATCACGCCAAGCCAGGTCAGGGAGCGCCAGGCCTTCTTGGTCGGAGACGACTTAGCCACCTATTGAACTCAGCTTTCTATTGCTCGTGCTGCGCGACCGAAGCCGCGCAGCCGGAGTGGGTGTGTTACGCGTCGCCCTTTTTGGGTTCGGTGTCGGTGTCGGGCGCGACCTCGTCGGTCGTCGGCTTGAATTCGGCACGCTGGCCGTACTCGGGCTCGCCGACAACGGCCGGCGTGCCGGCGTCGGTGTCAACGGTCTGGTCGAGGACGACGTCATCGCCGGCGACTGTGGGCTCGACGACGCGGGCGATCGTCTGGCGGTGGATCTGCACAATGGTGCCGGGTGCGATCTCGAGGGCGACCTTGTTCTCTTCCTCATCGATCGACACAATGGTGCCGTAGAGGCCGAAGTTGGTCATCACGTCTGCTCCGGCGACCATCTTCGACTGCAGGGCCAAGGTGTCCTTCTGGCGCTTGCGGCCATTGCGAAACATGAAGAACACAAGCAACGCCAAGACGGCGAGCATGACTAGAGTCAACGGATCCATAGAACTGTGAAACCTTCCCGTGCGAGCGTGGTGTCGCGACGAAGTTTTTTGTGGGAGTGGCTGGGGGAAGCCGGCAGAAGGTGCGTGCCTGACCAGCTTGAATTATAGAACATCCAAGGTGAGCGCAGCCTGAGGATTGCTCAAGCCGAAATGCCGCCACGCTGCGGCAGTAGCAACCCGCCCGCGCGGGGTACGCGTGAGGAAGCCTATCCGCACCAGGAAGGGCTCGACGACCGATTCGATGGTTTCGGGCTCCTCCCCCACCGAGACGGCCAGTGTATTCAGCCCAACCGGTCCACCCCCAAAACGGGTGAGGACGATGTTCATGACCTCGCGGTCGAGCCGGTCCAGTCCGATTTCGTCGACGTCGTAGAGCTCCAGCGCCGCATGCACGGCCGCCAGGTCGGCGTCTCCGCCGTGCACGAGCGCGTAGTCGCGCACCCGGCGCAACAGCCGGTTGGCGATTCGCGGAGTCCCCCGGCACCGGCCGGCGATCTCGGCGATGGCCTCCCGGTCGATGACCAGTCCGAGGAGGCGTGCGGCGCGCACCAGCACCAGTTCGAGTTCGGCGTCGGCGTAGAACTCCAGGTGGGCCGTGAAGCCGAACCTGTCGCGCAGTGGGTTCGGGAGCATGCCGGAACGTGTGGTGGCCCCGACCAGGGTGAACGGCGCCAGGTCCAACGGTACCGACGTGGCTCCGGCCCCCTTGCCGACCATGATGTCGATGCGGAAGTCCTCCATCGCCAGGTAGAGCATCTCTTCGGCGGAGCGGGCCATCCGATGGATCTCGTCGATGAAGAGCACCTCGCCGGGCACGAGGGAGGAGAGCACGGCAGCCAGGTCGCCGGCGTGCTGAATCGCGGGGCCGCTAGACATGCGCAGCGGCCGATTGCCCTCGTAGGCGATGATCATGGCCAGGGTCGTCTTGCCGAGGCCCGGAGGGCCGGCCAGCAAGATGTGGTCAGGGGTGCGCTGCTGCATCGATGCCGCGGTCAGCAGCAGCTGCAACTGACCGCGCACCTTCTGCTGGCCGACGAACTCGGTGAGGCTCTTGGGGCGCAGGGCGCCCTCGAAGGCCAGCTCCGCGTCGCCCTCGAGTGCCGGGTTGGTCAGGTCGACGCCGGGATCCTGGGTCATGAGTTGCGACCAGCGGCATTGGCGGCACCCGAATGCTGGGCAGGACCGAGCCGGGCCAAGGCCAGGCGGAGCACGGCCCCGACCCCGGCTTCCTCGGCGTCGAACTCGGCTGTGCTGCCGGCGAGGATCTCCTCAACGGCCTGGACGGCGACCCGCTCCGACCAGCCGAGGCCGATCAGCGCGGCTTGCACGCTGGCGCCGACGGTGGCCGTGGCGACGCCGACGCGTCCGGGGGCAACGGCGGCGCTGGTGACGGCGACCTTGCCGACCAGTGACAGCACTATGAGCTTGGCGGTCTTCGGTCCGATTCCGCTGACCTTGCGGAACACGGCATCATCCTCGGCGTTGACGGCGAGGGCGATTTGGTTGGGGGTGAGCACGGCAAGCACGCCGAGCGCGGACTTGGGACCGACGCCGGTGACGCCGACGAGAAGCTCGAACACTGCGAGTTCTTCGGCGCTAGGGAAGCCGTAGAGGGTGAGGGAGTCTTCACGAACGATCAGGGTGGTGGCCAGGCGGGTTTCGGTGCCGACCCTCGCGGCCAGGGCTGTGGACGGGGTGACCTGCACGGCGAGTCCGACTCCGCCGACCTCGATCACGACGGTTGAGCCCAGGGCTGAAAGGACTGGGCCACGCACTGAAGAGATCACCTAGCCAGCCTACGGTGCGCCGCAGACACTGCCGCCGCCGACCCCGGCGCGTTGCCGCGCTCGGCGTCGCGCCAGGCCTTCTGCGCCGGAGTGAGCGAGCCGGGACTCAGCGCGGGCGTGGACCGGTTGCCCGCCGCGACCGTACCGCTGGTGGGGAGTACGCCGCCGGCGGCGCCGGTTCGCCACGCGTGGCAGATGGCCAGCGCGAGGGCGTCGGCGGCATCCGCCGGTTTCGGGATTTCGGCCAGTCCCAGCACCCGGGCGACCATTGTGCCGACCTGCTTTTTGTCCGCGGAGCCGTACCCGGTGATGGCGGCCTTGACCTCGCTCGGGGTGTGCAGGGTCACCGTCAGTCCGCGCTTGGCGGCGAGCATGAGGGCCACCCCACTGATCTGGGCGGTGCCCATGACCGTGCTCACGTTCTGCTGCGCGAAGACCCGTTCAATGGCCACGAAGTGCGGTTGGTGCCGGTCGAGGAGCTCTTCGAGGCCCTCACTGATCAGGAGCAGGCGGCGTTCGAGGGGCAGGTCGGGAGAGCTGCGCAGCACCTGCACGTCGACAAGGGTCGCCGAACGGTTCGCTGCGACGTCGACGATCCCGACGCCGCAGCGGGTCAGGCCCGGGTCGATGCCCAGCACCCTGACCGTCATCGGTGGGCTATTCGCTGTCTGCTTCGAGCTCGGCCTGGACCTCGGCCGAGACGTCGTAGTTGCTGTAGATATTCTGCACGTCGTCGAGTTCCTCGAGAGCGTCGATGAGCCTGAACACCTTGCGGGCGGTCTCGGCGTCGACCTCGATCTTGAGCTGCGGGACGAAGGCGATGTCGGCGGAGTCGTAGTCGATTCCAGCCGCCTGCAGGGCAGTACGGGTGGCGACCAGATCGTGCGCCTCGCTGAAGACCTCGAACTTCTCGCCGTCGTCGACGACCTCTTCGGCGCCGGCGTCGAGCACCGCAGCGAGAACGTCGTCTTCGGTTGCGTCTCCCTTGGGCACCACGACGATGCCCTTGCGGTGGAAGTTGTAGGCGACACTGCCCGGGTCGGCCATGTTGCCGCCGTTGCGGCTGACCGTGGTGCGCACCTCGGCCGCGGCTCGGTTCTTGTTGTCGGTGAGGCACTCGATCATGATGGCGACACCGTTGGCGGCGTAGCCCTCATACATGATCGTGGTGTAGTCGACGGCTTCACCGGACAGCCCGGCGCCGCGCTTGACGGCGCGGTCGATGTTGTCGTTGGGGACCGAGGTCTTCTTCGCCTTCTGGATGGCGTCGACGAGCGTCGGGTTGCCAGACAGGTCCGCTCCGCCCATACGGGCAGCGACCTCGATGTTCTTGATCAGCTTGGCGAAAGCCTTCGCCCGACGCGAGTCGGTGACGGCCTTCTGGTGCTTGGTGGTCGCCCACTTGGAATGCCCGGACATGAATCTCCCGATTTTCGTTGCGTTGTCGTTGCGCTAACTCGTGCGACGCGCTTGGGGCGTCGTCTGCTGGCACCGCGACCGTTCCGACCGCTCAGTGCGTTCTCAGTCTAGCCCGGGCACCCTCTGACTGCCCTTCGGCTCACCGGGTGGTGGGCACGCCGAGTATCTTGTGCAGGGTGCGCAGGTTGCGGTTCGTGGTGGTGGATTTGTACCGGGGTTTGGCAGCCAGGAGGCTGAAGGGGCTCTTGATTCCCACAGCCCGACGCACCTGCCAGTACAGGAGTCCGTCGCCGGGTAGAACGCTCTCGTCGGCAGGATCGAGCTGGGGCGCGCTGACCAGGAGCTCGTCGAGCCTGGCCGGGTCTGAGCCGAAGAGGATGTACGAGTGCCAGCCGTCCCGGTCGTCGAACGGGTAGCCGTCGACGGCTGCGACGAGGTCGTCTCTGCTGAGCAGCACCACGAACGCCGTGTATCCGAATCGCTCTGACAGGGCTCGTTCCATGCCCGTCTTGACGGCGGCGGCATCAGGCTCGTCGCTCGAGAAGAGCACATTGCCGCTGGCCAGGATGGTCGTGACGCCGCTGTGGCCGAGCCTGCTGACGGCTTCGGCCAGGTCGGCCATCTTGATGGTGATGCCGCCGACGTTGATGCCGCGCAGCAGGGCGACGTATCTCATGCGCTGGCCTGGGTCATGCCCCCATTGTGCCGGACTGTGTGGTGCAGCCGGGCTAGGCGCCGAAACCGGCCGTCTGCACCTTCTGCAGGAAGTACTCGTGGAAGCGGTACTCCCCCGTGATCTCCGGGTGGAAGGACGTGCCGAGCAGGTTGCCTTGCTCGACGGCCACGCATCGACCGTCGGCGATCGTCGCCAACGCCGTGGCGCGCGATCCGACCGTCTCGACCACCGGGGCGCGGATGAAGACGGCGTGCACTGGGGTCTCGCCGAGGGCCGGTACGTCCAGGTCGGTCTCGAACGAGGCGGTCTGCGAGCCGAACGCGTTGCGGCGCACGCTGATGTCCAGGCCGCCGATGCTCTGCTGGCCCGAGATGCCGTCCAACACGTTGTCGGCCAGCATGATCAGTCCCGCGCAGGTGCCGTAGACCGGCATCCCGCCCTGGACGGCCGCTCGCAGGGGGTCGGCGAGGCCGAACATGCGAGTCAGCTTGTCCATCACGCTGGACTCGCCGCCCGGGATCACCAGGCCGGTGACGCTGGCCAGTTCCTCCGGGCGGCGCACGAGAGTGACCTCGCTGCCGAGCGAGCGCAGGACGTCGGCATGCTCGCGAAAGTCGCCCTGAAGGGCGAGTACTCCAACGCTCATGAAGCGAGTGTTACCAGCCGCGCTCGGAGAGGCGGTGCGGTGCGGCAAGGTCGGACACGTTGATGCCGACCATGGCTTCGCCGAGGCCCCGCGAGACATCCGCGATAATCTTGGCGTCGTCGTAGAAGGCGACGGCCTTGACGATGGCGTTGGCGCGTTCCTGCGGGTTGCCGGACTTGAAGATGCCCGAACCCACGAAGACGCCGTCGGCGCCGAGCTGCATCATCATGGCCGCGTCGGCCGGGGTGGCCACGCCGCCGGCGGTGAACAGCACGACGGGCAGCTTGCCGGTCGCGGCGATCTCGGCGACGAGTTCGTACGGGGCCTGCAGGTCCTTGGCGGCCACGTACAGCTCGTCCTTGGTGAGCGAGGACAGCCGGGCGATCTCGCCCTTGATGGTGCGGATGTGCTTGGTGGCCTCAGAGACGTCGCCGGTGCCGGCCTCGCCCTTGGAGCGGATCATCGCGGCGCCCTCGGTGATGCGACGCAGCGCCTCGCCCAGGTTGGTGGCACCGCAGACGAACGGAATCGTGAAGTTCCACTTGTCGATGTGGTTGACGTAGTCGGCGGGGCTCAGCACCTCTGACTCGTCGATGTAGTCGACCTCGAGGGCCTGCAGCACCTGGGCCTCGACGAAGTGGCCGATGCGGGCCTTCGCCATGACCGGGATGGAGACCTCGGCGCGGATGCTGTCGATCAGGTCGGGGTCGCTCATGCGCGCGACACCACCCTGGGAGCGGATGTCGGCCGGGACGCGCTCGAGCGCCATGACGGCGACGGCGCCGGCGTCTTCGGCGATGCGGGCCTGCTCGGCGTTGACGACGTCCATGATGACGCCGCCCTTCAGCATCTCAGCGAGTCCGCGCTTGACGCGGCTCGAGCCGAACTGTGCGGCGCTGTCGACCTGCTCGGGGGAAGTGGTGTCAGTCATAGCTACGATTCTATTCCTTGCGTCTGGTGCCGCTGGTCGGGGCGAGGGGCACGGGTGATGAGAACTGGGTCAAGAGACGGGTGTTACTGCAAGCCGTGCCAGCGAGGTGGGAAAGCGAGGGTCAGACGGCGGAAACCGGCCAACCCTCCGCGACCTCGCGGCGCACCTCGCCGAGCAGCTTCGGGATTGCCTTGGTGCCGGCGATGATCGGGAAGAAGTTCGAGTCGAGCGCCCACCGCGGCACGATGTGCTGGTGCAGGTGCTCGGCGATCCCGGCGCCCGCGATGCGGCCCTGGTTCATTCCGAGGTTGAACCCGTCGCAGCCCGAGGTGGCCTTGAGCACCCGCATTGCCACCTGGGTCAGGCTACCGATCTCGGCGACTTCCTCCGGGGTGGCTTCGTCATACGTCGCAACATGCCGGTAGGGGCAGAC
Source organism: Cryobacterium sp. TMN-39-2 (assembly GCF_004402745.1). NCBI lineage: Bacteria > Bacillati > Actinomycetota > Actinomycetes > Micrococcales > Microbacteriaceae > Cryobacterium > Cryobacterium sp. TMN-39-2. The sequence goes on from NZ_SOFX01000027.1 coordinate 209,726, forward strand.
CAGCAGGTGGCCGCTGTTGTACGGGAACAGGTTCAGCAGCACGTAGGCGTACTTCCCGCGAGCCACGATGAGAGCCTTCTCGTCGTCCATCGACGGTGCGATGCAGAACGGGCAGTCGTCGGGGTGCGGCTGCTGACCGTCTTGGATGTAGACCATCCGGTGGGGCGTCCACAGTCGCTGGAAGGCGTCCGGAACGGCGGCGAAGTCGCCCGAATTCTCCACCTGGACGCCCTCGACGAAGTCCTGCGGGCTGCCGGACAGGCGGTCCCAGGGCGTGTCTCGCGGCGCGTCCTTCTCGGGACCCGCCGGAGTGGCTTCGGTCATCGTCAGGCCTGGTCCGCGCCGGCCGCAACGACCAGGGCGACGGGTGCGCCTTCCTGGGCGAAGTCGGCGGCGCCGTTGACCTGCGCGCGGGTGGTGATGGACGCGATGATCCGGCGGATGGCGTCGTCGACGGGAACCCCGTTTTCCTGGGTGCCGTCACGGAACCGGAAGCTGACCGCGCCGTTCGCGCGGTCATCCTCACCGACGATGAGCTGGAACGGGATCCTCTGCAGCGTGGCGTTGCGGATCTTCTTCTGCATCCGGTCGCTGGACGAGTCGAGTTCGACCCGGACGCCCGCCGTCTTGAGCTTGGCCAGGACTTCCCAGAGGAAGTCCTCGTACTGCTCGGACACTGGGATGCCGATGACCTGCACCGGCGAGAGCCAAACCGGGAACGCACCGGCGTAGTGCTCGAGCAGGATGGCGAAGAACCGCTCGATCGACCCGAGCAGGGCGCGGTGGATCATGACCGGCTGCTGGCGAGTGCCGTCGGGCGCCGTGTACTCCAGGTCGAACAGTTCCGGCTGGTTGAAGTCGAGTTGCACCGTCGACAGCTGCCAGGTGCGGCCGATGGCGTCCCGTGCCTGCACCGAGATCTTCGGACCATAAAAGGCCGCTCCACCCGGATCCGCCACGAGTTCGAGTCCCGAATCCTCGCCGACCCGGCGGAGGGTGTCGGTCGCGGCCTCCCACTGCTCGTCAGTACCGACGGACTTCTTGGGATCGCGGGTCGACAGTTCCAGGTAGAAATCGGTGAGGCCGTAACCACGGAGGGTCTCGAAGACGAACTCGAGCTGGCTGGTGACCTCGGCTTTGACCTGGTCCTGGGTGACGTAGATGTGCGCATCGTCCTGGGTGAGGCCTCGCACGCGAGTGAGGCCCTGCAGCGTGCCGCTCTTCTCATAGCGGTAGACGGTGCCGAACTCCGCCAGACGCAACGGAAGCTCGCGGTAGCTGCGTCCGCGGGCCTTGAAGATGAGGTTATGCATTGGGCAGTTCATGGGCTTCAGGTAGTAGTCCTGGCCCTGGCGGGTGACGTGGCCCTCGGCGTCGACCTCTTCGTCAAGGTGCATGGGCGGGAACATGCCCTCGCGGTACCAGTTGAGGTGCTGGCTGGTCTCGAACAGGTGACCCTTGGTGATGTGGGGGGTGTTGACCAGGTCGTAGCCGTTCGCGAGCAGGCGCTCTCGCATGAAGTTCTCAATCTCCGAACGGATGATGCCGCCCTTGGGGTGGAAGACAGCCAGGCCGGAGCCGATCTCTTCGGGGAAGGAGAACAGGTCCAGTTCCTGACCGAGCTTGCGATGGTCGCGCTTGGCGGCCTCTTCCAGGCGGGCCTTGTAGGCGCGCAGTTCGTCCTTGGTGGGCCAGGCGGTGCCGTAGATGCGCTGCAGCTGCGGGTTCTTCTCCGAACCGCGCCAGTACGCTGCGGCCAGGCGGGTGAGCGAGTAGCCGTTGCCGATCATGCGGGTGTTGGGCAGGTGCGGACCGCGGCAGAGGTCCTTCCACACGGTCTCACCGGTCTTGGGGTCGACGTTGTCGTAGATGGTCAGTTCCGCGCCGCCGACCTCGACGGACTCGTTGTCGCCATCGGGGGTCGGGTCGTCTCCCGCCCCGCCCTTCAGGCCGATGAGTTCCAGCTTGTACGGCTCTGCCGCAAGTTCGGCGCGGGCCTCGTCATCGGTCACGACGCGGCGCACGAAGCGCTGGCCCTGACGGATGATGCGGTCCATGGCCTTCTCGAGCGACTTGATGTCTTCGGGGGTGAACGGTTCGGCCACGTCGAAGTCGTAGTAGAAGCCGTCGGTGACGAATGGGCCGATGCCCAAGCGCGCCGCGGGGTTCACGGTCTGCACGGCCTGAGCGAGCACGTGAGCAGCCGAGTGGCGCAGGATGTTGAGGCCGTCGGGTGAGTCGATTGTCACCGGGGTGACGTCATCCGTTTCGGTCACCGCAGTGGCGAGGTCCCTGAGCTCGCCGTTGACGCGCATGGCGACAACGGATCGGTCGGTGAATAGCTCAAAACCGTCAACCACGTGTATTACTCCCTTGAGTTGCGAACCCTTCAACTTTAGCGGGCGCCGGTGGGCTCAGTGACGGGCCGCGGGCACAGAAAAGCGCTGCCGGCGATGCCCGTGTGGACTCTGCCGACAGCGCTTGGCTGTACTGTCTCTTGTGCTATCTGGTGGGCGATACTGGGATCGAACCAGTGACCTCTTCCGTGTCAGGGAAGCGCGCTACCGCTGCGCCAATCGCCCAGGACCGCGGATGGTACTCACGGGCTGGAGGTGGATACGGGATTCGAACCCGTGTAGACGGCTTTGCAGGCCGTTGCCTCGCCTCTCGGCCAATCCACCGTGTTCTTTGTTACCTGTATACCCAAAGAAAATCGGCCTCTCGGCCGATTCACTTCGAGCGGATGACGAGATTCGAACTCGCGACCCTCACCTTGGCAAGGTGATGCGCTACCACTGCGCCACATCCGCAACTGCTCGCATTTCTGCGTGCTTGGAAGACTCTACTCGATCCTGGGGACCTCGTGTGCACATCACGCGCCAGCGGGCGCCGAGCCCGGTCGAAATCACCCGCTGTGCCGCGGAATTACGCGGAAAAACAAAAAAACCCCCGAGTTTATCGGGGGTTTTCTTCGGCGCTTCTCGTGCTTGGTGCTGCCATTGCTCTGTGGGCGATACTGGGATCGAACCAGTGACCTCTTCCGTGTCAGGGAAGCGCGCTACCGCTGCGCCAATCGCCCAAATCCTTCGCAGTGCAAAATGCACACTGCTCTGGTTGGAGGTGGATACGGGATTCGAACCCGTGTATACGGCTTTGCAGGCCGCTGCCTCGCCTCTCGGCCAATCCACCGTGCTTGATGCCGTATTCACTACAACCGTGCTGGGTTTACTACCAAAGAGAATCGGCCTTTCGGCCGATTCAATTCGAGCGGATGACGAGATTCGAACTCGCGACCCTCACCTTGGCAAGGTGATGCGCTACCACTGCGCCACATCCGCAACTGCTCGCATTTCTGCGTGCGTTGAAGACTCTAGCCGATAGTGCGAGACAAATTCAAACCGAGCGATTGCCGCGTGTCGCGGCCCCTCGATGTGCGCTCAGGCCCCGGTCTGGTCTAGTATCAGATGTCGCAGTCGAGAGGTTTTCGAGTGTGGTTCGGGCGATTGGCGCAGTTGGTAGCGCGCTTCCTTCACACGGAAGAGGTCGTGGGTTCGAGTCCCGCATCGCCCACCGAAACGGCCCCCGGAGAACCGGGGGCCTCGTTGGTTAACGATCGGAATTCGGTCCGGAACAGGCTGGCCGGCGCGGTGGACTCAGCGTTTCTTCGGCGCGGCCCCGCCCTAGCTTGACTCCCCAGCGCCCACCGGTGTCGAAGCGAACAGCACTCTGTCGCTGGCCACGAGGTCGTCGAGAGTCAATACCCGCTGGAGATCGTGCCCGGCGGCCAGGGCCAGGCGCAGTTGGTCATCGCTTTGGGGAGCGAGCCGACCTTCCATGAATCCGCCCAGTGCCCGAATCGCGCAGGCGGTGAGCACCCCCTCGGGAGTGCCGCCGATCCCCATGGCCAAATCGATTCGCCCGCCGGGTGTGGCAGCGTCGATCGCGGCGGACACGTCGCCCTCCCCCGCGAGCACGACCCGTGCACCGACCCCGCGCAGTTCGGCCACGAGGCTCGCATGCCGCGGCTTGTCGAGCACGGCCACGGTGATCTCGGTCACCGGCTTCCCGAGCGCTTCGGCCAGGCGGCGCACGTTCTGACTCGGGGTGGCCCGAAGGTCGAGGATGCCGCGGGCCGGCGCCGAGGAGATGAGCTTGTCCATGTAGAACACGTCTCGGGGATCGAACAGCGTGCCGCGTGGAGCGAGGGCGATGACACAGACGGATCCAGGCAGCCCTTCCTGCACGAGTCGCGTGCCGTCGAGCGGGTCGACGGCAATGTCGCAGGCCGGACCCTCGCCGGAGCCGAGTTCCTCGCCGTTGGCCAGCATCGGGGCTTCGTCCTTCTCCCCCTCCCCGATCACCACGTACCCGGCGAATGGCGCCGGCAGCAGTTCGGCGCGCATGGCGGCGACTGCCGCGGCATCCGCCGCATTCTTGTCACCGCGTCCGAACCAGACTTCGGCGGCCAGTGCCGCCGCGACCGTCGCCGCGCGTACCGCGGCGACCAGCTCCGCCGCATAGTGTTCGCCGCCGAGAACCGTGCTGGTGCTGGTGCCGGTACTCGGGCTTGTGCTCGGTCTGGCTGCGTCGGTCGTCGTGTTGCTGCTCATGGGACTCGATGGTACCCGCAGGGCCGGGCCCGCCAGCCGAGATAGTGTCAACGGGTGATCAGAGAACACGCCATTCTGCCCGTGCGACCCGGCCGTGAAGACGCCTTCCTTGCTGCGTTTCAGACGGCCCGGCCGCTCATCGAGTCGAGGCCCGGCTTCCGTGGACTCAGCCTGTCCAGGTCGGTTGAGAATCCATCGACCTTCCTGCTGCTGGTGGACTGGGAACGGTTGGAGGACCACACCGAGGGGTTCAGGGGCTCCCCTGAATACGCCGACTGGAGAGCGCTGCTGCACAGTTTTTACGACCCGTTCCCCGAGGTGCAGCACTTCATCTCCGTGCCCTGATCTGTGCCCTGAGTCGGGCTGGCCGCTCCTCCACAAGCGACCGGTCGGCGCACTTTTCCACACCCGGTTCTGCAGGGGTGGGAGTGCCGGTGGTCGGTGCGATTATCGGGGTATGAGCGGCCTAGCTGAGCAGTTCCCGACCGACCCGCCCACCGCAGCATCGCGAAGGCGATCGCTAAACGGGCTCGCGCACTCGCGGACCTGCAGCGGTGGAGCTCCGACCCTGCCACCGCGAAACTGCTCAACCCCGACTACGCCGATCGCACCGCGGAGAACCTGATCGGTGAATCCAGTATGTTCGCCGGCCCGATGACAGCCACCCTGACGGCGATGAGCCACGGCGACATCAGCTACCGGCACGGGCAGGTGCTCATGGAACAACTCAGCTTCATCCCGCTCGAGGAAGCCGCCGCCTTCGAAGCCAAGTTGCTGCCGGTGGCGAAAGACCTCACCGTCGGCAAGCTCGCCGTCAAGGCCCGGCGGATGCGGGAACGCGCGCACCCCGAGACCCTGACCACACGGGCCACCGCCGCGATCGCCGAACGCGGGGCACCCAGATCTGCGCCGACGCGATGACCCACCCCGAGACCTGTGCCGTGCTCTCGGTCGGAAAAGAACACTACAAAGCCCCCGCCGACCTGCGCCGCTGGGTCGCCCTGCGCGGCGGCACTTGCCGCTTCCCCGGCTGCACCCGACCCGCGTCCCGCAGCGACCTCGACCTCGACCTCGACCTCGACCTCGACCACACCATCGCACGAGAACACGGCGGACCCACCGACTACGACAACCTGGCCCACCTCTGCCGCGCCCACCACCGACTCAAACACCAAACACTATGGGCCGTGGTGCAAGAACCCGGCGGGGTGCTGCGCTGGACCTCCCCGGCCGGGGAAACCCACCGCACCTACCCCGAAACCACCCTCGGGCCACCACCCACCCTGGCCCCCACTCCCGAACGACCGGCAGCACCGGCTCGGCCACAGGCGAACGACCGGCCTGATGATCCACCGCCCTTCTAGCGCTCCCCCAACCGTCTCGGAGGACGCGCAGCAGCAGGCACTTGCTAATTCGGCAATTCTGTTTGTCAATCTTGGAGCGGCGCTTCAGCATGGTGATATGACCAGCAACGGCACGCCTCCCTCTATCCCCCGTCTTCCACATCCGCAGACACAGACACAGACACACGACGTCGTCATCATCGGCGGCGGCGCTGCCGGACTCAGCGCCGCAGTTGTGCTCGGGCGGGCACGACGTTCGGTGGTCGTCGTCGACAACGGACATCCGCGCAACGCGCCCGCCGCGGGCGTGCACAGCTTCCTCACCCGCGACGGCTTGCGCCCCGCCGAGCTGGTGCGCCTCGGCCAGGAGGAGGCCCGCTCCTACGGCGTGGAGTTCGTCATGGGCCGGGCCGTCGACAGCCGACGCTCGGCGCAGGGCTTCACCGTGACCCTCGATGACGGCAGCACAGTGTCGGGGCGCCGGCTGCTGGTAGCGACCGGGCTCGTCGACGAACTTCCCGATGTCCCCGGCCTCGCCGAGCGGTGGGGGCGGGACGTGCTGCACTGCCCGTACTGCCATGGCTGGGAGGTCAGGGACCAGACCATCGGCATCCTCGGCACCGGGCCGAAGTCGGTTCACCAGGCGCTGCTCTTTCGCCAGTGGAGTAGGAACATCACTCTCTTTTTGCACGGCGACATGCTCGACGCCGACGGCACGATTTCCGAGCAGCACGGACCGACCGATGCGGAGTGGGAGCAACTCGCCGCCCGCGGCGTCAGCGTCGTGATCGGCCCGGTAGCGGGCCTCGACGTGCGGGACAAGGCCCTGGCCGGGGTTCGCCTGGCCAGCGGTCGCCTGTTCCCCCTGCAGGCGCTCGTGGTCGCCCCGACGTTCACGGCCCGCACCGACTTCCTCGCCGGGCTTGGGCTGGCCTCGACACCGCATCCGCTCGGCGTCGGCACCCAGTTGGACAGCGACGAGACCGGGCGCGTACTCAACGACGGTGCCGTGGTGCCCGGTGTCTGGGCGGCCGGCAACGCCACCAACCTGATGGCGCAGGTCGTCGTGTCCGCCGCCGCCGGGCTCGGCGTTGCCACGATGATCAACTCCGACCTCATAGCGGCGGAGGTGGAGACCGCCGTGACGGCCTACCGCAGTCCGTTCTCGGCCGCCAACGAGGCCCGCAACAGCGACTCGGTGCTCGGCGATCGCCGACACGGGGTTCATCCAGAGCACACACCGGCTCGGGAAGGACAGAGCCGATAACGTCCACGTCGGCCAGCCCAACGGGACTGCTGTGGTCGCTCTCGCGGCCGGTCAGTCCCTGGTGCCGAACCAGGTCGTGATTCCGGGTGAGTAGAGCACCGAATCCGGTGCCCGGGATCCTGCCAGCCCCGGGAAACCGGCCACCGAGAGCAGGCTGTCGTCCAGTGAGATCAGCTGCGCCGTGAACAGCCGCCACGGCTGGTGGTGGTTGCGCAGCCGGATGGTGCGGCCGCGCACCCGGGTGAACAGCGCCCAGCGCGCGGTGAGGAAGTCGGCCAGCGGATCCTCTACGACGGGCTGACCCGTCGATCGCACGACGATCTGAGTGTGCGCGTGCGCGGCGAGGTGGCGGGTGGACGAGTAGCGGTACTCGCCGGCCACCACTTCCACCCGTGTGCGTGACCACATGTAGGGCAGCGCGAAGAGCGCGCGGGCGGCCAGCACCGCGGCGAGCCTGGACGCCTCGAGCGACACGAATACCACACCCCGCCGCCCGCGGTCGTCGACCGCGTAGAGACGCACATTGACCTCGACGAACGAGCCGAAATACGGGATCGGCGCGCTGCCGAACACAGTGGCTCGGTCCAGGACGAACGGGATCAGGCCGACCCAGCTGGAGCCGTCGTAGACGTCGGGCCGGAGGCCGTCCGGGAGCAGTGGCGCCACCTGGTCGGCGTCGACCCGCCAATGCAGGAAAACCAGATCTGACCAGCGCTGACTGGCCGTCGCCCGGCCGACGAGCGGCGGGGCGACGGCCGTGATCGGCCAGGGTTCCGACACGGTGTGGCTAGACGGCGTCGGTGTGAACGGCGTCGGTGTGAACGGCGCCGCTGTGAACCGTGTCAGCGTCGGCAGAAACCGGCATCTGTGCGGGCACAAAACCGTCGCCGGCCTGGGCCTTCGCCAGTGCCGTAACGGCAGCGGTTCCACCGATCAGGCCGCCGAGCAGGTCCTTGATGCCCACGCCCATGGTGGAGTTGAGCACGGCGTCGACCTCGGAGAAGCCGGAGGCGACGTTCTTGCTGAGCTGGCTCGCACCGTCGGTGGAGATCACCGTGAGCTGGTCGATGTTGCCCATCGGCGCGGCCAGCTCGTGCGCGATCTTCGGCAGCATCTCGACCAGGCGCAACTGGATGAGCGCCTCGGACTGCTCGGCCACGGCCTGGGCGCTGAGGCGGGTAGCCTCGGCCTCTGCCGAGCCGCGGGCCAGGATGGCGTCGGCGTTGGCCTGACCCTCGGCCCGGATGGCCTCGGCGGACGCCACCCGGCTGTCGCGGTCGGCGTTGGCCGCCGCGACGCGGGCCTCGGCGGCTGCGGCTGCGGAGACCCGCACGCGGTACGCGTCGGCGTCGGCCACGGCGTTGACCTCGGAGTCAAGCTCGGCCTTTCGCAGGCTGGCGCGACGCTTGGCGGTCAGCTCCTGCTCCTGAACGATGTTCTGTTGGGCCTTCGCCTCGGCTAGCGGCTTGGCCGCAGCGGCCTCGGCGGAGGCCTTGTCGGTGTCGAGCTGGAGCGCCGCCTTGCGCAGCGCCAGGGTGTTCTGGGCCTCGGCCACGGCCTGTTCGGCGATGATCGAAGCTTCCTGCGCTTCCCGGTTGGCCTGGTGCTCGGCCACCTCGGCCTGTCGTCGCACCTTGGCCTGTTCGGCACGACCCAGGTCGCGGATGTAGTCGTTGGCGTCGGTGATGCCCTTGATCTCGAACGAGTCGACGTCGACGCCCTGGTTGGCGAGGGATTCCCGGGCGGTGGCGAGCACCGACGTGCCGAGCTCATCACGCTTCTGGATGATGGTCATCACGTCGGTGGCGCCTATCGAGGACCGCAGGGAACCGCTGAGCACCTCCTGGGCGAAGTTGTCGATGTTCTTGTCCTGGCCGGTGAAACGCTGGGCAGCAGCGCGGATCGCGGTCGGGTCGTCGCCGACCTTGACGATCGCGACGGCTTCGACGGTGAGAGTGATTCCGTTGCGGTCCTGGGCGACAGCCGTGATCTCGATGGCCCGGCTTCGCAGGCTGATCTTGAACGCCTTCTGGAAGAAGGGGGTTATGAACACACCCTGGCCGTGAACCACACGCTGGCCGGACTCCTCGAGGGTGGCGCCGTCGACGATGGTCTTCTTGGACTTCTTGCCGGTGATGACGAGGGCTTCGTCCGGCCCGGCGTTCTTGTACACCGAGCGGGCGTAGACGAGCACGATCACACCCACCACAATGACGAGGAAGACGATACCGATAATCGGACTGAGGAGTTCTAACATGTGTACCTTCCGGTCCGCGCCAGGCGAACGTCACGTCGCGCAGCCAGAAGGGCCCCGCTCCCTCCACGTAGGCTAGCGCTCCCGCGCCCCGGCGTGCGGGGTCAGAAGGGTCGATTGTCTTCTCAGGCCAGCAATTTTGCCTTCGCCGCCGTGAACTCAGTGTCATTGAGCACCCCGGCATTGTGGAGTTGGGACAGCTGGTTCAGCTGGTCGAGCAGGGCGGAATCTCCCGAGGCCGGTGGCGCAGCCGCCTGCTGCTGCTGGGCGTCGTACTCGGCCTGGGCTTGGGCATCAGCCTGTGCCTGGGCATCGGCATCGGCCTGGGCCTGTGCGTCCTGGGCCCTGCCCTGCTGCCGCCGCTGCACATTGCCGCTCACGGCTGTGGCGGTGCCGGCGACGACCGCTGTTCGCGCGGCCATGCCCAGGAGTCCGGGGCGACCCCGTCGAAGTGGTGACATGATCTGGTCCTTACTGTTCGTGGATGACTGTTCGTGGATAAACGCGTCGATGGCTCTGGTTCGGTGTGCGGATCCGGTGTCGGCGAGGTCAAACCGCGGCGTCGAGTACCGCGTTCACGACGGCCGCGGGAATCCGCTCCTGATGGAGCACCGCTCCCCCCGATGCCGACAGTACGGAAGCGAAGTGCCGGGCCCAGGTCAGTTCCACGACCAGAACCGCGGCTGAGGTACCAGGCGGCAGGTCCACCGCGAGTTCCTCGACATCGTCCAGTCCGGCGAGGCCGAGTTCTCCCAGTGCCAGGTCCGGCAATTGCGCCTTCTCGGGCAGATCCTCCACCTCGACGATCCGCAGGTCGCCCTCGACGCTGCGAGAGACGAAGATCAGGTCGAGGAGGGTGACTGTCTTCTCATCGATCAGGGCTCGCAGTGCCTCACTCAGAGCGGCACCCGGCCTCTCGCCGTCAAAGGAGATCAGGAGAATCTCCACGGGTCCGTACGTGAATTCCGCCATCGAGTGTCCCTTCGTCAAACGTGCGGGCAGACGCACCGCCACCCGGTTCGGGCTCAGTGTCGCCGTGCACCCGCGGGGTCGAGTCACCCGGAAAGGGTGAATCTGGACCTGACCTGGTCAGAGCAGCCCGCGATCCTGGGCGATCGCCACCGCGTCCGCCCGGTTCGTGGCCTCGAGCTTCTGGTAAATGTTGCGCAGGTGGGTCTTCACGGTGTTGGGGCTGACGTTGCGCTTGCCCGCGATGTCTGCCACGGACTGGTGGAACGGCAGCTCCCGCAGGATCTCTCGCTCTCGTTGGGTGAGCGCAGGACTGTTCCGGCCGTGGTCGAGCGCGGGCGGACGCTCGTGCAGGTGCAGCGCGTCAGCAGCGCGGAGAATGTGCCGGGCGAAGTCGTCGAGATCACCGAGTCGGCCGAGGCGACCGCGGATGAGAGCGGTGCCCTGCCCACCGACGGCCAGGAATGCCCGTTCACAGCCGATCCTGCTCGCGAGCCGCAGGGCTCGAAGCAGCCGGGCGTCCGCCTCGACGTGTCGGCCTGACACATCCGCCACATGGGCCAGAGCGATCCAGGCGCTGACGATCGTCGCACCGCGCCATGCGGTGCGTTCCTCGAGGGCCGCTCCGCGAAGCCGTTCCTCAGCGGGATGGCCGGCCCTGGTGGGTGGGACGAGGAGGAACCTGATCAGCAGCGACTCCAGAGAGTCCTCCCCCAGCGCCCGTTCGATCAGGCGAACAACCAACTGGGTTTCCAGCCGTCCGTCCAGTGCGCCGCTCAGCTCGATCAAGGGTATGCAGCACAGGCTCAGGGCCCGCGGATGCTCAGTGCCGACCTCACGCATCAAAAGCATCAACCTGTCGAGGGCCTGGCGTGAACGTACCGCGCTGTCCAGCTGGCTCAAGAGCAACAGCACCTCTGCGGGTACGCTGATGCCGGCATCAGAGCCCCTGTCCTCTCTTGCTGCCAAGGCCTCAAGAATTACCGGGTCAACCGGCTGGCAGGCTTCGTACCGGTGAATCATCGCGTAAAGCAGCGCCCTGCCGGCGGCGTGGTCGACGGGCCGCTCGGCTCCCACGAGAGCTCCCATCTCTGACGCCGTCGTGGCCATCTGGCCTTCGAGCATCGCCACGTGCACCCAGTTGCCGGCATGCCCCGCCGCCGTCGCCGCCAGGTCACAGGCCAACAGGAACAACCAGTCCAAACCAACGTCCCTGGCCGAGTCCGCAACCTCTCTGAGAATGTCCTCCGCCGGACCGGGCTCACCGAGCTTGTCCCGGCAGCGGCCCTGGGCCGTTGCGGCTAACAGGTCGACGGCCAGGACCTGCCGCGCGGCCGATGGCGCATCGCCCTGCAGGGCTGCCAAACGATTCTCGATGTCGGGCCGCTCAGTAGCGTGGAACGCCTGCAGAATGGCGACCACAAACGTCCATCGAGTCGAGCTCGCATCGGTGCGGTCATGCTCGGGAAAGTCCCGGGCGGCCGCAGCGGCGGCCACCAGGAGTTGCTGCACCCGCCGCCGGGCAGGGACGTACGGGGGCTCGAGGAGCAGTCGCAGGCACAGTGTCGCGGTGGACACCACGCGGCCCTCGATCTCGTCCAGGGCGCGACCCACAAGATCCGTCGCACCGGACAGGACCAGCACGAGGCCGAACCGTTCGAGCAACGCGCCCACGAGCTCTGGATCGTGCGCCACAAGCGACTGCTCCACCGCTGCCGGCGCGCAGGCCCGGTCCGCGAACCACTGACAGGCCAGGAGATGCCTGGCGGTCGCGGCGCCGGCGTCCAACCTGCGTCCCTCTCCCTGCAGGTATGCGAGCAGGATCGGGTGATATCGGTAGCCGGCCCCGCCCGGCGCAGCAGGCTCCCGCCCGATCAGCATGTTGTGGCGGGCCAGCCGCTCGAGCACCTCGCCCGCATCGGCGCGCTCTGTCACGGCCACCGCCAAGTCGAGAGGCACCACCTCGCTCAGCGCTGACGCCAACAGGACCTCCCGATCGCCGGTGTCCAGGCCCGTGACCACCTCTGCCGCAAGATAGTCCGCCACCGCCGGGTTGTCGCCGTCGAAGCGACTGAGGTCCAGCGCGGCCCCCTCGGATTCTCGCCAGGTGAGAGCGAGCGCAAGGCCGGTTGCCCAGCCGCCGGTCCGGCGCCTGAGGATGGCACCGTCCTCGGCGGGCAGGTCGATATGGTGCTGCGCCGCCAGGTTGAAGGTCTCCTCGAGCGTGAAGGCCAGGCTGTCGCCGGCGCACTCGATGAGCACGCCGGCGGCCTCCAGCGGCGCTATCCCCGCCACGGGCCGGTGACGGCCGGACACGACGATGCGGACCCCCGGGGACATATCGACCAGCGCCTCGAGGATGCCATCAAGATTCGTGCGGTTCGGGGACGACGGCCGCTCGGCAAGGTGCAGGTCGTCGACGAACACGAACGTCCGGCCCGGCCCGGAGGCGTCAGGCCCGTCTCCGCCCGCCAGCAGCCGCTGCCGGATCTCGTCAGGGTCCCTGGCGTCGCGGAGCGCGGCGCCGTTGAACCACCGCACGGTCTGGGTCTCAGCTCTGAGCCGCCGCGCCCAGCCCGCCATCAGCGTGGTTTTGCCCGACCCCGCGGAGTCCCAGAGGACGAGGACCCTGGCGTCAGGCCCGGTCAGCCGCTCAAGCACAGAATCCAGTCGGGGGCGGTGCAGGTACCACGCCGGTTCGGCAGCGAGCCCGGCGGGCAACGGGGAGGCCGGCGGTATCGCGAGCTCCACAGCTGGGGACAGGGCCGGGGACAGGCTTGACGCGACCGACGCGATTGGAGCTGCCGGAGTGCGGGGCGGGACCGGACTCAGAGGCGGGACCGGAGTGAGTGGGGGGGCCATCGGGAAACGTCCTCGATTTGCATCCATCGCGCTACGTCAGCCACAACATCAGCCGCGGCGACAGGGATAGTGGCGCAGCAGCTGCGTGGGACATGGCTACCCCGTCAAGGCCCCGGCGAACCGGGACCTTGACGGAGTTCTCGCGGTGTTCGGGTCACCGCCAGTGAGGTGATAATGCCGCGGTGGCCGGCCCTGGTCAAGGGGCGGCCCGACTCGCTGGTGCAACACCGAGCGCGGTCAGCGCCAGCCGTACCGAGTCCGCAGCGCCCGCTCGATCATCCGGTACCGTGCGGCATCCACGACGGTTCCTTCACGGCGGACCCCGCCCTGGTGCACCTGGAACACCCGGGCGAGCCCCGCCCAGCTCGGCCGCCGTGCGGGATCCCACGGCCCCTCACCGAGCGGCAGGTAGTCCGCGTTGCCTGAACGGTCAGTGCTCGTCAGCTGCACCGCCAGCATGTTGCCCTCGGACAGCGTCGCCATGACGACCACCGGCCGGTCCTTACCCCGACCGTCCAGTTCCTCGTAGGGAACCCATGTCCACACGATCTCGCCCGGGTCCAAGGCGCCGTCGGTTTCGGGCGTATAGCCCCAGCCCGCGCGTCGCACCGTCGTCGGATCGAGTTCGATCGTGGCGTCGGGACCGGATTGGCCGGGGGCGGTTCCCGTGCGCGGCACTCCGACGGTCCGGGAGCCGAAGAGGGCAGACCGAAGGGCGGTGAGGAGGTGCCGGGTGCGGAACACACCCGAACACTACCCCACCGCCCTGGTCCCCCAGATGCCTCAGCTCTGCTGCCTCAGTGGTCTGTTGTCCAAGCGCTAGACATTGGCGAGGGCGTAGCCCTCTTCGCCGTGCACCGAGGTGTCGATGCCGGCAACTTCGTCTTCATTCTTGACCCGGAAGCCGATGGTCTTTTCGATGGCGAGACCGAGCAGGTAGGCGACGACGAACGAGTAGATGAGGACCGCGAAGGCCGCGATGGCCTGGACCGTGAGCTGGCCGAGGTCGCCACCGACGAAGATGCCGGTGCCGATCGCAAAGAAGCCCAGGTACAGGGTGCCGATGAGGCCACCGACGAGGTGGATGCCCACGACGTCGAGCGAGTCATCGAAGCCGAAGGTGAACTTCATCTCGATGGCCATGGCGCAGACGGCACCGGCGACGACACCGAGGAGCAGGGCCCAACCGGGTTCGAGATTGGCGCAGGCCGGTGTGATGGCGACGAGGCCGGCGACGGCACCGGATGCGGCGCCGACCGACGTGGCCTTGCCGTCCTTGATCTTTTCGACGATGAGCCAGCCGAGGATGGCGGCGGCGGTCGCACCGAGGGTGTTGACCACGATCAGGCCGACATTGGCGAGGCCGTTCAGCCACTCGGCCCCGGCGTTGAAGCCGAACCACCCGAACCACAGGATCGAGGCACCGAGCAGAACCAGCGGCACGTTGTGCGGCTTGGTGATGCCCTTCTGGAAGCCGATCCGCTTGCCGAGGACGAGGGCAAGGGCCAGGGCAGCAGCGCCGGCGTTGATGTGCACGGCGGTACCGCCGGCGTAGTCGATGACGCCGGGCAGGCCGAGGGTCTCGCCGAGGCTCATGATCCAGCCGCCGCCCCAGACCCAGGCCGCGACCGGGAAATAGACCAGGGTGGCCCAGACACCGGCGAAGATCATCCAGGAACCGAACTTGGCGCGGTCGGCCACGGCTCCGGAGATCAGGGCGACGGTGATGATCGCGAAGGTCGCCCCGTAGGTGGCGCCGAGGAGATCGAGGTTGCCGGTCTCACCCGTGGCCAGTGACCCGAGTCCGAAGTCGCTGAACGGGTTGCCCGCGAACTGGCTGGCTCCGTCGACCACGCTCATGTTGAATCCGTACAGGATCCAGAGGACGGTGATCAGCCCGAGTGCGCCGAAGCTCATCATCATCATGCTGACGACGCTCTTGGCCTTGACCAGGCCGCCGTAGAAGAACGCGACTCCCGGAGTCATGAACAGAACCAGCGCGGTTGCCGTCAACCCCCATGCAATGCTGCCAGTGTCCATCATCTGTCCTCACACTAGTTAGCCGGAGTACCGCGAAAGCCGCAGACGAGTGTGCCGGGCAGTCCTGGGTACGCAACTCAGTCTCCGACCCAGACGTTTCACCAGCCGTACCGTCGTGTTTCGGGGAGGTTACGCAATCGGCGAGAACGTTAAGAGCGTGTTTCGCTGCAGCCCGCTCACTCCGCGTGCGGCGGCAGCTCGCCCGTGGTGAGAGCCACCATCCGGGACTGGGAGCGTTGATACTTCTTGCGGTAGCCGCCCTCCAGCATCTCGGCATCGAAGACGTCGTGTAGCGGCAGTCCACTGGCGATGATCGGGATCTCGGCGTCGTAGACCCGGTCGATGAAGGCCACAAGGCGCAACGCATCGGTCTGGTCGGTGAGCAGGTAGACGTTGCGCAGGGCGATCACGTCGACGTCGGCGATCATCTTGATGTACTTCGACGGATGCACCGTGCTGAGATGGCGCATCAGCGCACCGAAATCGTCACACGTCACCCTGGAGCCCCGCTCGACGAGTGCCTCGTTCAGGCGGTCGAACTCCTCGGGCAGAACGGCCTCGGCGTGCCCGGACGCATCCCGGCGGCGGTAGTCGAGGCCGTCGATGCGCACGGTCTCGAAGTTCGCGGACATGGCCTGAATCTCTCGCAGGAAGTCAGCCGCCGCGAACCGGCCCTCGCCGAGCGAGTTCGGCGGCGTGTTGGAGGTGGCGGCGACCCGGGTGCCGGAGGCGATCAGCTCGCCCAGCAGCCGAGTCATCAGCATCGTGTCCCCCGGATCGTCGAGCTCGAACTCGTCAATGCAAATGAGCTTCGCGCCGGAGAGCTGGGTCACGGTCTCGGCATAGCCCAGGGCGCCGACCAGCGCCGTGTACTCGATGAAGGTGCCGAAGTACTTGGGACCGGGTGCACCGTGCCAGAGCGCTGCCAGCAGGTGGGTCTTGCCGACGCCGAAGCCGCCGTCGAGGTAGATGCCGGGCAACTCGGCCTTGGCCTTGCGGGTGCGGGAGAAGAAACCGCCCGGTCGGGCCCGCCACGCTGCGAAGGTGTTCAGCCGCTCCACCGCCTCGAGCTGGGACGGATAGTCCAGGTCAGGGCGGTAGGACTCGAATGAGGCGTGTTCGAATTGCGGTGGCGGCACCAGCTCCGAGACGATCTCCGCACCGGTGATGGATGGCGACCTGTCGACGAGTCGAAGGGGCAACTTTTGGGTCGCACTGACCATGTTTGACATCCGGTTCCTGTCTGTCCCCGACATCCTGGTGGAATTTCGGTGGGGGGTTCTGCCTTGTACCTTGGAGACCTGCGCGCAGGTTGTCCACCAGCCTAAATGCACGCACACCAGGGCCGCGCCGTCGTCCAGGTGCACGAGCCCTCCGGGAGGAAACCATGACCGTCGAAACAGATCCGTCAGCCACGTTCGCGGCGTACGCGCATCCCGAACGCCTGGTGTCAACCGACTGGCTGCAGGCCCACCTCGGCGACCCCGGCCTGGTCGTGGTCGAATCCGACGAAGACGTCATCCTGTACGAGACCGGCCACATTCCCGGCGCAGTCAAGATCGACTGGCACACCGACCTCAACGACCCCGTGGAGCGCGACTACATCGACGGGGCCGGCTTCGCCGGCCTGCTGAGCCGCAAGGGCATCAGCCGCGACAGCACCGTGGTGATTTACGGAGACAAGAGCAACTGGTGGGCGGCATATGCCCTCTGGGTGTTCACCCTGTTCGGCCACGACGACGTGCGCCTGCTCGACGGCGGCCGGGCGAAGTGGATCGCCGAGGGCCGCGAACTGAGCACGGACCGCGAGGCGGCCGAACCGGCCGAATACCCTGTCGTCGAGCGGGCAGACGCCCCCATCCGCGCGTTCAAGGACGACGTTCTCGCCCACTTCGGCCACCCGCTCATCGACGTGCGCTCGCCCGAGGAATACAGCGGCGAACGCACCACCGCGCCCGCCTACCCTGAGGAGGGATCCCTCCGGGCCGGCCACATCCCTTCGGCGGTGTCGGTGCCGTGGGCCCGTGCCGCGGCCGAGGACGCCACCTTCCGGCCCCGTGCCGAGCTCGACGCCATCTACCGCGACGAGGCCGGGCTCACCGGCGACGAGCCCGTGATCGCCTACTGCCGCATCGGCGAGCGATCCAGCCACACCTGGTTCGTGCTGACCCACCTGCTCGGACTCGAGAACGTGCGCAACTACGACGGTTCCTGGACAGAGTGGGGCAGCGCGGTACGGGTCCCGATCGTGCAGGGCACAGCCCCCGGAACCGCCCCGGAACCCCGATGAGCACCGTCGACCTTCCCAGCCAGCTTGCCGAGATCCGCGAGGATTTCCTCGCGCTCGAACAACCGGATCGCCTGATGCTGCTGCTGGAGTTCTCCAACGAGCTGCCGGACCTTCCCGAGAAGTACCGCGACCATCCCGACCTGTTCGAACGTGTCGTGGAGTGCCAGTCGCCGGTGTTCATTTTCGTCGAGGTTGACGACGACCGTTCCGTACACCTTTATGCCACGGCGCCTGCGGAGTCGCCCACCACCCGGGGTTTCGCCTCGATCCTCGCTCAGGGCCTGGACGGCCTCAGCGTCGACGAGGTTTTGGCCGTTCCGGATGACTATCCGCAGTCGATCGGCCTCACCCAGGCCGTTTCGCCGCTCCGGCTGCGTGGCATGACCGCCATGCTGGGTCGAACCAAGCGTCAGCTGCGCGAACGGCAGTCCGCCCTGGGCTAGCGTGACCTGCGTCCGCCGAGGGCCGAGGCCTACCGGTCGCCGGTGTATCCGGCCGCCGTCACGGCGGGGTGTGCCGACCCGAGCGTGCCGAGCCAGCCGAGGATGGCCGCGTTCCAGGCGGCCGGATCGTAGTTCCACAGTTTGGTGTGCCTGGCCACCTCGAACGGCACCAGGGTGACGATGTCTGGTCGCCGTTCGGCCAGGGCTCGGGACGGTGCTGACGGCACGTAGCCGTCGTCGTCGCTGTGCAGGATGAGAATCGGCAGGCTCAGGTCATTCGCCCGGGACACGAAGTCCAGTCGGGGGAAGTCGATGGGGAGATGCATCCCCGTGACCATTCGTCCCCAGGGGCGCCCCATCACCACCAGTGCACCGCGCACCACCGCCCTCGGCAGCCGGAGGGTGAGCGCCTGGTAGGCCACAACATCCGCCCAGTCGATCACGGGCGAATCGAGCACGATGCCGGTGAGCCGACCGTCGTGCTTCGCGCGGGTAGCCGCCTGCAGGGCGATCGCCCCGCCCATCGACCAGCCCATCAGCACGATCTGGGTCGCTCCGTTCTCCTGGGCGAACTGGATGGCGGCCTCAACGTCCCGCCATTCGGTGTCGCCGAGCCCGAACCGGCCGTCGGCGCTCGGCGGCGCCTCACCATCGTTGCGATAGGAGACCAGCAGACAGGTGTAACCGGCGGCGTTGAACACGGGAACGGCCCGAAGCGTCTCGTGCCGACGGACCCCACGGCCGTGCACCTGGATCACCCAGCGTCCGGAGGGTTCTGACGCGGGGATCAGCCAGGCAGGAGCATCACCCAGCTCGGTCGGCACCGTCACGTTGGAGAACTCGAGCCCGAGGTCCCACGGCCCGAGGAAAGAGTAGCCGCCCAGCCGTCCCGAGGTCACCGAGCCGAGGTCACCGAAGTCCACGGTCAGGATGCGGCGGGTCACGGTCTTCGCCGCGCGAGACTCGATGGCACCCAGGCGCGCGTGTCCGGAGTCACCGGCGAACCAGAAGCTGTAGTCACCGGGAAGGACCGCGTCCTTGGTCGCTTCGAGGGTGATGGTGCCGGCGTCGAGGTCGACGTCGAACACCCTCGTATCGTCGGCGCGTTTGGTGGGCGGGGTCACGATGCGGCGCGCCATGACACCGGCCAGCACACCGACCGCCAGAGCTGCGGCGGCACTCACCGCAACGGCGCCGCCCGCGATCACCAGCCCCGCCGACGCCAGGCCGCGCGTGGATTCTGCTCGTGTACCGATCCCTGTCATGCCTACCTCTTCGCTGTTCGGCGTGCCTCGCACCAGCCCCACGGAAAAAACTCTAGTCTGCAGACGTGCCCGATTCAGAGGATCAGCCCCAGCGCCCTGCGCAGTTTGCCGCGGCGCTCGACGCTATCCGTTCTTCCAGCCCGCGCCCGGAGCTGGTGGTCACCGAGATTTCGGCCCCCGGAAACCTCGCTCCGTATGCCGTGGCACTGTCTGCGGATGTCACGCCGGTGCGACACGGCAGCGACTCCGACTTCGGTACCGGACGCTTCATTCTGCTCTACGACCCCGACGAACCCGAAAGTTGGGGCGGACCCTTCCGCGTCGTCTGCTTCGCGCAGGCGCCCCTCGAGAACGACATCGGAGTCGATCCGTTCCTCGCCGAGGTCGCCTGGGCCTGGTTGGTGGATGCCCTGGACACCCGAGGTGCGAACTACACCGCCGCCTCCGGCACCGCCACCAAGATCCTCTCCTCGGGCTTCGGTGAGCTCGCCGCTCAGGGCGATGGCGCCCAGATCGAGCTGCGGGCGTCATGGAGTCCGTTGGACAACGACCTCGCCGCACACGTCGAAGGCTGGGGTGAGCTGCTGTGCATGCTCGCAGGCCTCCCGCCCGCAAGCGAGCTGCCCGCCCCGCCCCGTCACGGCCACCCTTCTTCCTCCCGTTCCTCGTCCTCTTCGTCCTCCTCCGCTCGGCATGGGCGTCCCTCCAGCGCTGAGGTACCCCGCTCCTCTGAACCGGGTGCTGACCATGGCGTGTCAGGACCGGGCTCGACGGGACCGGGCTCGCCAGGACAGGGCTTGTCAGAACAGGGCTTGTCAGAACAGGGCTCGAAAGAACAGGGCTCGAAAGAACAGGGCAGCTCAGGGATCACGCTGGGCCCGGTGGACCAGATCGGGCCGTCAGCCTCGTCTGTTCTGCGAACCGGCCCGGGATTGCATACGCTGGGAGTGGCCGCCGGCGGCCGCGAGTCTGCCGGCAGGGAAACGGCCGGTGGCGATTTCGCCGGCCTCGATGCGCCGGGCGCTGAACGCGCCGGCAGGGAGACCGCGGGAATGAACGTCATGGCAGGAAATGCAGTCGGAACCGAAACCAGCCCGGGGATGAACCCCGGGGCGTTGAGCAACACGGCGTTAGGCATGGGCAACACGCCTCTGACCAGCACGGCGCCGACTCTCACCAGCGTCGCGTATCTCTCGGCACATCGTGCATCCCGTGGTTGACCGACCCGTGGTCACCCACCAGGTCATCGACTCCCGCACAGCCTATCTGGCGGCACTCGACGTGCTCGCCCAGGGAACCGGGCCGATCGGCATCGATGCGGAACGGGCATCGGGTTTCACCTACTCCCAGCGTGCTTACCTGATCCAGATCTTCCGCCGGGATGCGGGCACCTTCCTGTTCGATCCGCCGGCTATCGGCGACTTCGGCGAACTCAACGACGCCCTCGCCGACGAGGAATGGATCCTGCATGCAGCAAGTCAAGATCTCGCCTGCCTCCGCGAGGTCGGCCTCGACCCCACCCGCATCTTCGACACCGAGCTCGCCGCACGCCTGCTCGGCCTGCCCCGCGTGGGACTCGGCACTGTCGTCGAAGAACTCCTCGGCATTCACCTAGCCAAGGAACACTCCGCCGCCAACTGGTCGACCCGGCCGTTGCCCGAAAGCTGGCTGGTCTACGCAGCCCTGGACGTGGAGCTGCTCCCGGACCTCCGTGACAGCATGGTCGACCTGCTCGTGGAATCCGGCAAAACCGAGATCGCCGACCAGGAGTTCGCCGCGGTACTCGCCAAGGAAGCGAAGCCGGCCCGCGCGGAGCCCTGGCGCCGCCTGTCCGGCCTGCACGCCGTGCGTGGCCAGCGCAACCTGGCCGTGGCCCGCGAGCTGTGGGTCGCCAGGGACACCCTCGCCCAGGAGCTCGACGTCTCCCCCGGCCGTTTGGTTCCCGACGCGTCGCTGGTGGCCGCAGCACGTCTGCTGCCCGCGAACCGGAACGCTCTCGCCGAGCTTCGCGAGTTCAACGGTCGCGCCAGCCGTACCGAGCTCGACAGGTGGTGGCAGGCCATCCTGCGTGGCCTCGCCAGCGTTGACCTGCCCTCGGTGAAGGCGAACGGCGACGCACTGCCGCCGCCCCGCGCCTGGGCTGACCGCAATCCCGACGCCGACCTGCGGTACAAGGCCGCGAGGGCCGCCCTGACGGCGGCCTCGGAGGAGCGCGCGGTGCCGTTGGAGAACCTCCTCACCCCCGACCACCTGCGTCGCGTGGCTTGGCAGCCGCCGGAGCCTGCCGGTGCCGATGCCGTGGGCGAGGCCCTCGCCGGTCTCGGTGCGAGAACCTGGCAGATTGAGGCCACTGCACAACTAATCGCTGATGCCTTTGTGGAAGTCCACCAAAGCGCGTCCGTTGCCGCCGACGCTGAGTCGTAGGAACAGTCAAAGGATTCACACCGGTTATTCCGTCACCCTAGGATCGTGCGATACCTGTTTTGAGTGATGGAGGCAAAGTGGCCGAGAGAACTGAAGTCGTCTTCGTGGACGGGGTTCGCACCCCGTTCGGTCGTGCCGGCGAGAAGGGTATGTATTGGAATACCCGCGCCGACGACCTGGTCGTCAAGGCGATCACCGGACTGATGGAACGCAACCCGAACGTGCCGGGCGAACGCATCGACGATGTTGCCATCGCGGCGACCACCCAGGCCGGTGACCAGGGGCTGACTCTCGGTCGCACCGCGGCCCTGCTGGCGGGCCTGCCCGTCTCGGTGCCGGGCTTCGCCATCGACCGCATGTGCGCGGGGGCGATGACCTCGGTCACCACCATGGGCGCCGCGATCGGTTTCGGCGCATACGACCTCGCCATCGCCGGCGGAGTCGAACACATGGGTCGCCACCCGATGGGCGCCGGGGTCGACCCGAACCCCCGGTTCCTCAGCGAACGCCTGGTCAGTGAGGACGCCCTCAACATGGGTGCGACCGCCGAGCGCATCCACGACCGGTTCCCCGAGTACACCAAGGACCGTTCCGACCGGTATGCCCTGCGCAGCCAGCAGAAGGTCGCGGCCGCGTACGAAGCGGGCAAGATTCAGCCGGACCTGGTGTCCGTGGCAACCCGCAGCGCCGCGGGCTGGGGCCTCGCCACCCGCGACGAGGCGCCGCGCCCCGAGACCACCCTCGAGGGCCTCGCCGGCCTGAAGACGCCGTTCCGGCCGCACGGCCGCATCACCGCCGGCAACGCGTCCGGCCTGAACGACGGTGCCACCGCCTGTCTTCTGGCCAGCGGCGCCACAGCTAAGGAGCTCGGCCTCAGCGTGAAGATGAAGCTCGTGAGCTTCGCCTTCGCCGGTGTCGAGCCTGAGGTGATGGGGCTGGGCCCCGTGCCCTCCACGGAGAAAGCGCTGCGCAAGGCCGGTCTGTCGATCACCGACATCGGCCTGTTCGAACTCAACGAGGCGTTCGCGGTGCAGGTGATCTCCTTCCTGGACCACTTCGGCATAGACGACGACGATCCCCGCGTCAACGAGTACGGCGGCGCCATCGCCATCGGGCATCCGCTCGCGTCGTCGGGCGTGCGCCTGATGAACCAGCTCGCCAGCCAGTTCGCCGAACACCCCGAGGTGCGTTACGGCCTCACGGCCATGTGCATAGGCCTCGGCCAGGGTGGCACTGTGATCTGGGAAAACCCGCACTTCAACAAGAAGGCAGCCAAGCGATGACCGACAAGACCAGCACCCCCATCGACTACGCCACCGTGGACTTCTCCCCGCTCATCGTGGTGTCTGGTGATGAAGTCGTCACCCACTCGCTCGTCCGGGACGTCCCGCTTTCCGGCGGCCGCACCCTCGCCCTCGTGACGCTGGACAACGGGCGGGACCACACCAGGCCCAACACGCTCGGCCCGGTCACCCTCCTGGAGTTCAGCGCCGTCATGGACGAGCTCACCGCCCGCGCCGGACGCGGTGAGATCCACGGCGTAGCCGTAACGGGCAAGCCGTTCATCCTCGCCGCTGGAGCCGATCTCAGTAAAGTCAGCGAGATCCCATCCCGCGAGGTGGGCAAGCTGCTCGCTCAGCTCGGTCACTTCGCCCTGGGCAAGCTGAGCACCTTGGGGGTGCCGTCGTTCGTGTTCATCAACGGTCTCGCCCTGGGCGGCGGCCTCGAGGTGGCCTTGAACGCCGACTACCGCACCGTCGACGCGAGTGTCCCGGCCATAGCGCTGCCCGAGGTCTTCCTCGGCCTGATCCCCGGCTGGGGCGGCTCCTACCTGCTGCCCAACCTGATCGGCATCGAGAATGCCCTCAAGGTCATCGTTGAGAACCCGCTGAAGAACAACCGCACCTTGACCGGCGCGGACGCACTCAAGCTGGGCATCGCCGACAGAATGTTCGGGTCGGTGACCTTCCTGGAGGACTCCATCCGGTGGGCAGACGGTGTCATCGCCGGCAGCGTTTCGGTGAGCCGGCCCAACGCGCCCGGCAAGATCGAGCGCATGGTCAAGTGGGATGCGGCCGTCGGTATCGCCCGCAAGATGCTCGAGTCCCGCATCGGCACCGTCGCGGCATCGCCGTACGCGGCACTGGACTTGATCAAGGCGGCCCGCACCGGCACCAAGGCCGAGGCCTTCGCCCGGGAGGACGAAGCCCTCGCCGACCTCATCTCCGGCGATCAGCTGCCCGCGAGCATCTACTCATTCAATCTGGTGCAGAAGCGCGCCAAGCGCCCGGCCGGCGCCCCGGACAAGACCCTGGCACGCCCCATCGGCAAAGTCGGTGTCATCGGCGCAGGCCTGATGGCCAGCCAGTTCGCCCTCCTGTTCGTGCGCCGGCTGAAGGTACCCGTCGTGATCACCGACCTCGACCAGGCCAGGGTCGACAAGGGAGTGGCCTACATCCACGGTGAGATCCAGACCCTGCAGGACAAGGGCCGGATCAGCTCCGACGAGGCGAACCGGCTGCGCGCCCTGGTGACAGGCACCACCGACAAGGCCGACTTCGCCGACGCCGATTGGGTCATCGAAGCGGTCTTCGAGGAGCTCGGGGTGAAACAGGACGTTTTCGCCGAAATCGAAAAGCACATCTCCCCCACCGCGGTGCTGGCCACCAACACGTCATCGCTGTCGGTGGAGCAGATCGGCGCGAAGCTGGCCCACCCCGAACGGCTGGTCGGTTTCCACTTCTTCAATCCAGTCGCCGTGATGCCGCTCATCGAGGTCGTGAACACCCCCGCGACCGATGACGCCACCCTCTCAACCGCGATGGTGATCGCCGCCAAGCTGCGGAAGAACGCCGTCATCACCCGCGACACCCCGGGCTTCGTGGTGAACCGGGTGCTAGCCAAGCTGCTCGGCGAGGCCATGCACGCCGTCGACACCGGCACACCGTTCGAGGTCGTCAACGGCGCCCTGGCGTCGTTCGGCCTGCCGATGACCCCGTTCGAGCTGCTCGAGCTGGTCGGCCTCAAGGTCGGCGCGCACGTGTTGGACACCCACCACGCGGCATTCCCCGACCGGTTCTTCGAGAGCACCAACCTGCACCGTCTGGCCGAGCACGGCAAGATCCTCGAGCGCAACTCCAGCGGCAAGGTCACCGGCTTCGACAAGGGTGCGGTGAAGATCGTCGCAGGCGGCACGACGCCCATCACGGCGGAGCAGATCCTGCGCCGGGTGGAGGACGGCCTCGCTGACGAGATCAAGCGGATGCTCGATGACGATGTGGTGCACGCGCCGGAGGACATCGACCTGTGCATGCTCCTCGGCGCCGGCTGGCCCTTCCAGATGGGCGGGATCACCCCGTACCTCGACAGGGTCGGCGCCAGCGAGCGGGTCTTCGGCGGCACGTTCCACACCCCGATGGTGCGCGGCGTCGGCTCCGCGGCAACGGCGAGCAGCACTCCCGTGTTGAGTTAGCCGCTCAGGGCACACCAACTGTTGCCCGTGCGGACAATTGTGGCCGGTGCGCCGGCCACAATTGTCCGTTTCGGGAACAGATGCGGGCTACCGGTTCAGCGGGCTCATGTCGGCGTAACGGTCTCCGACCGGGGCGTCGATCGCGGACAGGGTTGCGAGCTGGGCAGCGCTGAGCACAAGCGCATCCGCCGCGACGTTCTCCTCGAGCCGGCCCACCCTCTTGGTACCGGGGATCGGGGCGATGTCGGTGCCCTGAGCGAGCAGCCAGGCCAGGGCCACCTGGGCCGGCGTCGCATCGAGTTCCGTCGCGACAGCGTCGACCTGCTCCACGATGCGGATGTTGGCGGCGAGGTTGGCGCCGGCGAACCGGGGATTGCTGCGCCGGAAGTCATCCTCGTCGAGCTGGTCGAGTGTACGGATGGCGCCGGTCAGGAAGCCCCGACCGAGCGGCGAGTACGGCACAAAACCGATCCCGAGCTCGCGCACCAGGGGCAGCAGTTCCGTCTCGGGCTCGCGGCTCCACAGAGAGTACTCGGTCTGCAGCGCCGTGACCGGGTGAACGGCGTGGGCCCGCCTGATGGTGTCCGGCGCCGCCTCCGACAGGCCGTAGTGACCGATCAGGCCGGCGCTGATGAGCTCGGCCAGGGCACCGACGGTGTCCTCGATGGGCACGCCCGGATCCATCCGGTGCTGGTAGTAGAGATCGATGTGATCGGTACCGAGGCGGGCCAGTGACCCTTCGACGGACAAGCGCACGTTCTCCGGACTGCCGTCCAGTCCCCTGGAGCCGTCGGTGCGGTGTTGGATGGTACCGAACTTAGTGGCGATGACCACGTCGTCGCGGCGCCCGGTCAGCGCCCGGCCGAGGAGTTCCTCGTTGAGGTACGGGCCGTAGATTTCGGCGGTGTCGAACAGGGTGACACCGAGGTCGATGGCTCCGCGGATGGTGCGGATCGACTCGCCATCGTCGGTGCCGGCGCCGGAGTAGAACGCTGACATTCCCATGCAGCCCAGGCCGAGACGGCCGACCTCGAGTGGAGTGCTGGTACCCAGGGTGATGTGTTTCATGCTGTGGTCCTTTCGGCGTAGAGGGAGATCTTGTGGTCGATGGCGGCGAGGCTCGCCTGCATCTCGGCGAGCTGTGCCACGACGGCGATCCGGTGGCGTTGCAGCAGCTCGAGGCGCTCCGGCGTGGTGTCCCCGCCGCGCCGGGCGAGGTCGGCGTACTCCTTGACCTGCGCGATCGGCAGGGCGGTGCTGCGTAGCCGGGTCAGGAAGGTGATCCAGGTCACGTCCCGCGCCGAGTATGCCCGGTGGGTGGACGCAGCCCGATGGATGGGTGCGAGCATCAGGCCCGCTCGCTCGTAGTACCGCAGCGTATGGGCGCTCAGCCCGGTGCGCTCGGCGACCTCGGAGATCGAAAGCTGTTCGTCGGGTGGGGTCATGCTGCAACCCTAAAACCTCGAGTGCACTCTAAGTCAAGCGGTGTCCTGATCCGGCCATAACCATCCGCCAAAGCGGTCGCGTGGTCGCCTCGACGTGGTGGAGGTGACCACAGGGCCG
This sequence comes from Cryobacterium sp. TMN-39-2, assembly GCF_004402745.1. Taxonomy (NCBI): domain Bacteria; kingdom Bacillati; phylum Actinomycetota; class Actinomycetes; order Micrococcales; family Microbacteriaceae; genus Cryobacterium; species Cryobacterium sp. TMN-39-2. The sequence goes on from NZ_SOFX01000027.1 coordinate 236,528, forward strand.
CTTTCGCGGAACATAGCGACGGGCGGCGGGTGAGGCGGTCAGTCGCGGGGGGCGCGCTGCAGGGGGACGGTGCCGGTTTCGGGGCGGTCGGCGTCGGCCGGCAGGGGGCGGGCGTGCGGTAGCTTGCTGCCGAGGACCATCGCGACGACGTCCCTGGCGATGTGCTGCGGCGTGAGGCCGACCCGCTCGAGGATCTCGGCGCGGGTGCCGTGGTCCAGGAACTCGTCAGGCAGACCCAGCTCGGTGACGGCGGTGTCGACGCCGGCCTCGCGCAGGTCCTGACGGATGCGGGTGCCGATGCCGCCCACCCGGATACCGTCCTCGATGCTCACCACGATGCGGTGCTGGGCGGCGAGTTCGATGATGCTCTGGGGCACCGGGACCACCCAGCGCGGATCGACGACGGTCGCACCGATGCCCTGGGCGGCGAGCCGCTCGGCGACCTCGAGGCCCATTCCGGCCATCGGACCGACGGTGACGATCAGCACGTCCTGCTGGCTGCTGCGGAGGAGCACGTCGACGCCGTCGGACAGACGCTCGAGGGCGTCGAACTCGACGCCGGTGCTGCCCTTGGGGAACCGCAGCACCGTGGGCGCGTCGTCCACGAGGACCGCCTCGGCGAGCTCTTCCCGCAGTCGGGTGGAGTCGCGCGGTGCGGCGAGTCGGATGTGCGGGATGACCTGCAGGATTGCGAGGTCCCACATTCCGTGGTGGCTCGGACCGTCCGGCCCGGTGACCCCGGCCCGGTCGAGCACGAAGGTGACGCCGGCCCTGTGCAGGGCGACATCCATCAAGACCTGGTCGAAGGCACGGTTGATGAAGGTGGCGTAGAGGGCGACGACGGGGTGCAGGCCACCGAACGCGAGCCCGGCGGCGCTGGTCACCGCGTGCTGCTCGGCGATGCCGACGTCGTGCACCCGCTCGGGGAACCGCTCGGCCATCTTGTGCAGACCGGTGGGGCGCAGCATGGCCGCGGTGATCGCCACGAGCTTCGGATTGTCGGTGGCCAGGCTCAGCAGCTCATCGGCGAAGACCGAGGTCCAGGACGGTGCTCCCGCGGATTCGGTGGGCTCACCGGTCTCAGGGTCGATGACGCCGACGGCGTGGAACTGGTCGGCGACGTCCTGCACGGCGGGGTCGTAACCCTTGCCCTTCTGGGTGATGGTGTGCACGATCACGGGAGCGCCGTAGTCCTTGGCCTGGCGCAGCGCCTCGAGCATGGCCTCCATGTCGTGGCCGTCCACCGGCCCGATGTACTTGATGTCGAGGTTGGAATACAGCGCCTCGTTGTTGGAGAACCGGCTGAGGAAGCCGTGCAGACCGCCACGCACGCCGCGGAAGATGGCGCGAGCCGGCGCGCCCATGTGGTCGAAGGCCTCCCGGCTGGAGAGGTAGGCGGCCCGGTAGCTGCGGCGCAGGCGCACGGTGTTGAGGAACCTGGCCATGCCGCCGATGGTGGGCGCGTACGAGCGGCCGTTGTCGTTGATCACGATGATCAGGCGCCGGTTGTTGTCGTCGCTGATGTTGTTCAGCGCTTCCCAGGTCATACCGCCGGTGAGCGAGCCGTCGCCGACGACGGCTATGACGTGCCGGTCGCTCTGCCCGGTCATCTCGAAGGCGCGGGAGATCCCGTCCGCCCAGGACAACGAGCTCGACGCGTGGGAGCTCTCGACGATGTCGTGCACGGATTCGCTGCGCTGCGGGTAGCCGGCCAGACCATCGGACTGTCGCAACCGGCTGAAGTCCTGCCGTCCGGTGAGCATCTTGTGCACGTAGGACTGGTGACCGGTGTCGAAGACGATGGCGTCACGCGGCGAATCGAAGATCCGGTGGATGGCGATGGTCATCTCGACCACGCCGAGGTTGGGGCCCAGATGCCCGCCGGTCTTCGAGATCTCCGCCACCAAGAAGGCGCGAACCTCCGCAGCCAGCTCTTCCAGCTGGTCCTTCGTGAGGCCGTCAAGGTCCCGGGGACCGTGGATCGTCTCCAGAAGGGTCATGGGCACTACCTTTCACGTTTGTTGCAACGAACGGCTCACGCCGACGCAGAACTGGCGCGCAGTTCGGATTCCCCGAGTCTACGCGCCAGTCTGCGGCGATTCTGCGAATTCCCGGTTAGACGACGAGCGAGCGCAGCACGTACTGCAGGATGCCACCGTTGCGGTAGTAGTCCGCTTCGCCGGGGGTGTCGATGCGCACGACGGCGTCGAACTCGACAACGGCCTTGCCCGGAGCGGAGTGCTCGGTCGGGGTGGCGACAACGTGCACTGCCTTGGGCGTGCGGCCCTCGTTGAGTTCCTCGATACCGGTGATCGAGACGCTCTCGGTACCGTCCAGGCCCAGGGTCACCCAGGACTCGCCGGCGGGGAACTGCAGCGGGACCACTCCCATTCCGATCAGGTTCGAGCGGTGGATGCGTTCGAAGCTCTCGGTGATGACGGCCTTGACGCCCAGCAGGCTGGTGCCCTTGGCCGCCCAGTCCCGAGACGAGCCGGAGCCGTATTCCTTGCCGCCGAAAATGACCAGCGGGGTGCCGGCGGCCTGGTAGTTCTGGCTGGCGTCGTAGATGAACGACTGCGGCGCATCCGGCTTGGTGAAGTCGCGGGTGTAACCGCCCTCGACGCCGTCAAGCAGCTGGTTGCGCAGCCGGATGTTGGCGAAGGTGCCGCGGATCATGATCTCGTGGTTACCGCGGCGCGAGCCGTAGGAGTTGAAGTCGCTTCGGTCGACGCCGTGCTCCATCAGGTACGCACCGGCCGGGCTGTCGGCCTTGATGTTGCCTGCCGGGCTGATGTGGTCGGTGGTGACCGAGTCGCCGAGCTTGGCGAGCACCCTCGCGCCGACGATGTCGGCGACCGGGCTGGTCTCCAGCGTCATACCGTCGAAGTACGGGGGCTTCCGCACGTAGGTGGACTTGGGGTCCCACTCGAAGACCTCGCTGTCGGGCGTGGGCAGTGAACGCCAGCGCTCGTCTCCCTCGAAGACCTCACCGTATTCCTTGGTGAACATGGCCGTGTCGATCGAGCTGTCGATGGTGGACTGCACCTCGGCGGAGTCCGGCCAGATGTCCTTGAGGAACACGTCGTTGCCCTCGGTGTCCTGGCCGAGGGCATCCGTGTCGAAGTCGAAGTTCATCGATCCGGCCAGGGCGTACGCGATGACCAACGGCGGGCTGGCCAGGTAGTTCATCTTGACGTCCGGGCTGATGCGGCCCTCGAAGTTACGGTTTCCGGAGAGCACCGCGGTGACAGCGAGGTCGTTGTCGTTGATCGCGGCGGAGACCTCGTTGATGAGGGGTCCGGTGTTGCCGATGCAGACCGTGCAGCCGTAGCCGACGGTGTAGAAGCCGAGGGCCTCGAGGTCGTCGGTGAGGCCGGCCTTGGCGTAGTAGTCCGTGACGACCTTGGAGCCCGGCGCCAGGGTGGTCTTGACCCAGGGCTTGGACTTCAGGCCCTTCTTCACGGCGTTCCGCGCCAGCAGGCCCGCGGCGAGCATGACCGACGGATTCGAGGTGTTGGTGCAGGAGGTGATGGCCGCAACGGCGACGGCTCCGTGGTCGAGCGTGTAGCTCGCCCCGTCGGCCGTGGTGATCGGAACCGGGCTCGACACCGAGACGGGAGCGTGGCTCACGTGCTGGTGCGAAACCTGGTGGGCGCTCTGCTCGTCCTCGGCGGTGAAACCGATCGGGTCAGAGGCGGGGAAGGATGCCTCGACGGCCGCGTCCACCATGGACAGGTCGTGCGTGGCGTAGTTCTGCAGGTCGATCTCGAATTGCGACTTCGCGTTGCTGAGTTCGACCCGGTCCTGCGGGCGCTTGGGTCCGGCGATCGACGGTACGACGGTGCCCAGGTCGAGTTCGAGGTACTCGCTGAAGACGGGCTCCTGTGCGGGGTCGTGCCACAGGCCCTGCAGCTTGGAGTACGCCTCGACGAGTGCGACCTGCTCTTCGCTGCGGCCGGTGAGACGCAGGTAGCCGAGGGTGACGTCGTCGATCGGGAACATGGCAGCGGTGGAGCCGAACTCCGGGCTCATGTTGCCGATGGTGGCGCGGTTGGCCAGCGGCACCTGGGCGACGCCCTCGCCGTAGAATTCGACGAACTTCCCCACAACGCCGTGGCGGCGCAGCATCTGGGTGATCGTGAGCACAACATCCGTCGCGGTGACGCCGGCGGGGATGGAGCCGTTGAGCTTGAAGCCGACGACCTTGGGGATCAGCATCGACACGGGCTGGCCGAGCATGGCCGCCTCGGCTTCGATGCCGCCGACGCCCCAGCCGAGCACGCCCAGGCCGTTGACCATCGTGGTGTGCGAGTCGGTGCCGACACAGGTGTCGGGGTAGGCGCGGAGGACGCCGCCTACTTCGCGCGTGAACGTGACGCGGGCCAGGTACTCGATGTTGACCTGGTGCACGATGCCGGTTCCCGGCGGGACGACCTTGAAGTCGTCGAACGCGGTCTGGCCCCAGCGCAGGAACTGGTAACGCTCACCGTTGCGCTCGTATTCGATCTCGACGTTGCGCTCGAGGGCGTTCTCGCTGCCGAACAGGTCGGCGATGACCGAGTGGTCGATGACGAGCTCGGCAGGGGCGAGCGGGTTGATCTTGTTGGGGTCGCCGCCGAGGTCGGCGACGGCCTCACGCATGGTGGCGAGGTCGACGATGCACGGCACGCCGGTGAAGTCCTGCATGATCACGCGAGCTGGCGTGAACTGGATTTCTGTGTCGGGATCGCTGGTGGGAACCCACGCGCCGAGTGCGCGGATGTGATCCGCGGTGATGTTGGCGCCGTCTTCGGTGCGGAGGAGGTTCTCCAGCAGCACCTTGAGGCTGAACGGCAGCTTCTCGTATCCCTTGACGGCGTCCAGGCGAAAGACTTCGTAGTCCGTCGCACCGACGCGCAGGGTGTCCCGAGCTCCAAAACTATTAACAGCAGACACGATGCCCTCTCCTTTGTGGAAACCGACGGGAACCCGTCCGCGATCCTCAATCCTGACCAACTGACGCCGGGTTCTGCCAGCAAGGGTAGCCTTACCGCAAACTATCTTGACGTCGAGATAACTATAGCACCGGCCGCTGTGCGGCGGTCGCCGCGTACACGGAACGCACCATCAGCCAGGAGACCACAAGAAGCGGCGCATACAGCGGGATCCCCATGAGCAGTTTGGTCGCGCCCAACCACTCGACGTTGCCGGCGTAGTACAGGGGAAGCTGCACGGCCAGGCGCAGGATGAACAGTCCCGCCCACATGAAGGTAAGAATTGTCAGCACCCGTCGTTTGGACGGGTCGGCCCGCCAGGCGAGCTGCTCCCCCATCAGGAACCCGACGGCCACACCGATGAGCGGCCAGCCGATCAGTGCGGATACCAGCAGGGCCGCTCCGTACACACCGTTGGTCCAGAAGCCCGGCAGGTAGAAGTCTTCAGCGCGGCCGGTGAACAGGGCGAGCACGGCGCTGAGGCCGATTCCGACGAGTCCACCGACGGCCTGGGTGACGGTCTGTTTACGGGCCAGCCGGAGCGCGAAGAAGATCACCCCGATGATCACCGGAGCGATCAGGGACGGAATCAGCTCACGGGTGAGGGTGTAGGTGACCAGGAAGACCAGGCCCGGCAGGACGGCCTCGACCAGGCCGCGGATGCCGCCCATGGCAGCCAGCAGCGCGTGGCCGCTGATGGGTTCCCCGTCTGCGGCCGGACTGAACCCGGCGCGGCGGGCCGCCGCGGCCATACTGTCGGCGAGGGCGCCGGCGGGCTCTGCCGGGCTGCCGGCACTGTTGGCACCGGCTCTGGCGGCACTGTCAGTGCCGTCGGTGCCGTCGGACGTCTTACGCGGTTCGGGTTCTGGCCCGGAGAGGGAATCCGTCATCAGGTGACTTTCGGTGAGTGCACCTGACGGATCAGGTGCCGGTGGGTTCGGGCTTACCGGCCGGGGTGGCCGGCATCCGCAGCGGGATGAGGTCGCGCGGCGGCATCGGGGCCGAACCGCGCACCACGACGATGCTGCGGAACAGGTCTTCGATCTGCGCTGCGGCTTCGGGGTTGATGGCACCCTCGCCGGCGATGACGCCGCGGAGGAACCAGCGCGGGCCGTCCACGCCGATGAAACGGGCCAACCGGGTGGTGCCCGCGGGACCCTGGCCGGCTGCGACGGGGATCTCGGCGACGAGTTCGGGCCCGAACGGACCTTCGCGCGGAGTGGTCGAGCCACCCTGCTTGGCGATCTGGTCGGCGATCTGGGCGCGGATTTCCTGCCACAGGCCGCTGGAACGCGGCGCCGCAAAGGGCTGCACCTGCAGGGTCGAACCGGCATAGTCCAGGCCGATGGCAACGACTCGCTTGGAGCCCTCTTCGATCTCGAGCCGGAGGTGCAGGCCCTCGCGCGGCAGGATCTTCACGCCACCGAGATCGACGTATGGGCGGACCGGGTTCGCCTCAGACTCGTCGAGGGGACCGTCTACGTCACGGTCGACCGGAGCTGACTTGGCGTGCATGTCGGGGACCTGCTGCTCGGCTCCGGCGAGTTCGGCGCTGTCGGTGCCGGCCGTTTCGTCGGTGCTTGAGCGCGTGTCGGGGTTCACTTTGTCACTCACAGGGTTTCTCCGCTTCGGTGGGCGTCCGTCGGGGCGGACGATTCGGTCTGGGGGGCGCGGTCCGCAGGAGCGCCCGGCGCGACGCCGGTCGAGCCGAAGCCGCCCTCGCCACGCATGCTGCCGGGCAGCCGCTCGACTGGAACGAAGACCGCCCGGGCCACCGGAACCACGATGAGTTGGGCGATGCGGTCGCCGATGTTGATGGGGAACGGGGTGACGGTGTCGGTGTTGAGCAGGCAGACCTTGACCTCGCCCCGGTAGCCCGCGTCAACGGTCCCCGGCGAGTTCACGACGGTGATCCCATGCTTGACGGCCAGTCCGCTGCGGGGGACCACGAAGGCCGCGTATCCGTCCGGCAACGCTATCGACACACCGGTGCCGACGAGGGCCCGTTCACCGGGAGCCAGGACCAAGGCCTCCGAGGCGTGCAGGTCGGCTCCGGCGTCACCCGGATGGGCGTATGTCGGGAGAACGGACGCGGTAATCAGGACTTCGACGCTTTCAGCCACGTGTCGAGGGTAGTGCAGTTATCTGGTCGAATAGACCCATGCCCGATTATCGCGAAAAACTCTGGCCATCCCCATGGCTCTTCATCATCACTGCGCTTGTGATTCCCGCGAGCCTCCTGGTCTTCCTGCCGATCTCGGTGTTGGCGGGGATCCTGACCGGCGCCGGCCTCTACCTCGGCAGCGCCCTGCTGCTGGTGCTGGCGTCGCCGACGGTTTCGGTGTCCGACGGTGTCCTCACCGCCGGCCGGGCGCGCATCGAAACCCGCCTGCTCGGTGAGGCCGTCCCCCTCGAGGCTGCGGACGCCACTCTCGAGCGTGGCCAGAAGCTGGATGCCCGCGCGTGGCTGCTGATCCGTGGCTGGATCGCACCCGTGGTGCGGATCCCGCTTGAAGACCCGACCGATCCGGCGCCGTATTGGCTGGTCTCCAGCCGCCGGCCGCAGAAAATGGCCGCCGCGATCAATGGATCGCGACGGCCAGCATCAAGTAACTAAGCGCGCTTAGGCGTCGCACTCCAGGCAGACCGGGCCGAGCTTGGTCTCGTGCGACATCTGCGAACGGTGCTTCACGAGGAAGCACTCCACGCAGGTGAACTCGTCGGCCTGCGGGGGCAGGACGACGACGTCGAGGTCGAGGTCGGACAGATCGGCGCCCGGGAGGTCGAAGCCACCGGGGTTGTCGGAGTCGTCAACATCAACGACACCAGACATCTTGTCGGGTACACGCTCCTTGAGGGCCTCAATCGACTCTGAGTCGTCTTCGGTCTTTCGCGGTGCGTCGTAATCGGTTGCCATGCCCATCCATTTCATTAACGCCGATAAACGAAATCGGCGGCCATAGTTTGCAACAATCCGTGCGGAATAGCAAACCAATCACCAACCTTTCAGGTTGGCAATGGGAGCAACTTCCGGCACGCCCGCAGTATTCCCCGAAAAATGCCAGATTGCATGGCAGGGTTGGGCCATCAGTAATCGCGAGAGGGCTTTCGCCATGCAGGATTTGAAAGTTATCGGAGTCGAGAACGGCGCGCTGCTTGCAGCGTCAGAGGAGGGTGATCGCTTTCGGATCCCCATCGATGCGGTTCTCCAGTCCCGGCTTCGCCAAACCCAAACGGATGCGTCCGTTCGGCCCAAACTGTCGCCCCGGGAGGTGCAGGCGCACATCCGTGCCGGCATGTCCGCGGAGGACGTCGCTGCAGTGACCGGTGCGTCGCTGGACTTCGTCAAGCGGTTCGAGGGACCGGTGGTCGCCGAACGCGAATACATAGTGTCGAGCGCGCTGAGCGTACCCGTGCACACCGCGATCGACCCCGATCCCATCGACGAGCAGGCCAACTTCGGCAGCGTCATCCGGGAACGCCTGGCGTCCCTGGGTGCGTCCAACGAACGCTGGGCCAGCTGGAAGGAACCCGGCGCCGGGTGGATCGTCAAGCTCGCCTTTACGGCTGACGACATCGACCACGACGCCCGGTGGGGCTTCGAACCCAAGAAGAACACCCTCTCGCCGATCGGCAGTGAGGCCATTGCGCTCTCCCAGCAGGGCGAGCTCAAGGGTGCCCTGATCCCCCGGCTGCGTGCCGTCGGCGCCGAAACCAGCCTGGCCGACGTGAGCCGGTTCGACAGCGGCGCCTTCACCTTCAAGGAATCCCTGGCCGACGACATCCTCAACGACACGGCTCCGCTGCACGATCCGGTGCCGTACGCCCGTTCCGCCGGTACGACGGAGGCCGTGTCCAAGGCCGCCATCAAGCGAGCGGCCGAACCGCCGCAGAGCCTGAGCGAGACCGCGGACTTGCTCGAGTCGCTTCGCCGCCGCCGCGGCGAACGGGAAGCGGCCGCCGGAGAGACCGAAACGCCCGTCACGCCAGTGGTGGATACCCGCCGTACCGAGCGGGCACCGGCCGAGTCCGGGATCCGCCTGGTCAACGAGGCTCCCCCGGTCGCCGAGGCTGCCACCGCAGCCCCCGAGGAAACCCGCAACGTGTGGGCCACTCAGGCCGCCACGGGCCAACCACGCACCGGTCAGACCGGTCGCCGCGGCCGCGCATCGATGCCCAGCTGGGACGAGATAGTCTTCGGCGCACGAACCGACGACGACCTGGCCTGATCCTCACCTGAGTCATAGGCTGCGGTTCCATGACGCGTGCCTCCCGCTCCGACATCACCCGGCGTCGCCTGGCCAGCCAGGCGCTGACCGGGTCGATCACCGAGGCCGCCCAGGTCGTCGACCGCATGCTGGCCGTGCAGGCGCAGGACCTCCGCTGGGCGAAGTGGGCCGTTGCCGTGCGGGCCCCCGGAAGCACCTCCGCCGACATCGACACGCTGATCGACTCCGCCAGGATCGTGCGCTCCTGGCCGATGCGGGGAACCCTGCACCTGGTGCCGGGGCCGGACCTGGCCTGGATGCTCGGACTCACCACCGCCAGGCTCTGGGCCGGTGCGGCAACCCGGCGCCGCGACCTGGGCCTGGACGAGGCGACCATCGAACGCTCCCGCACCGTGGCCGAGAATGCCCTCAGCGGCGGACGGGAGCTCACCAGGGCAGCCTTCCTGGCACTGCTGGAGCGCCACGGCATCGGCACAGACGGCCAGCGGGGATATCACCTCATCTGGCACCTCGCCCAGTCGGGAACCCTCTGCTGGGGCCGGCAGCTCGACGCCCAACAGATGCTCGTGCTGCTCTCGGACTGGGTCCCGCACCCCCGGCAGCTCGAACGCGACCAGGCACTGGGCGAATACCTGCTGCGCTACCTGGCCGGACACGGGCCGGCTCCCCTGACCGACTTCGCCTGGTGGTCCCAGCTCACCATGAGCGACGCCAAGACCGCCCTGGCCGTTGCGGGAGGGCAGCTCAACAGCCTCGACGTCGACGGCGTGAGCCACCTGCTCCCCCAGAGCTCAGATCTCGGACCGCTGGGCCGCGCCGCGCCGGGGCGCGGTCCCAGTGCCGTGCTGGCCCTGCCGGGCTTCGATGAATACCTGCTCGGCTATCGGGATCGCAGCTTCGCGATCGAACCCGAGAACCTGACCAGGGTCGTCCCGGGCAAGAACGGGATCTTCCTGCCCGTCCTGGTTCGCGGCGGCCGCATTTTCGGCACCTGGCGGCGCGACTGGCAGCCCCGGGCGATCACGGTGCACCCTGCGCCGTTCACCCCGCAGGGCGCCGCATCGCTCCCGGGAACCGATCGGGCCCTTCACGAATACGCCCGCTTCCTCGGCCGCCCGGTGCAGGTGCTTCCGGCCTCACCGACCGTGCCCGCCGCGCCCTAGCCTGCCGTGGTGAGACCGGTGATCGGTCCGGTCCGTCGGGCCTTGTACCCTATGACAGTGCGAATAACGACCAGCCTGCGAGTATCCAGACGGATCCCGCTGCTGCAGACCCTCAAGACCTCGGTCGCCGTGGTCCTGGCCTGGGTAATCTCGCTGTGGCTCCTGCCCGGCGAGCTGCCCATCTTCGCCGCGATGGCCGCCATCTTCGTCGTGCAGCCCAGCATCAACCAGTCCCTGGGACGGGCCCTGGAACGCAGCCTCGGCGTCGTCGGCGGAGTCCTGGTCGCTCTGGGCATCGGGCTGTGGTTCGGACAGGACAGCTGGATCGTCCTGGCGGCGATCGTGCTCTGCATCCTGCTGGCCTGGGCCCTGAAGCTGTCGCCTGGCTCGGCGAATCAGATCCCGATCAGCGCGATGCTCGTCCTCGTGCTGGGTGCCGCGACACCGACCTACGCCAGGGACCGCATCATCGAGACCATCCTGGGCGCCGCGATCGCCGTGATCGTCAACGCGTTGATCGTCCCGCCGGTGCTGCTCACGCCCGCACACGACGCGGTGACCCGGCTCACCCTGGAGGTGGCCGCGACCTTCGACCGGGTGGCCACCGCGCTGCTGAGCCCGCAGAAGTACGCCGATCTGGAGAGCCTGATGATCCAGGCCCGACTACTGCGGCCCATGTTGGCCAAGGCCGAACGGGCCATCAGCCAGGCCGAGGAGAGCCTGACACTCAATCCCCGCCAAAGCAGGCACCGCGAGGTTCTCGACGCCGACACCGACCTCTACGCCCGCCTGGTGCCCCTGGTCACCCGGGCACTGGGCATGACGAGAGCGCTGCGGGACCACTACGACGACAGCCTGCACCTCGAGCCCACCGTGCAGGCCTTCGCCATCGAGCTGGAGAGGGCCGCGCACGATCTGCGATTGCTCACCGTGCCGGCGGACGGGAAGCCGTCCGCCTCAGCGGCTCCGGGGATCGAGCCGCTCGCCCTGACGGCGCCGCTGATGATCATGACTCCACATCCCCAGCACTGGATCTTGATCGGCGCCCTGATGGAGGACCTGCGACGGGTGCGCGAGGAGATCACCGGCGAGTAGGCTGCCCGCATGTCGAGCAGCCCGGAGCCCGAGCGCCACGCTGCGCCGACCACGGCGACGACGGCCCGGCGAACGGTTCTGTCCACCCGGCGGCTGGAATCGTACACTGACGGCGTCTTCGCCATCGCGGCCACGCTGCTGGTGCTGAACGTCTCCGTGGACAGCATCGGCGTCGTGACGTCGAACGCCGAGTTCCTACGGCAGGTCAACGCCTTGGCACCGAGCATCCTGAACGTGGTCATCAGCTTTCTGCTGCTCAGCCTGCTGTGGCTCATTCACGTGCGTCAGTTCGAGTTCATCCCCCGTGTGGATACCACCATCATCTGGCTCAACAATTTCCGCCTTCTCGGCGTGGTCCTGGTTCCGTTCACGACGAGTCTCAACGACGAACTCAGCCGGTACCTGCTGGGCCGCACGCTGTTACCCCTGAACTTCTTCGTGATCCTGCTCTTCAGCACCTGGCAGTGGTTCCACGCCAGCTCTCCCCGCAGACAGCTCGTGCATGGCGCATCCGCCACCGCCGTTCACAACGCACGGGTGAACAATGTCAGCGCGCTCGCACAGTCGTTCGCCGTCGTTCTGCTGGCGACGCTGGTCGGTTCCCCCGCGTTCTTCCTGTTCGCCCTTGATCCGCTCATCGCCCTGGTGTTGCGACGAATCGGGGTCCTGCGGCCGACGCCGGACGAACCGGTGGCCGGGTGACGGGCGGAACCGCACACAGAGACAACACAACCCAGACACAACAACGGGGACCCCACTGGTGGGATCCCCGTTGCGCGATGCCGAGTGCTTAGGCCTGGAGGGCACCCTGCAGTTCGAGGGTGATGGTGACCTTGTCGCCCAGCAGCATGCCGCCGGTCTCGAGGGCCGCGTTGTAGGTGAGACCGAAGTCTTCACGGTTGACCTGGGTCGTGGCGGTGGCGCCGAACTTGTAGTTGCCGTAGGGGTCGCCGCCGAAGCCACCGAACTCGAAGTCGAAGGTGACGGGCTTGGTGACGCCCTTGATGGTGAGGTTGCCGTCCACGAGGTAGTCGCCGCCGACGACGCGCACTCCGGTCGACACGAAGTCGATGGTCGGGTAGGTCTCGGCGTCGAAGAAGTCGCCGGTGCGCAGGTGGCCGTCGCGGTTGGCCTCGTTGGTGTTGATGGACGCGACGACGGCGGACGCCGTGACGCTGGTCTCGAGGGGGTTCTCGGTGGTGACGAAGGTGGCGTTGAAAGTCTCGAACGTGCCCTTGACCTTGCTGATCATGATGTGACGGATGCTGAAGCCGACGACGCTGTGCGTGGGGTCGATGGTCCAGGTTCCCGCTTTGTAGCCCGGGATGGTCGTGGTGGTGATGTCGCTCATGGTGCTCCTCAAGTCCGTGGGGGCGGTGGATTCGCTGCCCTCAGGTATATGCAAGCGCATAGGACTACAGGATATTCCATCACCGACCAGAAAAGATGTGAACGATTCAGGAACGCACGGAGAACCCGACTCCTCGGCGGGGAAGTAGGCTCGGCCTGTCAAGAGGAGTCCACGATGCCGACAGCGTCCCCGTCCAGTCCGGCGTCCCTGTCGAGCCCGGCACTGAGCATTCGCGATGTGGCCCCGGAAAGCGTTCTGGTTCTCGGCGGCGGTCGCGCGATCCTCCTACAGCTCGCGAACCCCGCCGTCGGGCACGGCGTCGCCAGGCACAGCGACTTCGCGACCCGACCGCTGAGTCGACTGAGCGGCACGCTCTCCTACGTATACGCAGTCACCTGCGGCTCGCCCATCGACCGGGCCGCGGCCGTGCGCCGGGTCTCCCTGGCCCATCGCCCGGTGCACGGCACCCAGAGCGTCGGCGCCCCGGCGTACAACGCTTTCGATCCGCAGTTGCAGCTCTGGGTTGCCGCGACCCTGTACGAATCCGCGACCCGTGTGCACGAGCTGGTCTACGGACCGCTCACGGATACCGACGCCGAGTCCGTCTACCGTGACTACGGCGTTCTAGGCACCGCCCTTCAGGTGCCGCCCGGGCTGTGGCCCGCGGACCGGGAGGCTTTCGCGGCGTACTGGAGCCGCGCAACGTCCGGCCTGGCGACCGACGAGACGACCCGATCGGTGGCCAGGCAACTGCTGCACCCCACCACCGGACCGGTCTGGTTGCGCCTGGCGATGCCGCTGGGGCGCCTGGTCACCACGGGCCTCCTGCAGCCCGACGAACGAGCCCTCTTCGACCTGCCCTGGTCGCCCGGACGCCAGCGCAGGTACAACGCCGTGATCGGCGTCATCCGTCTGATCTATCCGCGCCTGCCGACGCGGCTGCGGCAGGCCCCCATGCGGCACTACCTTCGTGCCGGCCGATCCCTCGCTGCGAGGGATCGCGCGACCGGGCAACCTGGCGGCGCCGACGGGCGTTGACTGGGCTGAGCTGAACCGCCTAGAAGAAGTCGTCCGGGGTACCGGCCGCCCGGGTCACCGCGACGGTGGACACACCGGCACCATCGAGCTTGGCCATTGCGACCCGAAGCCCGGACTCCATCTGGGAGGCCCACACCTCGGTCTCGCGGGCACCGGCCTCGACGGCCGTGAGCCTGGCGAGGGCCTTCTCCTTGTCGGCACGCTCAGTGGCGACCTGCTGGATGCTCAGGGTGACGGCGTAGTACGCCGCCACCATCGAGGCGATCGGCGTGGCGATGACGGCCAAGGCGATGATGCTCTCGTTGGAGACGTTCACGAAGATCATGATGATGAACGCGATCGTCAGAACGGCGATGCCTACGAGAACCACCAGTGCGGCCCGCTGCGGCGGCCCCGTTCTAAGGTCGGAGAGCAGGGTGCGGCTTCGGGTCTTGGTCCGGTTGGGGACCGGGGACTCTGCGGGGTCGACCGGCCCGTCACCCGTCGGCCCGTCGCCGGCGGGCTGAGTGCCCGGCATCGGCAGGCGTTCTGTGGTGGTCGAGGTGTCGAGGGGGAACGTTCGGTCGAACGGGTCATAGCTCTGATCGGTCATGGTCACTCCGTGGGTGGGTTTCGGTAGCTCGGGTGATGTCTCAAGGCTCTGTCGTTGAGGGGATCGTCGTTGCGGGGGTCGTCGTCTAGGGGGTTGGTTTTTCGGGGTCAGTTTCCGCGGATTCTGTCGTCGAGGGTAGCGCGTCCCCGGGAAGGATGACGCGTTTGTAACTGCGGCCATCCGCCAGCTCGACGGTGCGGCTGACCAGTTTACCTCTGCTCACCTGCAGGTACACCGCTTGAACGCTGACGCCGAGCAATCCGGCAGCCTCGGCCACCGAGTGCCCGGGCAGGTCGGTCGGAACGCTGCTGGGCCGCGCGCTGCGCTTGCGTCCGGCATCCAGGCGGGCCGCGATGTCGGAGTCGGTGCCCTGCCAGCGCCACTTGGCCGCGGTGGGTTTGAGCCCGGCGGCATCCGCGATCTCGGGCCAGCCCGCTCCATCGGACAGGGCGTCGCGTACGCTCGCCAGCGCGGCCGGGTCGGCGTCAAGGTGGTGAAGTACCGCACGAATGGCCCGCATCCGCTCCAGCGGCGGAGCCGCCGCGTTGGCGTCCAGCTCCGTCAGCCGGGCCAGCGCAGCCGCCGTCTCCGTGGATAGGAAATGGCCCATGGGTCCTCCTCGATGGTCAGTGGTACTGGCGAGTGGAGCTGGCGGGTAGATGGACCTAGGCGAGGACCGCGACCGAGTGCGGCGGCAGCAACACCCGGCCGGCGTCGAGCCGGGGGCTCGCATCGGCGTTGTTCGCGAAGGCGAGCAGGACGCTCTGCCCGGCAACCGGAACGGACCGAGCGGTCGCGGAAAGGTTGATCACGATCTCGGTCTCGCCGCGGGACAGCAACAGCCAGCCGTCCGCCTCGTCATAGGCCACCGCGACCCGCGCGAACCGTGGATCGGTCAGGTCGGCGAGCCGGCGACGGAGACCCGCGAGGTCACGGTAGAACGCCAGGAGACGACCGGAATCGCCACGCTGCAGTTCGGACCAGTCCAGTTTTGACCGCTCGAAGGTGGCCGGGTCCTGGGGGTCGGGCACCACGGCCGGGTCCCAGCCCATCCGGGCGAACTCGCCGATGCGGCCCTCTGCGGTGGCCAGGCCGAGTTCAGGCTCTGGGTGCGAGGTGAAGAACTGCCACGGTGTGCGCGCCCCCCACTCTTCGCCCATGAACAGCATCGGGGTGAACGGGCCGAGCAGGGTGAGTGCGGCGGCGATGCCCAGCTGGCCGGTGTCGAGCTGGGCGCTGAGCCTGTCGCCGATGGCCCGGTTGCCGATCTGGTCGTGATTCTGCGAGGCGACGACCAGCCGCCAGGCCGGCATCCGTTCGGTGTCGACAGGGCGGCCGTGGTGGCGGCCGCGGAAGGTGGACAGGGTGCCGTCGTGGAAGAACCCGCGGGTGAGCACCTTCGCCAGGGCGCCGAGGGGGGCGAAGTCGGCGTAATAGCCGACAGTCTCACCGGTGAGGGCGACGTGCACGGCGTGGTGGAAGTCGTCGCTCCACTGGGCGTCGAGTCCGTACCCGTTGGCTTCACGGGGGGTGATCAGCTTGGGGTCGTTGAGGTCCGATTCGGCGATGAGGGTCAATGGGCGGCCCACGGAGGCGCTGAGCACGGCCACCTCGCCGGCGAGCTGTTCCAGCAGGTGCACCGCGGAGTGGTCCTTGAGGGCGTGCACGGCGTCCAACCGCAGGCCGTCGACGTGATAGTCGCGCAGCCACATCAACGCGCTGTCGATGATGTACCGGCGCACCTCGTCGGAGTCCTGGCCGTCGAGGTTGACCGAGGCGCCCCAGGTGTTGCCCTCGGCGTCGCTGAGGTAGGGCCCGTAGTTGGGCAGGTAGTTGCCGCTGGGGCCCAGGTGGTTGTGCACGACGTCCTGGATCACGCCGATGCCGGCCGCGTGGCAGGCGTCGACGAACCGCTGGTACGCCGCCGGGCCGCCGTAGCCCTCGTGCACGGCATACCAGAGCACACCGTCGTAGCCCCAGTTGTGAGTGCCGTTGAAGCCGTTCACCGGCAGCAGCTCGACGAAGTCGACACCGAGTGACACGAGGTGGTCGAGCCGGCCGGCCGCGGCCTCCAGGGTGCCCTCGGGGGTGAACGTGCCGATGTGCAGCTCGTAGATGGTGGCACCGGCGAGCTGACGACCGGTCCAGGCGTCGTCCTGCCAGGTGTGCGTGGCCGGGTCGAAGCTGCGGGAGAGGTTGTGCACGCCGTGCGGCTGGCGGCGGGATCGCGGGTCGGGAAACGGGCCGGCGCCATCCAGCAGGAAGCCGTAGTCGACACCGTCAGCGCTGCCGGGCAGGCTGCCGTGCCACCAGCCGGCGTCGCCGCGGGTCATCGGCGCGGTGGCGTCGCCGGCCACCAGCCCGACGGTCTCGGCGGCGGGCGCCCACACGTCGATCGGAACGGCGACGACGTCGGGGTTGTCTGTCGTCACGGGGTGGCCTCCTCGATAGCGGTGGGTGCGGTGATGCTCGCGGGGATCAACAGCGCAACCGGATAGCGCGACAGCAGGTCGGCCAGACGCACCTGGCCGCCGGCGAAGCGGATGCCGGTGAGAGCATCCTGCCAGTCGTGCCCGGCGAGCATGATCGTGGTGTCACCCCAGCCGGTGCGGGCGAGCGCGACGGGCAGCCGGGTGGCGACGGTCACGGCGCCGCCGCGGTCGTAGGCCACCACGTGGGCGGCGGCCGGGCCGAACGCCTCGACCGGTGCGTGCCGGACGAACAGCTCCGGCCGATCACGGCGCAGGCGCAGGGCGTTGGTGGTGACGAGCAGTTTCGCGGCGCCGGTTTCATCGATCGGGGGCAGCCAGCCCGCGCTGACGCGGTCCAGGTAGCCCCGGCGCACGGTGTAGTCCACCGGGCGGCGGTTGTCGGGGTCCACGAGCGACATCTCCCAGAGTTCGCTGCCCTGGTAGACGTCGGGCACACCGGGCGCGGTGAGCTGGATGAGCTTGAGGGAGAGCGAGTTGCTCCAGCCGGCCTGCTTCACCCTGTCGACGAAGGCGGTAACGGTGCGGGTCAGGGGCCCGTCCTCGGCGAGTTCCCGAACCAGGGCGCGCATCCGGTTTTCAAAGTCGTCGTTGGGCGCGGTCCAGGTGGTAGAGAGGTTCGCTTCCCTGGACGCCTTCTCGGCATAGCCGATGAGACGGTCGGTGGAGGCGGGCCAGGAGCCCACGATGGCCTGCCAGAGTAGGTTCTCGAACGGGGCGTCGCCGAGCGGGGCCAGGGCACGCAGCTCGCCGAGCACAGCGGTCCACTCGTCAGGGATCTCGGCCAGGACCGAGATGCGGGCCCGCACGTCTTCGCCGCGCTTGGTGTCGTGGGTCGACAGGGTGGTCTGTGAGGCGGGCGCAACGGCCAGCCGGGTCTGCTGGCGGCGGTGGAATTCCTCCACCGGCACCGCGAACTCGCTCGGGTCCGCGCCGACCTCGTTGAGGGAGGTGAGCCGGCTGTAGCGGTAGTAGGCGGTGTCTTCGACACCCTTGGCCATCACCATCCCCGAGGTCTGCTGGAACCGCACGGCCGCGGGGTGTGCGGGGTCGGTGAGATACGGCAGCAGGGCGGTGATGGTGGCGTCGAGGTCGGGCCGGCGCTGCCGGGCAAGTCGCACGGCGGTGTCGAGTTCGTGGCGGCCGACGGGCAGGTAGGAGCGGTAGACCGGGAACCAGGCGATCAGTTCGGCGAGGGCGTCGGCTGCATCGGGGACCTCGGGGATCAGACGGTCGAGTCGGCGTACCTCACTCTGCAGGATGCCGTCGGCGATGGCGCGCTTGCCGGTATAGACCAGTTCGGTCCAGGAGACGGCGCCGCCCTGCAGGGTGGCCTCCAGGGTGTCGAGGGCGTCCTGGCCGGCCGGGTCCACCAGGACCCTGTCGAAGTCGGCAAGGGCGTCATAGCCGGTGGTGCCGTGGGTCGACCAGCTGCTGGGCAGCTGTTCGCGGCCCTCCAGGATCTTCTCCACCAGCAGGTAGCCGTCCGGCATGGCGGCGTGCAGCCTGTCGAGGTAGCCGGCCGGGTCGGCGAGGCCGTCCGGGTGGTCGACCCGCAGGCCCTGCACCTGGCCGGTGTGCACCCAGCGCAGGATCTCGCGGTGGGATTCGTCGAAGACCCAGGGCACCTCGACGCGCACACCGGCGAGCGTGTTCACGGCGAAGAAGCGGCGGTAGTTCAGGTCGGTGTCGGCGCGGCGCCAGCTGACCAGTTCGTAGTGCTGCCTGTCGTGCACCACGGCGGCGGGGGCGCCGTCGTCCGCGGTGCCGGGAGCCAGCGGGAACCGGTTGTCGTAGTAGCGCAGTTCGTCGCCCACCACGGTGAGCTGGTCGAGTTCGGTGTCGCCGTCACCGAGTACGGGCAGCAGCAGCCGACCGTTGCCGGCGGGCCAGTCCACGTCGAAGGCCTCGGCATAGCGGGAGCCCTGCCCGGCTCGGAGCAGGTCCCACCACCAGGCGTTGCTGTGCGGCGTCTGGACGCCGACGTGGTTGGGGACGATGTCCACCAGGATGCCGCGGCCGGCCGCGGCCACCCGCTCCGACAGTCGGGCGAGCGCCTCGGGGCCGCCGCGGGCCGGGTCGATGCTGCCGTGGTCGATCACGTCGTAGCCGTGGTCGGAGCCCTCCTCGGCCGTGAGCAGCGGCGAGAGGTAGAGCCAGTCCGCGCCGAGCCGGCTGACGTAATCGAGCACACCCGCCGCCGCATCCAGATCGAAGGCCGACGTGATCTGCAGGCGATAGGTGGAGACGGGGATGCTCATGGTGGTTACTCGTGTCCTTCGGTCGAGGAGTACGGGTCCGGCAGCACCGGCAGGGTCAGCGTGGACGTCGGCGGCGACGGGTGGCTTGCCAGCGACGCGGCAACGGAGTGGTCCGGAGCAACCTCGGGCACGTGGTACTCGCGCAGCACGACGAGTGAGCGTCCCATCACGGTGTGGGTGGCACCGGCCGGGCGGGGCTCCGAATCGGCACCCTCTCCCCCGGTGTCGATCACGATCTCCCACGCGGGCGAGTACTCGGCGCTCGGCAGGGTGAATTCGACGTCTTCGGCATCCGCGTTGAACAGCAGGATGAAGTTGACGTCGGTGACCTCGCGGCCGCGGGAGTCGCGTTCCCGGATGCCCTGGCCGTTCAGGAACATGCTGACGGTGCGGGACCGACTTTCGTCCCAGTCCTCCGCGCGCATCTCCTGGCCGTCGGTGTTCAGCCAAACGATATCTGCCAGCGGGTCGCCCTCGCCGCGCTTGCCGGGGTGACCGTCGAAGAACCGGCTGCGACGGAAGGTGGGGTGCTCCTTGCGCAGGCGGACCACGGCGGACGTGAACTCGATCAGGGGCTGGTCGGCCTCGTCCCAGTGGATCCAACTCAGCTCGGAGTCCTGGGCGTAGGTGTTGTTGTTGCCGTGCTGGGTGCGGCCGAGTTCGTCGCCGTGCAGGATCATCGGGACACCCTGGGAGAGCAGCATCGTGGCGATGAAGTTGCGCTGCTGGCGGCCGCGCAGGGTGCGGACGGTGTCGTCGTCGGTGGGGCCCTCCACTCCGGCGTTCCAGGACCGGTTGTGGCTTTCGCCGTCGTTGTTGTCCTCGCCGTTGGCGTCGTTGTGCTTCTCGTTGTACGACACGAGGTCGTTGAGGGTGAAGCCGTCGTGCGCGGTGACGAAGTTGATCGACGCGACGGGGCGGCGGCCGGAGTGCTCGTAGAGGTCGGCGGAGCCCGAGATGCGGGAGGCGAATTCGCCCAGGGTGGAGGGCTCGCCGCGCCAGAAGTCGCGCACAGTGTCGCGGTACTTGCCGTTCCACTCCGTCCACTGCGGCGGGAAGTTGCCGACCTGGTAGCCGCCGGGGCCGACGTCCCAGGGCTCCGCGATCAGCTTGACCTGGGAGACGATCGGGTCCTGCTGCACGAGCTCGAAGAAGGTGGACAGCTTGTCGACGTCGTAGAGGTCGCGGGCCAGGGCGCTGGCGAGGTCGAACCGGAAACCGTCGACGTGCATCTCGATGGCCCAGTAGCGCAACGAGTCCATGATCAGCTGCAGCGAGTGCGGGTGGCGCACGTTGAGGGTGTTGCCGGTGCCCGTGTAGTCCATGTAGTACCGGCCGTCGTCGTCCATCAGCCGGTAGTAGGCGGCGTTGTCGATGCCCTTGAACGAGATGGTCGGGCCCAGGTGGTTACCCTCCGCGGTGTGGTTGTAGACCACGTCGAGGATGACCTCGATGCCGGCGGCGTGCAGGTTCTTGACCATGCCCTTGAACTCCTGCACCTGCTGGCCGAGGTCGCCGCTGGAGGAGTAGGCGTTGTGCGGGGCGAAGAAGCCGATGGTGTTGTAGCCCCAGTAGTTGCTCAGCCCCTGGTCCTGCAGGGTGCTGTCGTTGACGAACTGGTGCACGGGCATCAATTCGATCGCGGTGACGCCGAGCTTCTGCAGGTGCTCGATGACCGACGGATGCGCGACGGCCGCGTAGGTGCCGCGCTGGGACTCCGGCACCTCCTGCTGCAGCTGGGTGAGGCCCTTGACGTGCGCTTCGTAGATGACCGATTCGCTGTACGGGGTGCGCGGGGAGCGGTCGCCGGTCCAGTCGAAGAACGGGTTGACGACGACGCCGAGCATCATGTGCGGGGCGGAGTCCTCGTCGTTGCGGGAGTCGGGTTCGCCGAAGTTGTACGAGAACAGTGCCTGGTCCCAGTCCATGACGCCGCAGGTGGCCTTGGCGTACGGGTCGAGCAGCAGTTTGTTGGGGTTGGCGCGCTTGCCCTCGCTGGGGTTGTATTCGCCGTGCACCCTGTAGCCGTAGCGCTGGCCCGGCTGCACCTCCGGCAGGTAGCAGTGCCACACGAAGGCGCTGGATTCCCGGACTTCGACGGGGGTCTCGGCGCCGTTCTCGTCGAACAGGCAGAGCTCCACCCGCTCGGCGGCCTCACTGAACAGGGCGAAGTTGGTGCCGCTTCCGTCATAGGTTGCGCCAAGCGGGTAGGCAGATCCGGGCCAGGTTTCCACGGTGTACTCCTCGAGGAAGGTCAGAACGAAAGGATGAAGGTGGGTGGTTTGCCCGAGCCGGGCCCACGTGTTCACGCTACCCCGTCCGGGGCACGCCAAATTCCCGTCAGGCCATCATTTCGTGTACCAGAGGGGCTACCTCGGTGCCGTAGAGCTCGATACTGGTCATCAGCTTGTCGTGCGAGAGGGTGCCGAGACTGTACTTGAGGTCGAAACGGGACAGCGAGAGCCCGGTGGCCATTTTGGCGATCTTGGTGGCGACGGTTTGCGGGGAGCCGACGAACAAAGCTCCGTCGGGGCCGGCATCCTGCTCGAATCTGGCCTTCGTGGCCGGGCCCCAGCCACGCTCGCGGCCGATCCGGTCCTGCATGGCGCGGTAGTGCGGCCACATCTCTTCGCGTGCCTGCTCGTCCGTCGCGGCGACGTAGCCGGGTGAGTGCTCGCCGATGGGTTGCGGGTCCTTGCCGAATTGGTCGAGTGCCCGGTGGTACAGGTCGGTGAACTGGGCGAAGGCGAGAGGCTCACCACCGATGATGGCGAGCATCAGCGGCAGACCGTAGTGGGCGGCGCGCACCACGGACTGCGGGCTCCCGCCGACACCGATCCAGGTGCGGATGGAGCCGGATTCGGTCGGCGGGAACACCCGCTGCTCGGTCAGGGAGCCGCGGGTGCTACCCGACCAGGTCACCGGCGCTTCCTTGAGCAGTTCGGCGAACAGCTCGAGCTTCTCTTCGAACAGCTGCTCGTAGTCGCTGAGCTCCAAGCCGAACAGGGGGAAGGATTCGGTGAACGACCCGCGGCCGAGGATGACCTCCGCGCGACCGTTGGAGACGGCGTCGAGGGTGGCGAAGCGTTGGAATACGCGCACGGGGTCGTCGGAGCTGAGCACGGTGACGGCGGAGCCGAGCTTGATGGTGCTGGTCTGACCGGCGATGGCGGCCAGCACGACCTCGGGGGCGGAGACGGAGAAATCCTCGCGGTGGTGTTCGCCGATACCGAAGAAGCTCAGGCCCACCTGGTCGGCGAGCACCGCCTCGGCGACGACGTTGCGCAGCACCTGGGCGTGGCTGAGCAGGCTGCCGTCCGCGGCGTAGGTGACGTCGCCGAACGTGTCGAGACCCAGTTCCAGTTTCGGTGCCATGTGTGGTGCGCCCTTCCGATCAGTTTGTATGCATACGCATACTAGGGCTCAACGGGGCGCACCGGCGTTCTATTCCGTGTCGCTACTGAGTGTCGCCGGTCGCGGTGTCGCCGGGCGACCCAGTGCGGGTGACCGTCGTCGGAATGTTGTGGTTGAGCCTCAGCAGATTCTCGGGGTCGTACTCGCGCTTGAGGGCGGCGAGTCGCTCCAGTTTGGCCGGCCCGTAGACGGCCAGCGCTTGGGCCACCGGGTCGGTGCCGGATTCCGCGCCGAGGAAGTTCACATAGGTGCCGCCGGAGCCCAGCACCGCCATCTCCGCGCCGAACTCGCGCACGAAGGCCACTCGCTCGGCGTCGTCGGCAGGGTCAGTCCAGAATCCGTAGATGTTGAGCCAGAACCGCGCTCCCCGATTCGGGAACGGCGTGTCGTCCTCGGCCACCCTGGCGAAGGCGCCGCCCATGTGGTGGATATCGAAGGCGGTGCCGAGCCAGGTCTGCTCCGCTCCGCGGCGTAGCAGGGTATCGATCACCGCAGGATCCAGACTGTCGAAGGAGGTGTTCTTCCAGTAGCCGCGCACACCCTTGGGGAAGACCCCGTCGACGGCGGACTGCCACGCGGTCCAGGGCATCGGCTCGTCGGCCTCGATCGCGGGCGGGGCGGCGCGGCGCATCCGGTCGATGACCTCCCGGGCCCTGTCGGTGTCGGTGCCGGCCCAGGCGAAACCCAGCAGCATCAGCGGCTCAGAGCCGAGCCCCATGGCCGGCGGCGGCACCAGCACGCTGAGGATGGAGGTCAGCTCGTCTGGCAGGTCCCTGGTCCACTCGTCGTAGGCCGCCAGCGTCGCCGCCCACTGCTCCTTCGGGTAGACGAAATTGCCGGTCACCGGCCGCGCCGGCAACGGATGCGCCCGGAAGGTGAACGAGGACACCACGCCGAAGTTGCCGCCGCCGCCGCGCAGCCCCCAGAACAACTCGGGGTTCTCGGTCGCGCTGGCCCGCACTCTCGTCCCGGCCACCGTGACGACATCCGCCGCCACCATGGCGTCTAGGGTCAGCCCGTGTGCCCTGGTCTGCCAGCCGACGCCGCCGCCGAGGGTGAGACCGGCGATGCCGGTGGCGGAGACCACGCCCAGCGGCACGGCGAGCCCATAGGGTTCGGTTGCCCGGTCGATGTCGGCCATGGTCGCCCCGGCCAGTGCCCGCACGGTGCGGGCGTCCGGGTCGACCTCGACGGTGTTGAGGGCGGCGAGATCGAGCACGATCCCCGCGTCGACGGTGCCGTTGCCGGCCACGTTGTGCCCGCCGCCGCGCACGGCGAGGGGCAGCCGGTGCCTGGCAGCCAGGGCCAGGGTCGGCGCGATGTCGCCGGTAGCACGGGCACGCACGATCAGCAGGGGCCGGTGGTCGATCATGCCGTTCCACACCCGCCTCGCGTCGTCGTAGCCGGGGTCGGTGTCGACGATCAGGTCTGCCTCTACGTCGGTGCGCAGGTCCTCAACCAGCCGGCGGGGATCTGTGCCGTTCTCGGGGAAGGTGCTCGATGTCATCGGGAGTCCTCCGTTGATCTACATCACGGGTCGACATCCATGACAGCACCCTCAGAGCCCGGCCGCAACGCCTGTCACGGCTTCGATGACACGGCCTCCGTCAAACGGTTTCCGTCACACGGACTCGGTCACCCGCCCATCCTCGACCGCCCAGTGCCGATCGAGGCGCACGGTGGCGAGCATCCGTCGGTCGTGGGTCACCAACAACAGGGTGCCCGTGTAGGACTCGAGTGCCTGCTCCAGCTGCTCGATCGCGGCGAGGTCCAGGTGGTTGGTTGGTTCGTCGAGCACCAAGAGGTTCACGCCCGTGGCCTGCAACAGGGCGAGACCGGCGCGGGTGCGTTCACCGGGTGACAGGGCGTCGGCGGGTCGGCTGACGTGGTCGGCGGTGAGGCCGAACTTGGCGAGCAGGGTGCGGATCTCGCCGGCCGAGAGCTCGGGCAGCCGCTGCTCGAAGATGGCCACCAGGGTCTGCTCGCCCGTGACGCTGGCCCTGGCCTGGTCGATCTCGCCGACGGCGACGCTCGCGCCCAGGCTTGTGGAACCGGAATCGGCCGCCAGGCGGCCGAGCAGGGCGCGCAGCAGCGTGGTCTTGCCGGCGCCGTTGGGTCCGGTGATGCCGATGCGCTCCCCCGCGTTGACCTGCAGGGAGACCGGACCGAAGACGAAGTCACCCTGGCGGATGAGCGCTTCGTTCAGGACCGAGACCACGCTGCTCGAGCGCGGTGCGGCGCCGATGGTGAACTCGAGCTGCCATTCCTTGCGCGGTTCGTCGACCTCGTCGAGACGACTGATGCGGCTCTCCATCTGGCGTACCTTCTGCGCCTGCTTCTCGCTGGATTCGGCGGCGGCCTTGCGTCGGATCTTGTCGTTGTCCGGAGACTTCTTCATGGCGTTGCGCACACCCTGGCTGGACCACTCCCGTTGGGTCCGGGCCCGGCCGACCAGATCGGCCCTCTTTTCGGCGAATTCGTCGTAGTCGGCGCGCTTCTGCCGTCTGGCCGTCTCGCGCTCCTCCAGGTAGGAGTCGTAGCCGCCGCCGAAAACCCGGTTGGCGCCCTGGGCGAGGTCCAGTTCGAGGATCTTGGTGACCGAGCGGGCCAAGAACTCCCTGTCGTGGCTGACCAGCACGACTCCACCGCGAAGGCCCGTGACGAAGCCTTCCAGGCGTTCGAGCCCGTCGAGGTCGAGGTCATTGGTGGGCTCATCGAGCAGCACGATGTCGAATCTGGACAGCAGCAGGGCGGCCAGTCCCACCCTGGCGGCCTGGCCGCCGGAGAGCGATGTCATCAACGCGTCCGCGGCCACGTCGGCGTCGAGGGAAAGACCGAGGTCATACAGCACGGCAGGGAGCCTGTCATCGAGGTCGGCCGCACCACTGGCCAGCCAGCGGTCCAGGGCCACCGAGTAGACATCGGCCGGGTCAGCCCCGCCCGGTGCGGCTGGTTCGGCCAGGGCAGCGGCGGCGGCGTCCATCTCCCTGGTCGCCTGGGCGCAGCCGGTGCGACGACCGATGTACTCCGCCACGGTCTCCCCTGGCACCCGTTCGTGTTCCTGGGGCAACCAGCCCACGAAGGCATCCGCCGGCGACAGGGCAACGGAACCGCCCTGCGGCTCGTCGAGGCCCGCGAGCAGGCGCAGCAGGGTGGACTTGCCCGCACCGTTCACGCCGACGATACCGACGACATCGCCGGGTGCGACGGTGAGGTCGAGGGAATCGAACAGTGTGCGGTGGGCGTAGCCACCGGCCAGGGCCTTGGCGACGAGTGTTGCGGTCATGGGTCCAGTTTCCCATCTGGACGTGACGCGCCCGACGCCCCGTCGATTCCGTTGCTCAGTCGGCCGCGTCGAGGTACAGCCAGGCGCCGGACACCTTGACGAATCGGCTGACTTCGTGCTGCTGAGCCCGCCGGCCGTCCTGACGCGAGTGTGCGGTGAATTCCACGACGCCCTCGGTGTCGAACAGGGTTCCCCGCTCGGTCCGGTCGATGTCAAGCCGCATCCACCGCACAGTCGTGTCCAACTCGATGGTGTCGGGCCGAGTTCTCGGATGCCAGGTGCGCAGGAGATAGCCTGCGTCGCCGACCGCGAAGGCCGAGTAGCGCGATCGCATGAGCTGCTCGGCCGTGGCGGCTCGGGCGTCGCTGCGGTGCAGGCGCCCGCAGCAGTCGTCGTAACTGTTGCCGCTGCCGCACGGACAGCGTACGGGAGCGGCGGGGATCGATGCCTGGTCTGAACGGGCTGCAGATGCTGAAGGGGGCATCCAGCCATTATCGACGCCCGTCAGGCCGAGGTCACTCGCACCAACGCCTCATTGCGCCCCCGGAGTCCGGGCCGGAACGGCGGGTCGAACCGTGCGTAGTAGACCGGCCCGTCCGGCAGGAGATCAGCGGCCTCCAGCGACCCGAGCAGGGAACGCCCGTGATCGGTGAATCTCTTTGTGCTCCAGCCCCCGCCGAACCGCAGGACCGCGGCCTCGTGGGCGGGCAGGACGATTATCCGCAACCTCTCGTCCAGTGGCAGGGGCGCACGGTCCGGGTCCGACTCACCCGGGAGCACGAAGCTGATCAGGTGCGCGGACTCCCCCGCCCGCTCGTGCAGCACCGGCGGCGCCATGGGGATCGTCGTTGCCGACAGGTTGTTGCCGGCGAGATAGTTCTGCAGCGGCCGGAAGCCCCGGCTCGCCGCCCGCGTGAAGCCCCCGTCGACCTGCACCTGCACGAGAACACAGTCCGGATAACGGCGCACATCGAAGCCAGGGAAGGCCCGCACCACGGTGTACTGCTGCTGCTCGGTCATATCGGGGAGTGTAATCCGAAGGCCCCCACTTGGGGGTGGAATCTGGGGCTGCAATCGTGACCCCCTTGACTGCCGAGCCGAGGGCTAGGCCTTCTTGACGACCCCGGACTTGAGCTGCATGCTCACTCCCTCGATTCGACATTCGATGTCGTGATCGCCCACACCCTGGCGCAGGCGGATGCCGCGCACCTTGGTGCCCACCTTGATGACGGTAGAGCTGCCCTTGAGTTTGAGGTCCTTGATGATGGTCACCGAATCGCCGTCGGCCAGCACGCTGCCGTGAGCGTCGGTGATCGCGGCATCCTGCACCGGCTCACCGGCGGAGGCGGCCCCTGCCGCCCACTCGTGCCCGCACAGTGGGCAGACCAGCAGCGCCCCCATCTCGTAGGTCAGTTCGCTGGAGCATTCCGGGCACGGCGGCAGGGTCTCATTCACCTCCCCATCGTAGAGCGGGGGCCCAGAGTCGATGGTCCCGCCCGCGGTGAGCCGTTGGCGTCGCCGCGGGTTGACGAGAGCGTTCAGACAAGAACAGGGCATTCCCCGACAACTCCACGCTAATGAGCGTATTTTGCCCGGTAGAGCGTGCCGTCGTTCGGGACGGCACCGCACCAGCCCTGGGATGAAGGTGGAGATATGACCCTGCACGTCCTTAAGAATCCGCCACTGGCGAGCGGACGAGGCGGGTGGTTGACGTGAGCGTCCTCGCTGAGATCCTGATCGCCCTCGCGGCGATCATGGTCGTGTCCACCGTCACGGTCATCGTCATTGCACGCGTGCTGTACAGGCGGCTACGGCGAAGTCGGGCTCTCAACGGTGCCGTGCTGCGTGTGCGCACGCGGGTGAGTGTCGGCCCGAACCACGAAATCCTCCGCCTTCGGTTGCGTCTGAGGGACTCGCTCGCCAGTGGACAGGCCGCGGTTGACCTCGCCGTGCAGAGCGGAGGCCCGCATGGTGAGTTGCAGAGGCTCGTCGGACGGTTGCAGAACGAGGGCACCAGAGTGGAGTCGCAATTGCTGTTGCTGGCCACCGAACGGGACCCTGTCGTGCTCCGAGAGACTCTCCCGGTGGCCAGTCGGCGCGTCGACCAGATCACCGGGTTGGTGGGGCGGGTCCGTTCCGTCGTTGCCGCCGGCCTCGGTGTGCGCACCGATGACACCCTCACGACCCTGGGCGCCGACGTGGACCGTGAGATCGCCGCCGTCGACGCCGGTGTCGCGGAGTTGCACGCCCTCACCCTGCTGGACGGGTTGCCCACGCCGGAGCGGACCTCGATGCAGCAAACCTCGGCGCACCGGCTAGACAAAAGGAGCACCCCATGACCTTCACCAACCGACTGCGAGTCATCTTCCGGAGCAAGGCCTCCCGCACCCTGGACCGACTGGAGGACCCGCGTGAAGCTCTTGACGACAGCTACGAGCAGCTGGTGCGGATGCTGCAGGACGTGAGGTTGGGCCTGGCCGAGGTTGCCACCGCGAAGAAACGGATCGAGCTGCAGGGCCAGGAGATGGGCGCCAGGCACCAACGGCTGGCCGACCAGGCCGATTCCGCCCTGAACCAGGGCCGGGAAGACCTGGCCAGGACCGCTCTGGAACGCCGCTCCCTGCTGGAGGGCCAGGTGGCCGCACTCCGTGACCAGTACACCCTCCTGCAGAAGCAGCAGGGGCAGCTGCAGGACAACGAACGGCGCCTGGCCGAAAGGGTAGCCGCGTTCCGCACCGAGAAGGAGAGCATCAAGGCCAGCTACGCCGCCTCGCAGGCGCAGGTGAAGGCGAACGAGGCCGCGGCCGGCCTCGGCTCGCAGATGAGCGAGGTCGGTGTCAGCCTCGACAGGGCCAAGGACCGGATCGTTCAGATGCAGGCCCGCGCCGCCGCGACCGACGAACTGCTCGCCAGCGGCGCCCTCACCGATCTCACTGCCCCACCGGATGCCGACCTGGAGCGCCAGCTGTCGTCCGGGGCGACCTCGGCAGAGGTTGAGCGGCAATTGCGAGCCATGAAGGATGCCAGGACGGCACGCCAGGGCCGGCCGGCCGGGTCTCGGGGAGCGGGGCCGGACGCGTGGCTCAGTATCGGGAATGGTCCGACCGGGCCAGGTCCTGAAGCCCCCTGAAGTGTGCCGCCAACTCGCCAACGCCGGGTGAGAAGAGCCGGCAAGAATTCCCCAGAAATATTTCCGGAAATTCTTTTCACCCGGGTTCACAGCACGACGAAAAAACCCCCGATGACTACTGTCATCGGGGGTTTTCCTTGTGCTTGGTGGATCCGAGGGGATTCGAACCCCTGACCCCCTGCATGCCATGCAGGTGCGCTACCAGCTGCGCCACGGACCCAGACTTTGTTTCGAATTCCTCCGAAACAACTTCATTAGGTTACTACATGTTTTGAGTGCTCGCGAACCAAACGCTAGTCCGCGGCGTCAATTTCCACGGTGGATTCGACATCCGCGGCGTCGACGGTCGTGTTTGCGGCGCCGTCTGCGGAGGTGTCGACGGACTCGTCGGACGAGGCGGCCTCGTCGATGGCGCGGGCACTGGCCTGGTCGATGGGGATGACCGGGCAGTCCTTCCAGAGGCGCTCGAGGGAGTAGTAGACGCGCTCTTCCTCGTGGAACACGTGGACGACGAGGTCGCCGAAGTCAACGAGAATCCAGCGCCCTTCGGCGCGTCCCTCGCGGCGAAGCGGCTTGTAGCCGGCCTCGATCAGCTTGTCCTCGATTTCGCCGGCGATCGCGACGACGTTGCGTTCGGAGCGTCCCGTGACGATGAGGAAGATGTCGGCCAACGGCAACGGGTTGGAAACGTCAATGGCAACGAGGTCCTCCCCCGCTTTCGAGTCGGCGGCGGCGGCAGCCACCTTGAGGAGCTCGAGAGCGTGGGCAGAAGCGGTCATCGATTGAATCCCTGAGTTAGTAAAAGCGAAAAAGATGGCATGAGGAGATATGGGGTTGGTGGATATTCGGGGTTAGTAGATATTGAGGGCGTAGCCGACGACGAACAGCGACAGCACACCGATGGCGAGCACCGCGGCGGTGATCGCGAGAACCGTTGGCAGGGAGGCGCCGCGTTTGCGAGGCGGCGTCATCACGCCCCGGGTGGAGGTGTGGGTGCTCACGGCGCGGCTGGCGCTCACGGGTGCCACATCGTTGTGGTGACCGCCCTCGTCGAGCTGGTCGAGCATGCGGTCCATTTCGGACGAGTCGAACAGGTTCGGGTGCTGACCGGTAGCGCCCAGGCTTCGCGGGAGGTCGATCGATCCCGTGATCATGATCTCCCCGGTGCTGGTGATGGGGCCGCCGGGGCCCTGACGCGGGATGGACGGCAGGATCAGGGCGTTGGTGGTCGTGGGCATGCCGCCGGCGCCGACGCCGCGGCCCACGAGGTCGTCGAAGGTCGCGTCGTCGCGGCGCCCGATGGTCTCGATGTGGCTGTCGTCCTCGCGGTCCATCGACCAGTGGCCGATCGGCGGGTGCAGAGAGTTGACCGCGGCCGGCGCTTCGGTTCGGGGCTGGTCGTCAGCGGGGGCGGAGCGGGGTGCGGAGACCGGAGCCGGTGGGGCCTGAGAAGGTGCGGCCTGTGCCTGGCCGGAGACCTCGTCGGCGGCACTCGCGGATGAGGCGGCCTGCAGGGCACGAAGCTCACGGCGGGTGAGGGTGCGACCGGCGTCGGCGACGGCCGGATCCTCGGGGACCGGCAGCGGGGCGGGGGCCACAGACGTGTGCCGCGAGTGGTGCGGCTCGGACTCGACAGGCTTGGACTCGACAGGCTCGGACTCGACGGGCTTAGCCTCGACGGGCGCAACGATGTCGCCTGTGGCAGTCTCCTCTGCAGAAGGCGTCTCTGTGACAGCCGGCTCGTGCTCCCGAGCCAACTCGCGCAACTGTCGTCGCGTCAGTGGCTGCGGGCTATTACCCAACGTCATGCCACACTCCGATACAGATGGTGCTTTGAGATGTACTGGACAACCCCGTCGGGGACCAAGTACCAGACCGGGAAACCCCGGTTCACGCGTGCCCGGCAGTCAGTAGACGAGATCGCCAGAGCCGGAACCTCCAGCAAGCTTACGTCCTGGTTAGGCAATCCTGAAATGCTCAGGTCGTGTCCCGGGCGACTCACAGCCACGAAGTGGGCCAGTTTCCATAGTTCGGCGACGTCTTTCCAACCCAGGATCTGAGTTATCGCGTCTGCGCCGGTGATGAAGAACAGCTCGGCATCCGGGCGTTCGGCGTGCAGGTCGCGGAGGGTGTCGATCGTGAAGGTCGGGCCGGTCCGGTCCACGTCGACGCGGCTGACCGTGAAACGGGGGTTGGACGCCGTGGCGATGACGGTCATCAGGTACCGGTGTTCGGCCCGCGTCACGTCGGTCTTCTGCCAGGGCTGC
Source organism: Cryobacterium sp. TMN-39-2 (assembly GCF_004402745.1). Taxonomy (NCBI): domain Bacteria; kingdom Bacillati; phylum Actinomycetota; class Actinomycetes; order Micrococcales; family Microbacteriaceae; genus Cryobacterium; species Cryobacterium sp. TMN-39-2. The sequence goes on from NZ_SOFX01000027.1 coordinate 267,816, forward strand.
CCGGTGGGCACAAAAATGACTTCGTCGAGGTCGAAGCTCTGCGCAACCTCGCTCGCTGCGACGAGGTGCCCGTGGTGGATGGGGTCGAAGGTGCCGCCCATCACGCCGATGCGCGGGCGGTTCGGGGTCACGGCGCCGATTGTCAGTGGCCGTTGTGGCTGGCTGCGCCACCATGAGCCGCGGCATAGGCGTTGGCCTTGGCGCTGTGGCGGTTCGCGACGTCGCGGAAGCTCCAGACGACGAACCCGAGGGCGGCGAACACGATGAGGGCCACGAGGCCGTAGACCCAGGTCGCGACGGGCAGCTGGGTGTGCTCGACCTCGGCAAGGACAGCGGTCACGAACAACATGGAATCTCCGTTCAGGAATACTTTTTCGCGCTGCATCGGCGGGCGGCAGCGGTACCGCGACCAGTCTAGCGGGACGCTCCGCCCGTGCCGGTGAGCGGCACCGGCGCTAGTCGCGGATCTGGCCGGTACCGCGCACGATCCACTTGGTGCTGGTGAGCTCCGGCAGACCCATCGGTCCGCGGGCGTGCAGCTTCTGGGTCGAGATCCCGACCTCCGCGCCGAACCCGAACTCACCGCCGTCGGTGAACCGGGTGGACGCGTTGACCATGACCGCGGCCGAGTCGACCTCGTTGAGGAAGCGCTCCGCGTTGACGATGTCGTTGGTGATGATCGATTCGGTGTGCCCGGTCGAATACCGACGAATGTGCGCGATCGCGGCGTCAAGGTCGGCCACCACCTTGACGGACAGGTCCAGGCTCATGTATTCGGTCGCCCAGTCCTCGTCGGTCGCGGGAACCGCCGCCGGGTAGAGTGCTCGCACCGCGGCGTCGCCGTGGATGGTGACCCCGGCGCCGGCGAGCTTGGCGAGCACCCCTGGCAGCACCCGCGCGGCCGCCTGCTCGTGCACGAGCACGGTCTCGACGGCGTTGCAGACGCTGGGTCGTTGAACCTTGGCGTTGTGCACGATGTCCGCGGCCCACTGCTCGTTGGCGGAGGCATCCAGGAAGATGTGCACGACACCGGCCCCGGTCTCGATCACGGGCACCGTCGACTCGGTCACGACGGCCTGGATCAGCCCGGCACTGCCGCGCGGAATGAGCACGTCGACCAGCCCGCGGGCCTGCATCAGCGCCGTCGCCCCGGCCCGTCCGAACGGGTCGATGGTCTGCACGCACTCCCCCGGCAGGCCGGCGGCGACCAGCGCCTCGTGGATCAGGCCGACGAGTACCCGATTGGAGTTCTCGGCGGCGGACCCGCCACGCAGCACGGCGGCGTTGCCGCTCTTGAGGGCGAGAGCGGCGATGTCCACGGTCACGTTCGGGCGGGCCTCGTAGATGACACCCACGACACCGAAGGGCACGCGTATTTGGCTGATCTTGACGCCGTTGGCCAGGCTGCTGCCGCGCACGACCTGGCCGACAGGGTCGGTCAGCGCTTCGATCTCGTCGACGGCGTCGGCCAACGAGCGGATGCGCGCCTCGTCCAGGCGCAGCCGGTCGAGAAGTCCGGCAGTCAGGCCGTTCTCGGCACCGGCGGCCAGGTCGAGGGCATTGGCGGCGACGATCTGCGCCACGTTCTCGCGCAATGCCACGGCGATTCCCTGGAGCGCCGTGTTCTTCAGCCGGGTCGGCGCGGACGCCAGTGCGAGCGAAGCCGTCCGGGCTGCGACGAGCATCGCCGTGAACCCGTCAGGGCTGGAACCGGGCACGGCCGTGGCGGGTAGGGTCTGCGACATGCCGTCAGTTTAGGGCAGAACGCCTCACTGTTGTCGGGTCGGCCGGCTCGAACCAGGTGCCGATCGAGTCGCCGCGGAGGGCCTCGGCGACCAGCGCCGTCGACGTCACCAGGACCGCGGTTCCGGCCTCTGCGGCGATCCGGGCTGCGGAGACCTTGGTGCCGGCGCCGCCGGTGCCCACGCCGGACTGGGAGGAGCCGAATTCGACGCCGGGGAGGGTATCGCCCAGAGCCACGTGCTCGATTCGTTCCGCTCCGGGCAGGTGTGGGGGCCGGGTGTACAGCGCATCAACGTCGCTGAGCAGAACGAGCAGGTCCGCCTTGACGAGGGTGGCGACGAGGGCCGCGAGCCTGTCGTTGTCGCCGAACCGGATCTCGTGGGTGGCGACGGTGTCGTTCTCGTTCACGATCGGCAGGATGCGGAGGCCCAGTAGCCGTTCCATGGCGCGCTGGGCGTTGCTGCGCGGCGACGCGTTGTCGAGGTCACCCGCGGTGAGGAGCACCTGGCCGGCGACGATGTCGTACCGGTCGAGGCTGTCCTGGTAGCGGAAGATCAACAAGTTCTGCCCCACGGACGCTGCGGCCTGCTGGGTGGCGAGGTCGGTGGGACGCTCGTCGAGCTGCAGGTACGGCATCCCGGTGGCGATGGCGCCTGAGGACACCAGTACCACCTCGGCGCCGCGGCCGTGCGCTGACGCCAGGGCGTCAACGAGGGGTGCGATCTGCCCCACATTGGCGCCGCTGATCGAGGACGATCCCACCTTCACGACGATCCGTGCCGCAGTGCCGACGCCGCTGCGCTCCAGCGGCCGCGTCGCTCCTCCGGTCACTCGGAGTCGCCCTCCTTGACGCGCCGGCGGGCGGCGTTGTTCTCGGTGACTTCGCCTTCGCCGGCGTTGAACTCCTCTTCACCGGTGGACCACATACCGGCCTCGCGCTCACGGATGAGTTCGGCACGCGCGGCGGACTTGGCGTCCATGCGCTTGAGGTATTCCTCACGACGCTCGTTGCTGGTGCGGCGCTTGGAGTCGTCCATCCGACTGTCGGTACCACGCGGGGCAGTGATCAGCTCGGCTGTGGAGGTGAGGGTGGGCTCCCAGTCGAAGATCATGCCGTCGCCAGGGCCGATGACCACTGTCGAACCGGCGACAGCGCCGGCCTTGAACAGTTCGTCCTCGGTGCCGAGCTTGGCCAGTCTGTCGGCGAGGAAGCCGACGGCCTCGTCGTTCTTGAAGTCGGTCTGCTGCACCCAGCGTTCGGGCTTGGCGCCGAGGATACGGAAGATGTTGCCGAACGAACCACCCTCGACGCGCACGATGAAACCGCTGTCGTCGACGGGCTTGGGGCGGATGACGATACGCGGCTTGAGGGCCGCGGCTTCGGCGCTCGTGATCCGGCCGGCTTCGACGGTCTCGGCCAGGGCGAAGTTCAGCTGGCGCAGTCCCTCGTGGCTGACCGTGGAGATCTCGAAGACGCGGTAGCCGCGCTCCTCGAGTTCGGCCTTCACGAAGGCGGCGAGTTCGCGGCCTTCCGGTACATCGATCTTGTTCAGCGCGATCAGCTGGGGACGCTCGAGCAGGGGCGTCTGGCCCTCGGGCACCGGGTAAGCGGCGAGTTCGCCGAGAATGATGTCCAGGTCACTGATCGGGTCGCGACCGGGGTCGAGCGTGGCGCAGTCGAGCACGTGCAGCAATGCGGTGCAGCGCTCAACGTGGCGCAGGAATTCGAGGCCGAGCCCCTTGCCCTCGCTGGCGCCCTCGATGAGACCGGGCACGTCGGCGACGGTGTAACGCACCTCACCGGCATCCACTACGCCGAGGTTGGGCTGCAGGGTGGTGAAGGGGTAGTCGGCGATCTTGGGCCGGGCCGCCGAGATGGCCGCGATCAGGCTGGACTTACCGGCCGACGGGTAGCCGACGAGTGCGACGTCGGCCACGGTCTTGAGCTCGAGGTAGACATCGCCCTCGAAGCCGTAGGTGCCCAGCAGCGCGAAGCCGGGGGCCTTGCGCTTGGTGGAGGCGAGCGCGGCGTTGCCGAGTCCGCCCTGTCCGCCCGCGGCGACGACGATGCGGTAGCCGGGCTCGGTCATGTCGGCGAGCTCGTTGCCCTCCGCATCCTTGACGACGGTGCCCAGCGGCACGCTCAGCTCAATGATGTCGCTGCCGTACCCGTTGCGGTGGTCACCCATGCCGGGGCCGCCGTTCGCGGAACTGCGGTGCGGTGAACGGTGGAACGCGAGCAGGGTGGTCACCTGCGGGTCGGCGACGAGAACGATGTCGCCACCGTTTCCGCCGTTTCCGCCATCGGGGCCGGCGAGAGGCTTGAACTTCTCGCGTTTGACCGAGACACAACCGTTTCCTCCGTTGCCCGCTCGCAGGTGCAGCGTGACTTGGTCAACGAACGTGGCCATGGGAATGCCCCTTTCAGGTGGCGATACAAACAAACATGAGGACGAGCCGAAGCCCGCCCTCATGCTGAAAAGCTGTGTGGATGCCTAAGCGGCAGCTACCACGATGTTGACGACCTTGCGGCCACCCTTGGCACCGAACTCGACCGAGCCGGCTTCGAGGGCGAAGAGAGTGTCGTCGCCGCCACGGCCGACGTTCACGCCGGGGTGGAAGTGGGTGCCACGCTGACGGACGATGATCTCGCCCGCGCCGACAACCTGACCACCGAAGCGCTTCACGCCGAGGCGCTGAGCGTTGGAGTCACGACCGTTGCGAGTGGAACTCGCACCTTTTTTGTGTGCCATTAGTTATTCTCCTCGGGCCTAGGCGATGCCGGTGACCTGAACGCGAGTGAGCTCCTGACGGTGCCCCTGACGCTTCTTGTAACCGGTCTTGTTCTTGAACTTCTGGATGACGATCTTCGGGCCGCGAAGGTCGTTGAGGACCTCGGCGGTGACCTTGACGTTGGCCAGCGACGTCGAGTCAGAGGTGATCTTGTCGCCGTCGACGAGAAGCACGGCGGCCAGCTCGACGTTGCCGTCCTTGTCAGCCTTGATTCGGTCCATCGTTACGATGGTCCCGACCTCTACCTTCTCCTGCCGCCCACCGGCGCGCACAACTGCGTAAACCACTTTACGTACCTATCTCTGGGGAACCCCGGGGGCTCCGATTCCTATGATGGAAAGTTACCGAGTGCACATGGACCAAGTCGGACCATGTCACTTCAGAAAACCTTGGGCGCTACGTGGACAGAGTCCTTCGCACACCAACACTCGACTTTAGCTGATCGGAATGCCCCGGTCAAACCACCTCGAGAGGGCGTGTCGCGCCCTCGGTTCGATGGCGACGCCCTGGACAAGCTTAGGGCCGCGATTGTCCATACACTTTCAGCATGGGCATACTGATCGACCAGCCGGCCTGGGCGGCCCATGGCACGCTCTGGTCTCACCTGGTGAGCGACTCCTCGCTGGCGGAGCTGCACGCCTTCGCGGCCGCGCAGGGCATCCCCCGGCGCGGATTCGATCTGGACCACTACGACGTGCCCCAGGACCGCTACGACTCCCTGGTGGCGGCCGGAGCGGAGCCGGTCGACTTTCGCGGTCTCGTCACCCGGCTGCGGGCGAGCGGCTTGCGGGTCAAGGCCAGGGACCGCTGACAGACGCTCACCAGGTCGCGTCGATGCCCACGATGCTGCGAGTGATGGCCCCGGTTGACAGGTCGACGAAGAGTGTCGTCGCCGTGGTGGCCTGCGGGTCGACGGGGTAGCCATCCGTCACCTGGGTCTGGCTGTTCGGCACGGTCTGGATCGCCAGGTACTGGTCGTTGGGTGAGATGGCGAAGCCCACGATGGTCTCGTTGGGTAGCACCGGTTCGTAGACCACCCGCGTCGTCGGAGTCGCGGGGTCGCCCGTGACCAGGATCAGCGACTGTCCCACGCGCCCGGTCGCCTGGTCGAATTCGGCCACCCTCTGCACGTACCCCTCTCCCCCGGTGAGGAAGCGCAGTTCGGCTGTATACGGCGTGGTGCCGGCGACATCCTGCGGCACGATCGCCGCCTCGGCACCCGTGGACAGGTCGAGGATGTACTGGCGGTCCTGGTCTGACACGGCAATGCGCAGCCCGTCGGGGGCGAACGCGTTGAGGTTAGGGAATTGGCCGATGGGGATGGGTACGGTTTCGGTGCCTGCTCGGGGGTCTATCAGCAGCAGGGTGGTGTCGAAGAGCTGAGCCACGACCTCGGCGCGGTTGGCCATGAACCCCCAGGCGATGGCCTGCACGGGCTCACCATCGAGCCCGGTCACGGTGTCGACGGTGCCGCGGGTGAGGTCGAGCAGGAACAGGGTGTTGTCGTAGACGTGGCCTCCTGCTCCTGCTGCGCTGGTGAAGCGGAAGCCGATCGTGCTCGAGGACGGGGAGGCCTGCAGGTCGTGCACGGTTCCGGTGCCGGGCATGGTGAGTTCGGCGGAGCGGCCGTCACGGTCCACCAGACTGAGCGTGTTGGTGAGGTCCTCGGTGAGGGTGACCACCACGAGTTCGTCGCCGACAGGAACGAACGACTGGATGTATGGGGCGCTGAATGCGACGCTCGTCTCGGCGGATCCGACGGTGGTGCGTACGATCCGGTCGGGCGCCTTGGTCGGCTCGTTCGGCTGCGCCGGGGACCGGCTGAGCAGGTAGAGCGGCGCTTCGTCGGTGCGGAAGGAGACGGCGAGGTCGCTCGACCTGTCGGCGAACGGGCCGGTGACGTCGTTGACGGTCACCGTGTACTCGGTGTCGTAGGCGAGCGGCTGGGGGAAAACGATCACGATGGAATCGTTCCTGGTCTGCACGTCGACGACGCCGGCCGGGCTGACGGTGATCTGGTCCGTGCTCACCTCGGCGAGCTGCTGGTTCGTGTCGAGGACGAGCCGTTGGTTGGCCGTGGTGACGACGGCGCTCGTGTCGACCTGGAAACCGGTCAGCCGGGGCCCGTTGAGCACGTTGACGGCCACCAGGGCCAGACACAGCACGATCAGGCCGGTGAGGAGGGCGGCGAGGGTGCGGCGGAACCGCCGGCCACCGGCTGCGGTGTCCGGGTCGGCTGTCGAAAACTGCCCAGACGTGAGGTCAGTAGACATACGGGTCGCTCGGCTGGTCGACGGGCTCGATGGTGGTGGGAAGCACGGCGAGGGTGTCTGCGGATCGGGCGCTCGGGTTGCTCACGAAGGTGCCGGTCACCTGCACCCAGTCGTCGGTGTCGTAGCTGGCCTGCCAGCCGGGCTGGTAGACGGCAACGCCGATGGGCTGGGCGTCGACGGCGCAGCAGGTGACCACGAACCGGGCGGCGTAGAAGACGTTGTCGGGGTCTGCGGCGTCCGGCAGGACGAAGCCGGTGATGCTGGCCGTTTTGTCGGCGTAGAGGGCGGGATCCTCGGACTGGGCCAGGAGCGACACCCACTCCTTCACGCTCAGGCGTTCGTAGTCGCCGGTGCCCACCAGGGCGGCCGCCTCCTCCGCTGCGGCCTCGCTGTCCAGCCCGCCGGAATTGACCTCCCGTTGGGTGGCTGTGGCGCTGGTCAGGGTGGCCGGGGGCAGGGCCAGCACCGTGACCGTCGCGATGGCCAGAAGCAGGGCGCTGCCACTCAATGCCCAGGTCCGCCGGCCGGCGGACCTGCGGCCGGACGGCTCCGACTCCCCTGCCGCCGGGGTGCGAAACACGAAGCTGGCCACTACGAAGACGAGGCCGACAACGGCCATCACGGTGGTGAAGATGAAGTAGCGCGGGTGGATGTACAACCCGAGCTGCCCGGTGGCGCCGAGCCAGATGGTGGCCACCACGATCACCAGGCTCAGGCCGATGCCGCGCCAGCGCTCGGCCAGGTAGCCGGCCAACGTGCCCTTACGCGACATTTCCTTATGCGACATTTCCTTATGCGACATAGTTCACCAACAGGCCGGCGGCCGCGCTCATCAGGGCCACCAACGCGGTGATCTGCACGAGGGTGCGGGTGGTGAAGGTGGTGCGCATCAGGGCGAGCATCTTGACGTCGATCATGGCTCCGAAGGTGAGGAAGGCGGCGATGCCGCCAGGCATGAAGGTGCTGCCGAACGACAGCACGAAGAAGGCGTCGACGTTGGAGCACACCGCGACGATGAAGGCCAGGGCGATCATGGCCAGCACCGACCAGACCGGGTTGCTGCCGAGCGCCAGCAGCACCGAGCGGGGCACAAAAACCTGGACGAGCGCCGCGATCAGCGATCCGATGAACAGTGCGGGCATGATCACCGCGGTCTCGCGGGTGAACAGGTCGACTGACCGCTCGATACGGCCCGGCCGGGAACCGTGCGGGTGAGTGTGCCCCTCGTGCAACCCGCCGTCATGCCCGCCATTGCTCACCGGCGCGTCCGGCCGTTCGCAGGACGCTGAAAAGGTGCGGGTCAGGAGGCTGTCCGGGTCCGGGTGCCGGCTGAAGAGCCACCCGATAACGTTGGCTATCACGAAGCCGGCCACGATGCGGGTGATCAGGATCCCGTCTCCCCAGCCGAACGCCTGGTGGGTGGTGATGATCGTGATCGGGTTCAGGATGGGCGCGGCGAGCAGGAAAGTGATCGATTCCGGCACCGTGAAGCCGCCCACCATGAACCCGCGGGCCAAGGGCACGTTGCCGCATTCGCAGACCGGGAAGAACATGCCCAGCAGCGAGATGCAGGCGCGGCGGAGCACTGGTTGGCGGGGCAGGAATCGGGTGATGAAGCCGTGTGGGAGCCACACCTGCACCACCGTGGACAGCAGAATGCCGAGGAACACAAAAGGCGCTGACTCGATGATCACGCTCAGGGCGAGGGTGATGGTGTCCTGGACGCGGTCCGGCACTCCCCAGCCGGCGAACGCCGGGCTGACGGCACGGAGCGCGAACGCGGCGGCGACCAGGACCACACCGAGAATGAGTCCGGTGGGCACGCGCCGCACCGTCCCCCGATCCCTGTGCATCCATCGATCTTACCGGAGTGCGGCAACCAGACAGGCCAGGTCGACCGGCCAGGTCGACCGGCCAGGTCGACCGGCCCCGGACGACAACAGCGGTGCCGCCCGAATCGGGCGGCACCGCTGCAGGGCCGATGAGGCCGTCGACCGTTAGGCGTTGTCCTGCGTGGGAGCCACGATCGGCTGCACGGTGGCGGTCGGACCGCCGGCGGTGGTGACCCGACGGCTGCGCGAACGACCCTGGCCGGGCTGCTTGGGCTCCGGCAGGGCTTCAAGCACCGAATCGAGCAGCTGGTCGGTGACCTGCTTACTCACCGGACGGCGGCTGCGCGGTGACTTCTGCACGGGGATGTCGAGAATAGCGACACCGTCGGCCGAGTCGGCCGGCACGGCCTCCGGAGCCAGGAGAGGCGCCTGAACCGCCGGGGCGGCGGTGTCGGGCTCTGCGCCGAACGGGTCGGTGGACGCCCGGTCGGGCTGCACGGCGGGCGCACTGTCGGTCGACTGGCCGGTGCGGCCCCCCGAACGACTGCCCGAACGGTTGCCCCGGGAGTTCGAACGGGCCGTGGGCGCGGTGTCGACGCTCTCGGCCGCGGTCGGGGCGTCGGCCTCAGCAGCCGGGGCGGCGGCCGGGGCAGCCGTCTCGGTCGGCGCGAGCACGGGGATCGAACCGGTCAGTGAGCGGCTGATGGTGCGCGCGGCGATCAGCGCGAGGGCGTGCTTGGCGTCCTCGGTGATTCCGTGCGTGCCGTGGCCGGCCTTGGTGGAATCCGTCTGTACGGGCGCACCATGCGCCTGACCGGAATTCTGGTTGCCGTTGCCGCGCTGACCGGAGTTGCCGGCGTCGTGGCCGGAGCCGCCGTTGCCGTTGGACTTGCTGCGGGGGCGGCGCTCCTGAGTGGGCTGAGCGGTCTGGCGGTGCTTGACGACGGGGTCGTGGTGGATGACGATTCCACGTCCGGCGCAGGCCTCGCAGTTCTCGCTGAACGATTCGAGCAGGCCCAAGCCGAGCTTCTTGCGAGTCATCTGCACGAGCCCGAGCGAGGTGACCTCGGCCACCTGGTGCTTGGTGCGGTCGCGGCTGAGGCACTCGACCAGGCGACGGAGCACCAGGTCACGGTTGGACTCCAGGACCATGTCGATGAAGTCGACAACGATGATGCCGCCGATGTCGCGCAGGCGCAGCTGCCGAACGATCTCATCGGCTGCTTCGAGGTTGTTCTTGGTGACGGTCTCCTCGAGGTTTCCGCCGGATCCGACGAACTTGCCGGTGTTGACGTCGACGACGGTCATCGCCTCGGTGCGGTCGATCACGAGCGAACCGCCCGACGGCAGCCAGACCTTGCGGTCCAGTGCCTTTTCGATCTGCTCCGAGATGCGGTATTCGTCGAACGCGTCGCGCTCGCCCTCGTAGCGCTGGACGCGCTCGACGAGGTCGGGAGCCACCTGGCGCAGGTAGGACTCGATGACCTCCTGGGCGTCGTCGCCGGAGATGACCATCTTGTGGAAGTCCTCGTTGAAGACATCCCGCACGATCTTGATCAGCAGATCAGGCTCGCTGTGCAACAGGGCCGGACCGGACACCGTTTCAACCTGCTTGGCGATGGAGGCCCACTGCGCGGTGAGGCGGTTGACGTCGAGGGTGAGCTGTTCGTCGGTCGCGCCCTCGGCTGCGGTGCGCACGATGACACCCACGTTGTCCGGAAGGACCTCCTTGAGAATCTTCTTCAGCCTGGCGCGCTCAGTGTCGGGCAGCTTGCGGCTGATGCCGTTCATCGACCCATTGGGCACGTAGACGAGGTAGCGGCCGGGCAGCGACACCTGGCTGGTGAGCCGGGCGCCCTTGTGACCGATCGGGTCCTTGGTGACCTGCACCAGCACCTTGTCGCCGGGCTTGAGCGCCAGCTCGATACGGCGAGTCTGGCTCGCACCCGGGGAGTTCACCGCGGCGGCGTCCCAGTCGACCTCACCGGAGTAGAGCACGGCGTTGCGGCCGCGGCCGATGTCGACGAAGGCGGCTTCCATGCTCGGCAACACGTTCTGCACACGACCGAGGTAGACGTTGCCGATGAGCGACGCATCCTGGTTCTTGGCCACGTAGTGCTCGACGAGCACTCCGTCTTCGAGAACGCCGATCTGGATCTTGTTGTGCTTGGCCCGCACGACCATGGCGCGGTCGACCGACTCGCGGCGGGCGAGGAACTCGGCCTCCGTGATGACAGGGCGGCGGCGGCCGGCGTCGCGGCCGTCGCGGCGGCGCTGCTTCTTGGCCTCCAGGCGGGTGGAGCCCTTGATCCGCTGGGGCTCGGTGATCAGCTCGGGTTCGCGCGGAGTCCGCACCCGCACCACGGTGTTCGCGGGGTCGTCGCTGCGGCCTTCTTCACCGGTGCGACGGCGCGCGCGACGGCGCACCGTCGAGCCCTCTTCGGGGTCGTCATCCTCGTCGTCGAGCTGACGGCCGCCGGACCGGACCGGGGCCGGCAGAATCGCCGGGGCCTGGAAGATCAGGGACGTCGTCGGCCGGCGAACGACCTCGACGGTCTCGTCGAAGGGTGTCGGCAGGGCAGGGAATGCCACCGGCTGGTCCGCCGCGGCTGCCGCCTGGTCGGACGAGGCCTGGCCGAACGGCACCTGGTCGGAAGCCACTCGGTCGGCCGAAGCCGAGGGTGACTCCGGCGTCACGGCCGGGTCGTCCTGAGCGGGTACACGGGGCGTGTCACCGATCGGTTCGAGCTGCTTGGCCGGTGCCGCCTTCCTGGTTGTTTTGCGAGTGCCGAACAGGCCCTTGCGCTTCTTGTTGTCGTTGTCTTCCACCATCACTGGTGCGCTCCTTGACCGCTGTGGATGACCGCGCCACCCACTCGGTTACTCTCTCGTGCGTTGCTCTCGCTTGCGCGAAAACCCCGCGAATCCTATTGCGTGCCGCAACCGGCTCTTGGCTCTGGTTGCAAATACCTTTGGTCTAGGACCAATGAATCTGGGCGAATGCCGCCCATTAAGCCTTATGGCATCGGTTTGAGCGCGGCTCAAACGACTGTTTTGATTATCGCACGCATTCCCAGGGACGCGCACGCGACACATGACATAATCCGAATGTGCCATTCACCACGTCAAAAAAGCCTCCGATCGGTCTCGCCGTTTTCCTGATTCTCGCGGGGGCAATCGGTTTCGCGGCGGCATTCGCGCTCACCCTGGACAAGTTCACGATGCTGGAGGATCCCGCGGCGCAACTGTCCTGCAACTTCAGTGTCCTGGTGGGCTGCAGCACCAACCTCGGCTCCTGGCAGGGCGCGGTGTTCGGATTCCCGAACCCGTTGATCGGGGTGGCGGGCTGGAGCGTGGTGATCACCATCGGGGCGGCGATCCTTTCGGGCGCCCGCTTTGCCCGGTGGTTCTGGCTGGGCCTGAACCTGGGGGTCGCCGGTGCGCTCGCCTTCGTCATTTGGCTGATGGGCCAGAGCTTCTTCGTCCTCGACGTGCTGTGCCCGTGGTGCATGGTCACCTGGACGGTGACGATCCCGGTGTTCCTCGCCGTGACCCTGTACAACCTCAAGACCGGCATCATTCCGGGTTCGGCGCGGGTGCGGCGCCTCGCGGCCGGCGCCTATTCGTGGATCTTCGTCATCACGATCGCCTGCTACCTCGTCGCCGCGACGATCGCCCAACTCCAGATGGACTTCCTTCACCGCCTCTGAGGCTTCTCCAGCCCGCAAGACGTGAGAAAGGCCCCGAAAACTCGACGTTTTCGGGGCCTTTCTCGCGGTTCGGGAGGTGTTTAGGCGAACCAGAGGGCCAGCTCGCGGGCCGCGGACTCGGGCGAGTCCGAACCGTGCACGAGGTTCTGCTGAACCTTCAGGCCCCAGTCCCGGCCGAGGTCGCCACGGATGGTTCCCGGTGCGGCCGTGGTGGGGTCGGTGGTGCCGGCCAGGGCGCGGAAGCCCTCGATGACGCGGTCGCCGGCAACACGCAGGGCCAGGATCGATCCGCTTTCCATGAATTCGACGAGCGGTTCGAAGAACGGCTTGCCGGCGTGCTCGGCGTAGTGCTCGGCGAGGAGCGAGCGCTCGGCCTGCACGAGCTTGATGTCGACGAGGGAGTACCCCTTCGCCTCGATCCGGCGAAGGATCTCGCCGGAGAGGTTGCGCGCCACGCCGTCGGGCTTGACCAATACGAGTGTTTCCTGAACGTTCGTCATGAGTTCTCCTTGTTCTGTCTTTCGACGTTCTGTCTGTCGATCCGTGTGCCGGTGATCATGCAGTAGACCCACATGCCGGCGAAGAGTGCCCCGACGAAGAACATCGCCGGGTTGAGGAATCCGGTGGCGACGACGACGACCTGGACGGCCCAACCGATCAGGTAGGCCCAGTTGAACCGTAGCAACCCGAGGGTGGCGACCATGATCAGGCAGAGCAACGCTCCCCCGCCCAGGGTGACCCAGGCTGGCAGATCGCTCAGCCCGAAGATCACCAGGGTGGCCAGGAACACCACGATCAGCTCGAAGCCGAGCACGATCGAGGCGAGTGATCGTCGAACCGATCCGCTTCTCACGTGGTCATCCAGTCCCCCGCGTCGGCCAACGCGACGGCGTCACCGACGAGGGTGATCGACCCGGCGACGAGCACGGCGCGCTTGGGGGCGTCCTGGGCCCAGCCGCGAGCTGCGTCGAGGGCCTGGGCGAGGTCGCCGAACCTGAACGTGTCCGCGTCGCCGACGTGTTCAGCGACGAGGTCGGCGAGGTCGTCGACCGGGATCGCCCGCTCGGAGTGTGACTGGGTCACGTGGAAGCGGGCCACGGCGGGACGCAGGGCCTCGATGATGCCCGCGGCGTCCTTGTCGGCGAGGATGCCGACGACCACGACGATCTCGTCGAAGTCGAAATAGCTCTCCAGCGCCGCGGACAGGGCCAGGGCCCCGTGCGGGTTGTGCGCGGCGTCGACGAGCACTGTCGGCTCGATGCCGACCAGCTGCAGCCGTCCGGGCGAGGTCGCGGTGGCGAGTCCTTCCACCAGGATGTCTTCGACCAGGGCCTGGCTGCCCGCGCCGAGGAATGACTCGACGGCGGCGATGGCCACGGCGGCGTTCTGGGCCTGGTGGGTGCCGTAGAGCGGCAGGAACAGTTCGGAGTAGGTGCCGGCGATGCCGCGCACGGAGATGAGCTGGCCGCCGACGGCCACGTGGCTGGCGAGGAGGGCGAATTCGCTGCCCTCGCCCACCAGGGTCGACTCGGTGAGCTCGGCGGCCCGGGTCAGCTCGGTCATGGCCTCCGGCGGCTGCGCTGCGGTCACGACGGCCGCCGCGGGCTTGATGATGCCGGACTTGGTGCGCGCGATCTCGGCGATGGTGCTGCCGAGCCGCTTGGTGTGGTCCAGGGCAATCGGGGTGAACACGGCCACCTGGCCGTCGGCGACGTTGGTGGAGTCCCATTCGCCGCCCATGCCGACCTCGAGCACGACCACGTCGACCGGCGCATCCGCGAAGCAGGCGAAGGCCAGAACGGTGAGGGCCTCGAAGAAGGTGAGGGGTTCGTCACCGGCGGTGGCGAGTTCGGCGTCGACCATGAGCAGGTAGGGCTGGATGTCGGCCCAGTTCGCGGCCAGGGCCTCGTCGGTGATGGACTGCCCGTCGATCACGATGCGTTCGTTGAGTCGCACGAGGTGCGGGCTCACCAGCAGGCCGGTACGCAGGCCGTAGGCGCGCAGGATGCTCTCGATGATGCGGCTGGTGCTGGTCTTACCGTTCGTGCCGGTCACGTGGATGATCGGGTACGAGTTCTGCGGGTCGCCGAGCAGTTCGACCGCCCGGCGGGTCGCCTGCAGCCGCGGCTGCGGAGATCCCTCGCCCACCCTTTCGAGCAGTGCGGCGAGCACGGCGTCGCCGGCGTCACGGAATTCGTCGGGGTAGTAATCGTCAGACATTGATGGTTCCTTTGTCGCGGGCGACGGCAACGATGACCGGTCCGTGGTTCGCGTAGTGGTTGGCCTCGATGCGCACGTAGTGCTCCACGATCGAGCCGGTCAGACCGGGCAGCCATTCGGACGGGGTGCCGGCGGCATCGGCCGGTGCCGAGTGCGTGCTGAACCGGATGGCCAAGGTTTCGCCGGCGACGTCGACGCCTGTCGCCAACGAGAAGGTGGCGGCGTCGGCCTCGTCGAAGAAGACCAGGTCCAGGCGGATGCGGTCACTGACCTCGAAACCGGCCGACTTGCGGGTGTCCTGCACGGCGCGGATGAGGTCGCGGGCCAGGCCCTCCGCCTCGAGTTCGGGCGTGGTGGTGGTTTCCAACAACACGAATCCGCCGCCGGCGAGCAGGGCGAGCGCCGAACTGTTCAGCACCGACTCGGCGTCCGCGGCCGTGGAGGCGGCCTGCAGTTCCAGTTCGTACTCCCCCGCGACCAGTTCGATGCCGCCGGCGGTGACGACACCGTCGGTTTCGGACCAGTCGCCGGTGCGGGCGGCCTTGATGACCTGCTGCACCTGCTTGCCCAGGCGCGGGCCGGCGGCGCGGGCGTTCACCGTGAGCTTGGAGGTGATGCCGTAGCTCTCAGCGCTGTCGGCCTCCTGCTCGACCAGGGTCACGGCCTTGACGTTCAGCTCGTCGCGCAGGATGCCCTCGAAGCCGGCCAGGGCGGCCGCGGCGGTGGTGACCACGGTGAGGTTCGCCAGGGGAAGCCGCACCCTCAGGCCGGCCTTCTTGCGCAGCGACAGCACTGTGGAGCTGACCAGGCGCACCTGGTCCATGGCCGTGACCAGGCCGGGGTCGGCCGGGAACACCGTGGCGTCAGGCCAGTCGGTGAGGTGCACGCTGCGTCCGCCGGTCAGGCCCTGCCAGATGCGTTCGCTGATCAGCGGCAGCAGCGGCGCGGCTACGCGGGTCACGGTTTCGAGCACCGTGTACAGGGTGTCGAAGGCATCCGCACCGGTGCCGTCGGCGGTGACGCCTGCCCAGAACCTGTCGCGTGACCGGCGCACGTACCAGTTGGTCAGCACGTCCGCGAAGTCGCGCAGGCGCGAGGCGGCGAGGGTGCTGTCGAGGCGTTCGAGGTCGCCGGTGACGTCCTCGATGAGGTCGCGGGTCTTGGCCAGCAGATAGCGGTCGAGCACATCGGTGGAGTCGGTGCGCCAGGTGGCGGTGTAGTCGGTGGCGTTGGCGTAGAGCGAGAAGAAGTACCAGGTGCTCCACAACGGCAGCAGCATCTGGCGGGTGCCCTCGCGGATGCCCTCCTCGGTGACGATGAGGTTGCCGCCACGCAATACCGGGGAGCTCATCAGGAACCAGCGCATGGCGTCGGAGCCGTCGCGGTCGAAGACCTCGTTGACGTTGGGGTAGTTGCGCAGCGACTTGCTCATCTTCTGGCCGTCGTTGCCGAGCACGATGCCGTGGCTGACCACGTTCTTGAACGCGGGCCGGTCGAACAGGGCGGTCGAGAGCACGTGCAGCAGGTAGAACCAGCCGCGGGTCTGGCCGATATATTCCACGATGAAGTCGGCCGGGTTGTGGCTGTCGAACCACTCCCGGTTTTCGAACGGGTAATGCACCTGCGCGAACGGCATCGAGCCGGAGTCGAACCAGACGTCCAGGACATCCTCGATGCGTCGCATGGTGGACTGCCCGGTGGGGTCGTCGGGGTTGGGCCGGGTGAGCTGGTCGATGTAGGGGCGGTGCAGGTCGGTGGGGCGCACGCCGAAGTCCGCTTCGAGTTCATCGAGCGAACCGTAGACGTCGATGCGCGGGTAGGCGGGGTTGTCGCTCTTCCACACCGGGATCGGGGAGCCCCAGTACCGGTTGCGGCTGATCGACCAGTCCCGGGCGTTGCCGATCCACTTGCCGAACTGGCCGTCCTTGACGTTCTCCGGAACCCAGTTGACCTCTTGGTTGAGGTCGACCATACGATCGCGGAAGTCGGTGACCCTGACGAACCAGCTCGACACGGCCTTGTAGATCAGCGGATTGCGGCAGCGCCAGCAATGCGGGTAGGAGTGTTCGTAGCTGGCCTGGCGCAGCAGCCGGCCCTGCGACTTGATCAGCTGGGTGAGCGGCTTGTTGGCGTCGCTCCAGAGCTGACCGGCGACCTCGGTGACGGCGGGCAGGAATTTTCCGCCGTCGTCCAGCGAGAGGATGACCGGGATGCCGTAGGCCTGGCAGACCGTCTGGTCCTCCTCGCCGTAAGCGGGAGCCTGGTGCACGATGCCGGTGCCGTCGGAGGTGGTGACGTAGTCGGCGACCACGAAGCGCCAGGCGTTCTGGGTGCCCCACTCGCTCTCGTCGGCGTAATAGTCGAACAGACGGTCGTAGGAGACGCCTTCGAGGTCGCGGCCGGTGACGGTGCGGCTGATGGCGGCCGTCGCGTCGGCGGCGCTCTCGTAGCCGAGGTCCTTGGCGTAGCTGCCGACCAGGTCGATGGCCAGCAGGTACTCGGCGCCGAGCACCTCGGTGGCGGGATCGGGTGCGCCGGCCTGCTCGCGCAGCACCTCGGCATCCGGCGTGCCATTGGGGCCGGCGGGAACGACGGCGTAGACGATTTCGGGGCCGACGGCCAGGGCGAGGTTGGTCGGCAGGGTCCAGGGGGTGGTGGTCCAGGCAAGGGCCCGAACGGCGGTGAGGCCGAGGGTCTCGGCCTTGGCGCCGACCAGGGGGAAGGTGACCGTGACCGTCTGGTCCTGGCGCATTTTGTAGACGTCATCGTCCATGCGCAGTTCGTGGTTGGACAGCGGGGTCTGGTCCCGCCAGCAGTACGGCAGCACCCGGTAGCCCTCGTAGGCGAGGCCCTTGGTGTGCAGTTCCTTGAACGCCCAGATCACCGACTCCATGAAGGTGATGTCGAGGGTCTTGTAGTCGTTTTCGAAGTCGACCCAGCGGGCCTGGCGGGTGACGTACTTCTCCCAGTCCTTGGTGTATTCGAGCACCGATTCGCGGGCGACGGCGTTGAACGCGGCCAGGCCCATCTCTTCGATCTGGCTCTTGTCGGTGATGCCGAGCTTCCGCTCGGCCTCCAGCTCGGCGGGCAAACCGTGGGTGTCCCAGCCGAACCGGCGGTGCACCTGCTTGCCGCGCATGGTCTGGAAGCGCGGGAACAGGTCCTTGGCGTACCCGGTGAGCAGGTGGCCGTAGTGCGGCAGGCCGTTGGCGAAGGGCGGGCCGTCATAGAAGACCCACTCCGGCGCTCCCTCGCGGTTGTCGATGGAGGCCTGGAAGGTGCCGTCCTTCTCCCAGAAGTCCAGCACCTCGCCTTCGATCTGCGGAAGGTTCGGTGAGGGAACGACGGCTGCGTCCAAGCGGGCCGGGTCGGCGTCGGGGAGGCCGAACGCGTTGTCTGTGGGCTGCTGCGGGTACGTCATGCTTCTCCTGGACGAGGCGGTGTTGAGTCGCTGGCCTATTCCACGAGGACGCTCGCCCCGACAGGACGTTGCGCGGTACCACCTCGCTTGCCGTTCCTGGAAGTAGCGAACGACCGCTCAAACTAAGGCTGTGACGGGCCCGACCCGTTCGGCTCTACTTGTCGAGAACGTGCCGGGGCACGAACACGACGTTCTTCCGAAGACTCCCCGGTGATAGCCGGATCTGCGTCTGTGAATCACTATCGATCAATACTATCTTGTCAGGAATCCTGGACCCGGTCGAGAACCGGGTGGAATCCCGCGCAGACCGGCGAGATCGCCACGTCAACGTACCCGGCCAGCTCCCCGCGGCCCACGCCGGCAGCGGCCCACTCCCTGGCGGCCGCGACCGCCGCCGCCACCACCGCGCTCGAGAACGCCCGTCCGGCGAGATCGGCCAGGGCGGCCTGCCCCGGTCTGGCGCCGACGAACTCGTGCACGAGACCCACCTGCACGAGAAATCTGGCCAGCGCGGATGCTTCCAGCTCACTGCTCGTCGCCATCAACTCATACTGGGTGAGCGCCCAGGGCACCCGGCCGGGCCCGAACCCCGCGGCCACCCGCAGCAGAGCCTGTCGCACCGATTCGGTGACCGGGGCGGCCCTGTCGCAATCGGCGAGGGAGGCGGGCAGAACGTCCAGGCCCGCATCGACATCCACCCAGAGCAGATCGCTCTTGGCCGAGAAGTAATTGAAGAAGGTGTTGCGGCTCACCCCGGCCCGCCGGGCGATATCTCCGATCGTGGTACCGGCGTAGGTCTGCTCCAGGAACAGCTCCGCCGCGGCTTCTTCGAGCATGGCCCGGGACGACGCCTGGGGTCGACCGGGGGCACGGGAATCGGACACGGCTCTCCTGTGTTCTACGATGAGACTCAACACATCTTTTTTTGGACTGAGTCCAATAATGCCACAGCAGGCTTCCCCCGTATTTCCCCTGAACCGCACCGCTTTCGTGAAAAGAGACCGCCGCATGCCCCGTCCGGGAATCATTCCTTCGCGCTCCACCACCCTCGCCGCCCTGGCCGGTGCGGCCGCCCTCGGCCTCGCCCTGACCGGCTGCACGAGCGCCGCGTCCTCCGGAGGCGGCGACGAGCCCACCAGCGGTGGAACCCTGACCTACGCATCCGGTGACGCCGAGCCCACCTGCCTGGACCCCCACGTCGGCGGCAACTACCCGCAGGCCCTGGTCAGCTCCCAGTTCCTGGAATCCTTGGTCTCCCTCGACGCCGACGGCGCCATTATCCCGTGGCTGGCCGACAGCTGGACGGTGAGCCCCGACGGCCTCTCCTGGGAGTTCACGCTGAAAGACGGCGTGACCTTCACCGACGGCACCCCTCTGGACGCCGCCGCGGTGCAGGCCAACATCGCGCACCTGCAGGACCCGGAGACCGGTTCATCGACCGGATACCTGGCCCTGGCGAAGGTCACCGGTACCGAAGCGGTCTCGGATTCCGTGGTGCGGCTTACCCTGGCCCAGCCAGACAGTGCCCTGCTCGAGTCGCTCGCCCAGCCGTGGCTGGCCATCGAATCCCCCACCGCGCTCATGCGCAGCCAGGACGAGAACTGCGCCGCACCGGTGGGCACCGGACCATTCATCGTCGACTCCTGGGTGAAGCAGAACGCCATCACCCTGGTGCGGAACGAGGACTACAGCTCTCCCCCGGCCGATGCCGAGCACGACGGGCCGGCGTACCTGGAAGAAATCGTCTGGCGCTTCATCCCGGACTCGGCCTCCAGGTACGCCGCCCTGCAGGCCGGCGAGGTCGATGTGATCGACAACGCCCAGCCCGACACCATCAGCCAGGCGGAGGCCAGCGACACCATCGTTCACCTCGACGCGCCGCGCCCCGGCGCCTCCAATCGCATCGAACTGAACTCCGGCAAGGCACCGTTCAACGACGCCGCGGTGCGTGAGGCGTTCATCCGCTCGGCCAACGTCGACGACGCCGTTGCGTCGTTGTTCCAGGGCAGCGCCGAACGGTCCACCTCCGCACTGTCCAGCGTCGAACCGCTCGGGGTGTCCAGGCCGGATCTGTTCGATTACGACCCTGACGCCGCCGCCGAGCTTCTCGACGGTGCCGGCTGGGCGGAGAAGGACTCCGACGGCTACCGGGTCAAGGACGGAGTGCGACTCACCGTGGTCTTCCCGGTCAGCACCAACCAGTCCATCCCCGCCGAACAGTCGCTGTTCGAGCAGATTCAGGCGACGGCCAAGGAGACCGGGTTCGACGTTCAGCTGACCAAGCTGGACCTCTCCAGCTGGTACACCGCCCTGGGCAGCAACGCGTACGACGCCGTCAGCGCGCCGTACACCAAGATCGGCCCCGACGTGCTGCGAATCCTGTTCCACTCCGACGGCATCACCCCCGCGCCCAGCGGCTACTTCGCCAACCACGCCCAGGTGAACGATCCCGAACTGGACTCGCTCCTCACCGAGGCGAACCAGGTCTCGACAGGCTCGACCAACGGTGGTGACGCCGACCAGCGCGCCGCGCTGTACGAGGACGCTCAGGACCTGATCCTGGAGGGCTTCTACATCCTGCCGCTCTACGACCAGCAGAATCACTTCCTGCTCGGCACGGCGGTCGAGGGCGCTCGCGCGCTGCCGACGGTGTCGACGCCGGCGTTCTACGACGCGTGGCTGAACCGCTGACGACAGCCGCCCGGCGGGGCGCACGGCCTCGGCTCCGAGGTCTCGCCCGGCGACTCGCGGGCGCGGTCTTCGTGCTGTGGGCCGTCGCCACCGTCACGTTTTTCGCCGTGCGACTGATCCCGGGCGACCCTGCCGAGGCGATCCTCGGCGGTCCGGGCTCACAGACCTCACTGGAGGCGCTCGCGGCGGTGCGCGCCGAGTACGGGCTCGACCAGCCGCTGCTGGTGCAATATCTGCAGCAGCTGGGCCGCCTGGCCACCGGCAACCTCGGCCGGTCCTATGCGCTCAACATGGATGTCGGCCCGCTCGTGCTCAGCCAGCTCGGCGGCACCCTGGTCCTGGCCGTTCTCTCGCTCGCGGTCGCCTGGCTGATCGCCCTCGTCCTGGCCACGTGGTCCACCGGGCGCGGCCGCCTCGCGGCCCGGATCGGCACCGGCCTCGAGATCGTCGCTGCGGCTCTGCCGCACTTCTGGCTGGCCACCACGCTCATCGTGGTCTTCAGCGTCTGGTGGGGGGTGCTGCCGCCGATCAGCACCGCGGATGCCCGCGGCCTGGTCCTGCCCGTCGTCACCCTGGCCATCCCCCTGGCCGGTTTCCTCGGCCAGGTCATGCGGGAGAGCCTGAACACCGCCCTGGAATCACCGTTTGTGCTCTCGGCCAGGGCCAGGGGGGAAAGCGACCGCGGGGTGCTCTGGCGGCACGCCCTGCGGCACGCCGCACTGCCCGCGATCAGCCTGTCCGGCTGGGCGTTCGGCTCCCTGATCAGCGGCGCCGTGGTGGTCGAGACGATCTTCGCCAGGCCCGGCCTCGGCCGCACCCTGCTCAACGCCGTCACCGTGCGCGACGTTCCGGTGGTGGTCGGCGTGGTGATGGTGGTCGCTCTGGCCTACATCCTGATGACCATCGTCACCGACCTCGCGTCCGGCCTGGCCGACCCACGACCCACCGAAATCGGGAACGGAGCGCTCTCGTGAGCGAACTGGAGATTCAGGCGTCGGCGACCGGTCACAGTGCCGGCCGCTCCCAGTCATCCGCTCCCGGCGGGTTCGGCAGCATGCGGGCCTCCGTGGTGGAGCTCGCTGCCGTGCTGGTGGCCATGCTGCTGCTCACCGCGGCGATCGCGCCGCGCCTGCTCGCCCCGGGCGACCCGCTCGCCATCGACCCGCTGGCCGCGTTCGGCGCCCCGTCGTGGGACCACTGGTTCGGCACCGACGAATCGGGCCGGGACATCTACACCCGCGTCGTCGACGGCGCCAGGGACTCCCTCCTGATCGGCCTCACCGCCACCGTGATCGGGCTCGGCCTCGGTGCGGTCCTCGGCACGATCGCCGGCACCCTCGGCGCGGCCGTGGACTTCACGGTCAACAGGTTCCTCGAGGTGCTGTTCGCGTTTCCCGGGCTGCTGCTGGCGCTGCTGTTCATCCTGGTGTTCGGTCCGGGTCCGGGCAGCGCCATTGTGGCGGTGGGGCTCTCCACGGCGCCGGGCTACGCGCGCATCATCCGTGCCCAGCTGCTGCGGGTGCGCTCCTCGGCGTTCGTGGAGGCCGCCACCGTGCAGGGCCTCGGTCGCGGCCGGATCCTGGCCAGGCACATCCTGCCCAATACGCTGGCGCCGCTGTTCGTTCTCGGCACCCTCGGCATCGGCCAGGCCATCGTCTGGGCCGCCGCGCTGAGCTACCTGGGGCTGGGCGCGCAACCGCCGGCCGCCGAGTGGGGCGCCATGCTCTCCGCCGGCCGCACCTACATCACCTCGGCCTGGTGGATGAGCTTCTTCCCCGGTCTGTTCATCGTGCTCACCGCTGTGTGCGCGACGACCCTCGGCCGCTCGATCGAACGACGGATGAGGCACGCATGAGCGCCACGAATTCACGCTGCGCCGGCCCGCACCCGGCGGTCGCCCTGCGGGTGCGCAACCTCCGGGTGGGTTTCGGCGATGCGTCCGCCGCCGATGTCGTGCGCGGCGTCTCGTTCGAGCTCCCCGCCGGCGAATGCCTGGCCATCGTGGGCGAGTCCGGTTCGGGGAAGAGCGTCACCGCGCGGAGCATCCTCGGACTGGCCGGCACCGCCGCTCGGGTCAGCGCCGACGAGCTCAGCCTCGCCGGCGAGTCCGTGCTCGGGTTGTCGGAGGCAGCCTGGCGCCGCCGCCGCGGCCGGGACGTGGGTCTGGTGCTGCAGGACGCCCTTGCCTCCCTCGACCCGCTCCGCCCGATCATTCGCGAGATCGGCGACTCGCTGCGCCTGCACACCCGCCTCGACCAGACCGAACGCAGCCGTAAGGTCCTCGAGATCCTCGCCGCCGCAGGACTGGCGCAGCCGGAACTCTACGCGGGCCGGCGCTCCGGGGAGCTCTCCGGCGGCCAGCGCCAGCGGGCGCTGATCGCCGCCGCCCTCGCCCTCGATCCCCCACTGTTGGTGGCAGACGAACCCACGACAGCCCTCGACGTGACCGTGCAGGCCCAGGTGCTCGACCTGCTCGAGCAGGTGCGCGGCCGGGGAACGGCCATCGTGCTGATCAGCCACGACCTCGCCGTGGTGAGCCGCATCGCCGACCGGATCGCCGTGATGCACGAGGGCCGCATCATCGAGACCGGCACAACGGCCGAGGTGCTGCAAAACCCACGGCACGCCGAGACCAGGCGGATGCTGGCCGCGGTTCCCGTGGACAGGCCGCGCGGGTCCAGGCTCGCGCCGGCGACGGCCGTGCGGCAGCCCGTCGTGGCGCACCCGCCCGCGCGCGTCCCCGAGCACCTGGCCGAGCGGGTCCCCGTCAGCGTTGCGTCCCGGACCCCGGCGGCAAAGCCCGTTGCTGAACCGGTCAGCGCCCTGGAGGCCATCGGGCTGTCCAAGTCGTTCCGTGGCCCGCTCGGCACCGTGCACCGCGCCGTCGCCGAGGTGTCCTTCCGGCTGCCGAGGGGAAGCACCCTGGGCATCGTGGGCGAGTCCGGCTCCGGCAAGACCACCACCGCCAGGCTCGCCCTCGCGCTCACGGCAGCCGACACCGGTGAAGTGCGCCTGCTCGGCGAGGCGTGGAGCACGCTGCGCGAACGCGACCGCCGGGCCAGGCGGCCCCTGGTCGGCGCGGTCTACCAGGACGTGCTGGGATCGTTCGACCCCCGGCTGAGCGTGCGCGAGATCCTCTGCCATGCCGTCGCCGCCGCCGTCGGGAGCAGCGCCGGAGGAGGTTCGGCGGGGCGCCGCGCCATGCCCGCCCGGGTGTCCGCACTTCTTGACGATGTCGGCCTATCCGAGTCCCTGTTGGAGCGCCGGCCCACCGACCTCTCCGGCGGGCAACGCCAGCGGGTGGGCATTGCCCGGGCCCTGGCCTCCAGCCCCCAGATCCTGATCTGCGACGAACCCGTCTCCGCGCTCGATGTCAGTGTGCAGGCCCAGGTCCTCGACCTGCTCGACGAGCTGCAACGCGAGCTGAAGCTGAGCCTGCTGTTCATCTCCCACGACCTCGGGGTGATCCAGCACGTGAGTGACCACGTCGCCGTGATGAACGACGGCCGGATCGTCGAGACCGGCACCGCCGCCGAGGTATTCAGGGCACCGACGCATCCGTACACACAGGCGTTACTCGCGGCGGTGCCCCGGCTGCCGTGAACCCGCGGGTACCCTACGCTGAGCCATGTGTTCTCCATCGTGACCTCAACGCTTCGGCTGGCCGCCTCCAGGTGGCCGGTCCTGCTGGCGTTGTATCTGGCCGGATGGCTGGCGCGGTACCTCGTGATCGAGGTCGCCGCCCTGGTCGGGACCACGGACGCCCTGACCGCGTTCCTCATCATGCCCGTCGCCATCCTCGCCCGGCTGGCGAGCTTCATCGGTATGTTCCTGGTGCTGCGACAAGGGATGCCCGCCTTCGACGATCTGGCCAAGGCCGGCGACGACGCCATCGACCGCACCGAGGACGCCCCGGTCACCACGCGTCCCAGCATGCAGGACCTGTTCCTGGCCAGTGTCCTGCCCTTCTTCGCCTTCTACGCCGCCTGGCAGTTCCTGGCGGAGGACACCCTGCAGTACGCGGCCTCGGCACTGGCCAAGATCAACCCGTTCGACGACACCGACAACTCGGCCGGGGTGCTCAACCTCGAGCTCACCTGGGCCTCTGCGACGGCGATCGCTGTCGCATTCACCGGGCGATTCCTGCTCAAGCGGTACAGCGCCAGACTGCCGCGCTGGAGTGCCGTGGTGACCGTGTACCTCGAGGCCGTCTGGGTCTATCTCACCCTGTTCCTGATCAGCAACTACCGTGACGACTTCGAGTCGTGGGTCGCCAACCGGGCGGCGATGCACTGGATAGCAGATCTGCGCGCCGCGCTGGGAGACGTCTTCGCCCCCATCGGGGTCGCCTGGGACGGCATCGCCTGGGCGATCGGCGAGGCCGGCGCCCTCGTGCTGCTCCCCGTAGCCTGGCTCGCGCTCGCGGGCATCGTCTACGGCCGGGCCCTCACCACTGGCCCACTGCTCATCAGGGTGCCGCAGAACCGTTACTCCGACCGGGTGCGCATCCGCTATGCCCGCGTGCCCAGGGCCGTCTCCCGCCGATTTGCGGATGTCGGCACCGGCTTCGTGGGCCGCTGGAAGCCGCTCGCGAACGCCCTGACGTTGGTGTGGCGGGCCGGGGTGGTTCCGATGGGTATCTTCGTGCTCGCCTACACCGTGATCGAAGCCGCCGGGGCCTGGATCGGGTTCGGCGCGACCCGGCTGATCGGTGCCCACGACCTCGTGACGTGGTGGATGATCGTCGACGACGGCCTCATCTTCGCCATCGAGGTCCTCCTCGAGCCGCTGCGCATCTGTCTCATCGCCGCCGGCTACGACTACTGCCTGCGCCGGTTGGGCGAGCGGCGCCAGGCAGCCGCCCTCGCGGAACCTGTCAGCACGACCGTGTAACCCGCACCTGGCAGGTCAGTCCACGGCGAACCTGGCGTACTCGGGCAGGACGCCCGGGACGGAGATGTTGACGGTGAGGGACGAGGAGTCCCCCGCCTCGGCGGGCACCACGAACTCCGCCACGAAGGAATACCGGGTGCTCAGGTCTGAGCTGCAGGAGGTGAGCGACGGCCCTCCGGGGCCGAGGTCGATCGCACCCTGGCTGGCGTTCGACCAGCTCCGCGTCACGGTCCCGCCACCGGATTCCTCCAGCCGTGCGGTGCACCCGTCCGGCACGCCATCCGGCCCTGTGCCCGTCGGGTCGACCTCGACCGTGACGGATATCAGGTCGGTGCCGGCCGGGAGGTCACGCTCACGCCCGGCTGCGCTGTCTGCGCTGACCCTGTCGGTCGCCTCGATGCGCCACCGTGCGTTGCCGTACTCAAGCATTTCGCCCGCTGTGACGTTCACCGACCGGCTGGGCCCGTCCTCGACATACCGGATCCACTGGTTCGCGAACATGATCCCCAGCGTCGCCGGTAGGAGCACCAGAATGGCCAGCAACGCTCGGCCGTTCCGCCTCAGCCAACCCGCGCGCTCTCCGCCGCGACTCACCTGACGCCCCAATGGGGCAAGTCGACATCGATGCTCGGTCGCACGTCCAGTGCGGCCAGATCCACGGGCATCACAAGCAGGGAGTCGACGCGCGGGTCGGAATTCCTGGCGAGTTCGAGGGTGGCGCGTTCCGCAGCCGGAGCCGAGACGACGTCCGCGGGGAGTTCGAACATGAGCGGGCCGGTCAATGGGATGCCGGTGGCGGGCCTGCCTGAAACGAGCGTGGCGGTCCCCGGCCGGGTCGAGGCGCTGTATTCGGTGTCACCCACCCGCAGCACGGCCGTGCCGAGTGTCCTGTCCCGGTCTTCCACCACAGCCTCGACGCTGAGTTCGACAACAACCCAGACGCCCGGCGTGCTGCCGGCCCAGCCGTTTCCGGCGGTCACCGCCTCCGTGATCGCGACGGAATGCACGGTGGCGCGAATGTCCCGCCCGCTGGCCGGCTCCGCCAGCGTCGCCGCTACGACCATCGGTGAGTGCTGCAGCTCCCGGTTCGGCGTCGTGTGTAAGACGACCGACGCGACGGACAGGACGGCCAGCAGCGCCGCCCCGTTCGCGGCATACCGCCAGCGCGCGATCGGCGGGGTCATCCCGACACCCCGGCCCCGACGTCGCCCAGCTCCAGCTCCAGGGTGCCCGTCACGACGGGGTCGTCGTACAGTCCGCCGTAGGTGAGCTCGCCCTCGCTGATGAGCACGCGGTCGAGCAGCTGAACGTCGATGGAGTCACCCTTCGCCACGGCGTCGCCGGCAACCTCCCAGATGAATACGACCTCGACGGGCACGCCGGGTTGCGCGAACACCGTGCCGCTGCCGTCATCGATTACCAGGACACGGGTCGGCGGCTCGGCCTCGGGCAGACCGGGCACCCCGCCCACCCGGATCCTGTCCGACTCGGCCGTGCCCAGTCGGATGGCCTCCGTGGTGGTGTTGTCCACCATCGCCCGTACGACGAGCAGCCGGTTGCCCTCGGCCGGAACGAGCAACTGCTCAGGAAAGGCGTCGATGAGCAGCGCCTGGCTGACGGTGACGGTGAGCTCGGATCCGACGTGGCGTTCACCCGCCGCGATGACCGGGGCAGCCTGGACCGGTGCGTCAGAGAGGCCGCCGAACACGGCCGACAGCCCGAGGAGCACGGTCGTCAGTGCGGTCAGGAGCCACTTAGTCGGCAGCCGGTCGGCGAACCCAGGGATACGCTCCCGCCAGAAGGCGGGCCTGGGCGGCGGGGTCGGGGTCGCGCCGGGAGAATCGGGCGGGGCTGCCGCTGAATCATCCGGCACTGAATCCCCCTCGGTAGGCCATGGGGACATCGTAGCGAGCGAAGGGACCGTTGATGCGTCCAGCCCGCTACTCCTCCAAAGGCGGCCGGTTTGAGGACCTTTCCCCACCCGGTTCTGGAGGGGCTGGAGTGTCGGTGGTCGGTGCGATTATCGGGGTATGAGCAGCCCAGCTGAGCAGTTCCCGACCGACCCGGAGGACCCGGGTCACGACGCCCGCAGCCCCGATGCCGACGCCCACGCGCAGGCGCACCGGCGCCGCCGCACCCTGCAGGAGCAGGCGCAGGCCACCCTCGCCCGGAAGGTCACCAAGGCCAGGAAGGCCCACCGCAGGATCGCGAAGGCGACCGCCGAACGTGCTCGCGCACTCGCGGAGCTGCAGCGGTGGAGCTCCGACCCTGCCACCGCGAAACTGCTCAACCCGGACTACGCCGCCGAGTCGGCCCGCGGGCCGGTCCTCACCGACGCCGACGCGAGCCCGCGGAAGATCACGGCGTGGGAAGACCAGGAAATCGCCCGCCGCACCATCACGACCGAGGTCGCCTGCTCGCTGCGCCTGGCCGATCGCACCGCGGAGAACCTGATCGGTGAATCCTCCTTGTTCGCCGGCCCGATGCAGGCCACTTTGACGGCGATGAGTTCCGGCGAGATCAGTTACCGGCATGGCCAGGTGTTGATGGAGCAGCTCAGTTTCCTCCCGCTCGAGGAGGCCGCCGAGTTCGAAGCGAGGTTGCTGCCCGTGGCGAAAGACCTCACGGTCGGCAAGCTCGCGGTGAAGGCCCGGCGGATGCGGGAGCGGGCGCACCCGGAGACCCTGACCCAACGGGCCACCGCCGCGGTTGCCGAACGCGGGGTCTGGTGGGAGGGTCGGGCCGATGGCATGGGCACTCTGACCTGGTACGGCACCGCGGTGCAAACCCAGGCCGCACTCGACAGGTTGACCAGCATCGTCGAAACCACCCAGGCCTTAGAACGACACGACGCGTCGATTCCCGAGATGGACCGGCGCACGATCGGCCAGATCTACGCCGACGCGATGGCCGACCTGGTCCTGGACGGGGTCACCCCCGCCGGCACCGGCGGCGGCATCCGCGGCAGCGTGATGGTCACCGTCCCGGTCTTCACCCTGATGGGCCGAACCATGGAACCGGGATTCCTGGAAGGGTACGGGCCGATCCCGGCCGACACCGCCCGGGAGATCGCCGCCGGCTGCCCCAGCTTCATTCGGATACTCACCCACCCGGAGACCGGGGCCGTGCTTTCGGTCGGAAAAGAACACTACACAGCCCCCGCTGATATGCGCCGTTGGGTTGCGCTGCGGGACGGCACCTGCCGTTTCCCGGGCTGCACCCGGCCCGCATCCCGCAGCGATATCGACCACACCATCGCCCGAGAACACGGCGGACCTACCGACTTCGACAACCTGGCCCACCTCTGCCGCGCCCACCACCGGCTCAAACACCAAACACTATGGGCCGTGGTGCAAGAACCCGGCGGGGTGCTGCGCTGGACCTCCCCGGCCGGGGAAACCCACCGCACCTACCCCGAAACCACCCTCGGGCCACCACCCACCCTGGCCCCCACACCCAAACCACCAGCGACACCGGCACGGCCGCGGACAAGCGACCTGCCCGACGATCCGCCGTTCTGATCGGGCGGGTTCGGGCGAACTCCGCTATTCCACGACTACGGAGCGATCGTGAAACCGGGGCTGACCCCCGCCGCGAGGGTCCCCGACGTCGCGGTGAGCGTGTAGCTCCCCGCCCGATTCACCCGGCAACCGGCGAACGTCGCCACACCGGACACCGCGGCACGAGGGTTACTGGTACACGTGAGAGTGGCGCCTGCCGGGGTCGTCAGCCTGACAGTGACCGAGGCCGAACTCGCAACGACGTTGCCGCTGGCATCCTGGATGGCCACGCTCGGCTGGGTGCCCCAGACCTGGTTCACCGACCCACCCGACCCAGCCGCAACGAAGACCAGCTTGCTCGCGGCACCGGGCGTGACCGTGAATGCGGGACTCACGGTCGTCAGGGTGCCGGCGGTTGCGGTGAGTGTGTATGTACCGGCCTTGTCGATGCTGCATCCCGAGAAGATGAATCCCCAACCGACGTACGACGGCGCGGGATTTGTCGCGCAAGCCAGTGTTGCGCCGGCAGCATTGGTCAGGGCAAGCGTGGCCTGCCCGGTCGCGGTGACAGCGTTACCGCCTGCGTCTTGCACGGTCACTGTCGGCGTGTTTCCGAACGTGGTCGCCGAGGTCGTCGACCCTGGTGAAGAGACGAAGACCAGCCGGGCAGCGGGCCCGGTCGCGACCGTGAAGCTTGCGCTCGTGGCGGCGGTGAGATTGCCGGACACCGCCCGCAGTGTGTAGCTGCCGGCGCGGTCGACGGCGCAGCCGGCGAATGCGGCTGCGCCCGACAGCGGGGAGACCGGGTTCGTCGTGCAGGTCAGAGTGGCTCCGTTTGCGGTGGTCAGGCTCAGTGTCACCGGCGTGGTGCCGGTCGCGATGTTGCCGCCGGCGTCCTGCACCACGACCGTGGGTTGACCGGAGAACGCCACGCCGCCGGTCGACCCACCGGGGTTGACGCTGAAAGCTAGTTTCGCTGCAGGACCAGGGGTCACCGTGTAGCTGCCACTGACCGCCGGGGTCAGGACGCCGGATGTGGCGGTCAGCGTATAGCTGCCTGCCTTGTCGATCCTGCAGCCGGAGTACGTCGCAACCCCGGACGCTGCCGCCTTGGGGTTTGCTGTGCAGTACAGCGTGGCCCCGGCAGCGGTCGTGAGCTTCAGGGTCACTGCGGCGGTGCTCGCGACGGTGTTGCCGCCGGCGTCCTGAATCGCGACCGCGGGTTGGGTGTCAAAGGTGGTGTTGTACCGGGTCGTGCTCGGTGCCGACGTGAAACCCAGTTTCGTGGCGGGTCCGACCGCGATGGTGAAGCTTGCGCTCACGGCCGCCGTGAGTGTTCCCGAGCTGGCGGTCAGGGTGTAGGTGCCCGCCCGCCCGATAGAGCAGCCGACAAATGCGACGGTCCCGGTGCCCGTGGCCGGGTTCGCGCTGCAGGCGAGGGTTGCCCCCGCCGCTGTGGTGATCGCCAGGGTGACCGGCATGGTGGTGGCGACGGCGTTGCCACCCGCGTCCCGTACGGCGACCACGGGCTGGGTGCCAAAAGCTCTCCCGCCGGTTGAGCCGGACGGGCTGGTGGTGAAGACGAGGCGAGCGGCGGGACCAGCGCTGATCGCGACGGATCCGCTCACGGCCGCGGTCAACCCGGCCGAGGTCGCGGTCAGGGAGTAGCTCCCGGGCTTGGTGATCTTGCAGCCGGCGAAGGTAGCGGTTCCGGCCACGGCAGCTCTCGGGTTGGCCGTACAGGTGAGGCCGGCCCCTGCTGCGCTGGTCAGGCCCAGGGTGACGGCCGCTGTGCTGCTGACGGTGTTCCCGCCGGCATCCTGGATCGCCAGTATCGGCTGGATGGCAAAGGCTGTGTCCACCGATGTGGAACCCGGTTGGGCCGTGAAGACCAGCTTCGAGGCCGGGCCCGTCGTGATGGTGAATGTGGCGCTGAGAGCGGCGGGAAGTGCGCCGGAACGGGCGGTCAGGGTGTAGGTTCCGGCCCGGTCGATGCGGCAGCCGGCGAATGACGCCCGGCCGGAGACGGCGGCTACCGGATTGGCCGCGCAGGCCAGGGTCGCCCCAGCCGGATTGGTCAAGGTCAGGGCCACGCTGGCGGTGCTCGACGCGGTTTCCCCTTCGGCGTTCTGGATGGCCACGACGGGTTGACGGGCCCAGGCGACGCCGCCGGTTGACCCGGAGGGGGCGGTCGTGAAGGCCAGTTGGGTTGCGGGGCCGGCGGTCTCCCAAGAGCTGCCGGCCATGGTTGTGGAGGCGCTGAAGGCGGCGGTCACCTCGGTTGGCGGTGCCGCCACCAGTGTGACGGCGATCAGGGTCGCAACGACTCCCACTGCAGCCAGTTCGGCCGGAGCAACCCGCGGGCTCCTCCCCTGGCGGGACGGTCGGAAGTGACGTCCACGGGGCCGGCGCGGCCGGGGGTTCGCGGCGCCGTCCAGCGCGACGACGACGACGGCCGCGGCGGTGAGGATCAGCCACAGCACTAGCGGAGTAATGGCCGTCGTGGTCAGCCAGAAGGCGGGCAGCCCGATCCAGGGGATCAGGAGCTGGGCTTGGCTGATAATGTCGCCCCGGTCCAGGGGGCTGCTGTCCACGCTCTGGTTGGCGTCACCCGCCGTGATGAGCGACCCGTCCTCGTTGGCCCCGACGACCCGGTGCAGCATGGTGCCTGCGGTGGCAGATCCGGCCGGGGCGGGGAAGCTCACGACGCGCCCGAGGGGCGGCGGAGTGTCGGCCTCCATGGGCTCGGAGAGCACGACGTCGCCGGTGCTGATCAGCGGTTCCATGGACCCGCTCTGCACGATCGAACCCGTGAGGCCGGTGAGCATCGGCAGGGTGGCGCAGGCGCCCAGGGCAAGCATCAGCACCAGGTAGGCCCTCGACAGGGTGGCGATCGTCAGGAATCCCCAGCCCCCGCGCACGGCGCGGGGCTGGCGACCGACGGTGCTGTCGGTGGATCCGCTGTCGAGGGACACTGCTACCTGATCTGTCGGGGCGCTACCTGGTGGTGGATGGCCGAACTAGTTGCTGTTCTGCAGCTCCCAGACGAGGTCGATGCTGGTGGAGGCGCCCTGCAACGCGTCGACCTGCAGCTGGGTCAGTCCGGTCGCGTCGAAGGTCCAGGTGCCCTTGTAGGTCTTGGACTCCCCGCTGGCGTTTCCTGTGGTCGTCCACGCGCTACCACCGGTGGCGTAGTCGCTATTGACCGTGGACAGCGTGGCCAACGACGCTGCCGGCAGGACCGGGACCGCCGGGTCGATGACGAAACCCGTGCAGTCGGCGAAGCTCCCGCCGGTGCCCTGTTCGATCTTCAGCTTGATGTATTTCTCCAGTCCCTGCGCCGAGGGCGACAGGTTCTGCACATAGGCCTTGACTACCCCGGCGACGGACGACGATGCCGTCACGACGAGGCACTTCTCGCCCGTGTCGCCAGGCGTGACATTGGTGACCTGGAAGCCGGCGGTGCCGTTGTCGTCGTCCGTGAGGGCCACGCTTCCGGTACTCCAGCTATTGCCGGGGTTTCGGGTCGAGGATGAGAAGGCGGCGTTCGACGCCTGGAACACCATCGCGCCGGCGAGCAGGATGGCGGCCGGGCCAACACCAACGGTCACAATACGCCGGGCGAGTGTACTGGGTTTACGCATGACGGAATCCTTCGGTTCAGGGCAGGCCGGGGTCCAGAATGAAGGCCGCAGTATGCGACCCAATCGAAACCCTGAGTTGACCCAGTCAGGAAGGAAATTCCCCGGTAGACCCAAAAAAATCGGTTGCCCCTTCGCTCAAACTAGCGGTCTCCCACCACCGCGCACAAGTTAAATCTGAAGTATTTTCATGTCAATATTCTTCGCCATTCTGGCGACCGCCCCGGCACCGCGCCGCCCGCCCGCCAGGTGTCCGCCGAAAGGCAGATTCGGTGGGAGCCAACGTCGCGATCCTCGCTCGGATCAGCCCGTTCGCCCCCTCGTCGTGCGGCCTCGGGCGCAGAATCGGCTAGATTGGTTCAGCAGTACTGAAGGCACCTCACCATCGACACGGTGCCGCTGAACCGAATCGGAGTGTCATGACCAACGCTGACCGCGTTCCCGAAAAGCCCGCCCTCGAAGGGCTGGAAGCCAAGTGGGAGACCAGTTGGGAAGCACAGGGCACCTACCGCTTCGACCGCGCGGCCGCCACGAAGGAGTCGATCTTCTCGATCGACACTCCCCCGCCGACCGCCTCCGGCTCACTGCACATCGGCCATGTCTTCAGCTACACGCACACCGACGTCGTGGCTCGCTTCCAGCGCATGCGCGGCAAGAGCGTCTTCTACCCGATGGGCTGGGATGACAACGGCCTGCCCACCGAACGACGTGTGCAGAACTTCTACGGCGTGCGCTGCGACCCATCGCTGCCGTACACGCCCGACTTCGTACCGCCCTTCGAGGGGGGCGACGGCAAGAGCACCAAGGCCGCCGACCAGCTCCCCGTGAGCCGCCGCAACTTCATCGAACTCTGCGAACGCCTCACCGTCGAGGACGAGAAACAGTTCGAGGAACTGTGGCGCACCCTGGGCCTCAGCGTCGACTGGAACCAGAGCTACCGCACCATCGCGCCGGAGTCCATCACCGCCTCCCAGCTCGCTTTCGTCGGCAACGTCAACCGTGGCGAGGCCTACCAGGCCATGGCTCCCACCCTCTGGGACGTCACCTTCCGCACTGCCGTCGCCCAGGCCGAACTCGAGGACAAGGAGATGCCGGCCGCGTACCACCGGGTCTCCTTCCACAAGCCGGACGGCTCCACCATCGAGATCGAGACCACCCGGCCGGAACTCCTCGCCGCCTGCGTCGCTCTTGTCGCGCATCCGGACGACGACCGCTACAAGCCGTTCTTCGGCAGCACGGTACGCACCCCGGTGTTCGACGTCGAGATCCCGATTCTCGCTCACCACCTCGCCCAGAAGGACAAGGGCTCGGGGATCGCGATGATCTGCACCTTCGGCGACGTGACCGACGTGGTCTGGTGGCGTGAACTCGACCTGCCCAACCGCGCGATCATGGGCTTCGACGGCCGTATCATCGCCGAGGCCCCCGACGTCATCGTCACCCCGGCCGCGCTGGCCGCCTACGCCCAGCTCGCCGGCAAGACGGTCTTCTCGGCCAAGCAGGCCATGGTGGAGCTCCTCCGTGAGTCCGGCGACCTGATCGGCGACCCCAAGCCGAT
Organism: Cryobacterium sp. TMN-39-2; assembly: GCF_004402745.1. Lineage (NCBI taxonomy): Bacteria > Bacillati > Actinomycetota > Actinomycetes > Micrococcales > Microbacteriaceae > Cryobacterium > Cryobacterium sp. TMN-39-2. The sequence goes on from NZ_SOFX01000027.1 coordinate 302,091, forward strand.
CGTGCACCCGGTCAAGTTCTTCGAAAAGGGCGACAAGCCCCTCGAGATCGTCTCTACCCGCCAGTGGTACATCCGCAACGGTGCCCGCGACGAAAAGCTTCGCGCCCGCCTGATCGAACACGGATCCGCTCTGCAGTGGCATCCTGAATTCATGCGCGTGCGCTACGAGAACTGGGTCAACGGCCTCACCGGTGACTGGCTTGTCTCCCGCCAGCGCTTCTTCGGAGTTCCCCTGCCCGTCTGGTACCCGCTCGACGCCGAGTCCAACCCGGTCTTCGACCAGCCGATCATCGCCACCGCCGACCTGTTACCCGTCGACCCGTCCTCGGATGTGGCCCCCGGCTACACGGCCGAGCAGCGCGGAGCGGCCAACGGCTTCGTCGGCGAGGTCGACGTGATGGACACCTGGGCCACCTCGTCCCTCACCCCTCAGCTGGCCGGCGGTTGGGAGCGCGACCCCGAACTCTTCGACCTCGTGTACCCGTACTCGCTGCGTCCCCAGGGCCAGGACATCATCCGCACTTGGTTGTTCTCCACCCTCCTGCGCGCCGAACTCGAACACGGCGAATCGCCGTGGAAGCACGCGGCACTGTCGGGCTTCATCGTCGACCCCGACCGTAAGAAGATGTCCAAGTCCAAGGGCAACGTGGTCACTCCCGCCGACGTGCTCAGTCAGCACGGTTCGGACGCCGTACGGTACTGGGCGGCGTCCTCGCGGCTGGGCACCGACGCGGCGTTCGACCCGAAGAACCCCACCCAGATCAAGATCGGCCGCCGCCTGGCGATCAAGATCCTCAACGCCAGCAAGTTCATCCTCGGCTTCGCCGGCGATGACGCAGCACCGGTGACCGAACCCATCGATGTGAGCATGCTCGCCCGTCTCGACGTCGTCGTCGGCCAGGCGACCGCCGCGTTCGACGCATTCGACCATGCCCGTGCGCTCGAGACCGCCGAGAGCTTCTTCTGGACCTTCTGTGACGACTACCTCGAACTGGTCAAGGAACGCGCCTACGGCGAGCCCGGTCCGGAGCAGGCGTCGGCCGTCGCCGCGCTGCGTACCGCCCTGTCGACCCTGCTGCGCCTGTTTGCCCCGTTCGTGCCGTTCGCCACCGAAGAAGCCTGGTCGTGGTCCAACGACGACTCGGTGCACCGTGCCCCATGGCCGGTCGCCTCTGGCACGACGCCGGACGCCGACAGCCTCGCGCTGCTGGACCTGGCCAGCCGGGCGCTCACGGGCATCCGCCGCGCGAAGACCGACGCGAAGGCGTCACAGAAGTCTGCCGTCGTCTCCGCCACCATCGGCGGACCGGAAGCAGAGGTTGCCCTGCTCGCGCAGGTCGCCGCCGATTTGAAAGCAGTAGGCCGGATCACGGACTTGACCTTCGTCAAGGCCGATGAGCTGGTCGTAACTGATATCGTGCTCGCCACGGTGTCGGAAATCTAAGGAGAACCGCATGTCAATCAAGGTCCGCCCGCTGGGCGACAAAGACTTCTTCCCGTGGCTGGGCCTGCTCGAAGGGTATAGCGAGTTCTCCAAGAGCGACCTGACCGACGAGAAGGCTCTGCGTGTGTGGAGCTGGATCATCGACAAGAACCATGACCTCGACGGCGCTGTCGCGGTCGACGACAACGGGGACTTCGTCGGATTCACGCTCTACCGACCGTTCCCACGCACCCTCAGCGGCGACGTCGGACTGTTCATCGACGACCTCTTCGTCACCTCGGCTGTCCGTGACGGCGGGGTGAGCAAGTCCCTGCTGGAATTCGCCCGCGAGTACGCCAAGGCGCACAATTACCGCACCCTGCAGTGGGTCACCACGGCAGACGACAAGTCCGCCAAGAAGCTCTACGACGAGGTCGGCACCCGCACCAGCTTGGTCACTTACCAGGCCGAGGTCTAACCATGCAGCTCGGAACCCGCTGGTCCCTCGGCGCAGAACCGCCGACCGGGCTGCCCGAGGTCGTCGTCATCGCCCTGCAGGCGGTCGAGGGCGACCTCGAGGCGCTGCCCGACGACACCAGCGCCTGGCGATGGACGTTGACCTGGCTGGAAGGCAACCCGGTCATCGAGCTCGACGACGGCACCGTCATCCGGTTCGACCCGAAGGAAGACAGCGCCACCATCACGCAGCCCGCCATCGTCATGGACGATGACGAGGACTGGATCTAGTCTTCGTTCCGCCACTGCCCTTGTTCCGCCACTGCCCGTTTTCTCCCAGCGCCCTAGCTCTCCCACCGCCACAGGGCGGCGAGCCCCAGTCCGCCCGCGATGCTCAGGGCGCTCAGGGATAGCTCACCCGCCGAAGCCTCGGCGCGGCACTGGCTGAGCAGGCGCAGAACCAGCAGCGCGCCGGAAGCTCCGTAGGGGTGCCCGAGCGCGATGGCACCGCCCTGCAGGTTGGCGCGCTCCACCGGGACCGCTATCAGGTCCAGCGATGCCAGCGTCTGCGACGCGAACGCCTCGGTGAACTCGACCCGGCCCAGCTGCGCGGCCGATACACCGGTGCGGGCGAAGAGTCTGAGCGCAGCCGCCCCGCCGCCGATCCCGAGCAGGTTGGGGTCGACGCCCGCCGGCACCGCATCTACGAAGGCCAGGCAACCGGATGCGCCGAGAGAGGCCGCCCGCGCCCGGCTGGTGACAACCACAACCACGGCGCCATCCGCGTCGCCGCAGGAGTTACCGGCCGTGACCGTTCCCCCAGCAGTGAACACCGCCGGAAACCGGGCCAGGAGGCTCGGGGTCAAGGTCGGCCGCGGTCCGGAATCCACCGAGACCGGCCCGTTCGCCGTCTCAACGTCGACGATCTCGGTGGCGAACGCGCCCGCCTGCCCGGCCGCAACAGCGAGCCGGTGGCTTCGGAGGGCAAAGGAATCCTGCCGCTCGCGTTCGATGCCGTAGGCGGCCGCGACCGTCTCTGCCGCAACGCCCATGTCCGGGTCGCCGATGTCGTCGGGCGAGAATCGCACCCGGTCGTAGAAATCCGGGGCGCCGTCCGTGGAACTGAGCCGGTGGGCTCGCAGCGGAGCCGTGCTCGTGCTCTCGACCCCGCCCGCGAGGTACAGGCTGCCGGCACCGGCCTGCACGAGCCGGCAGGCGAGAACGATGGCCTCGAGGCCCGATCCGCATTGCCGGTCGATGGTCACCCCGGGAACGGCCGGCGGAAGTCCCGCCGTGAGCAGGGCCAGTCGCGCCACGTTGCCGCCGCCGGCCACGGCATTGCCGATGATCACGTCATCGACGTCTGCGGCGGGCAGGCCACTGTCGGCCAGGACTGCCTCGAGCACCGGCGCCAGCAGCTCTGCGGCGGTCACGCCGCGTAGGGCCCCGTTGAAACGGGTGAACGCCGTGCGACGGCCCAGCAGGATGACGGGCTGCCGGTCATCAGGGATGACACCCGGCGTGGGGCTGAGCGGATCAGCGGAGGCGAACGACACGGGGGTCCTCCTCCTCGATCCACCGGGCCAGCAGGCCGCGACTGACCTTGCCGGCCGTCGTCACGGGAAGCTCGGTCAGCCGGAAGAAATCACGCGGCCGGTGCTCGCCGGCCAGCGCTGAGATGCAGGCGTTCCGGAGCCGGGCGGCGTCCACCACGGGCGCGGCGATCACGGCGGCGACGACCCGGGTGCCGACGACGGCATCGGCGCATCCCGTCACCACGGCGGCCTGCACTCCTGGCACCCGGTGCAGGGCGGCCTCCACCTCCTGCGGATACACATTGGTGCCGGCGCTGACGATCATGTCGGCACGGCGACCCAGCACGTGCAGCACGCCGGACTCGTCGAGAAAGCCCTGGTCGCCGACCGTGCACCACGCGCCGACGCGTGTAAAAGCCTCTCCGTCATCACCCCACAGGTAGCCGTCACAGACGAAGTCGCTGGCAACCTGGATGGTTCCGGTCGCACCGGCGGGGAGCGGTCGGCCGTCGTCGTCCGCGATGCGGATGCTGACCCCGGGAAAGGGCTGGCCCACGGCACTGTCGGCGCCGGCGACGGCGCTGCCGGCAGCGTCGCCAGGGGCCACCGACGACGCCGCGACGAAGCCCAGTTCGGCGGCGCCGTAATAGCTCACGATGGTGGCGTGGGGCGCCCACCGTTGCAGCAGCCCGGTGGTGGCCGCGTCGAGCCTGGCCCCACCGCTCACGATGCAGGTGAGCCCGCGATCCACCCGGCCGGCCGCCACCGCCCGGTCGGCGAGCATCCGCAGCACGGTCGGAACGGCCACCAGCCTGCTGATCCGTTCCCGCTCGAGGCAGCCCAGCACTGCCGCCACATCAAACCTCTCCAGGGTATGGAAGCTGCCGCCGGCCTGCAGCGATTCGGCCAACGCGTAGAGGTTGAGGCTGGCCGTGAGCGGACCCGGCGCGAGCGTGCGGTCATGCCGGGTGAGGTGCAGCACCTCGGCGCTGTGCTCGAGTGACCGCTGCCAGGACCGCCGCGTGCGGCGGAAGGCCTTGGGCAGGGAGGTTGTTCCCGAGGTGAATCCGTAGAGGAAGGTGGACTCTGCCGGACCGTCGGTAAGACGCCCCGCGGTGCCTCCTCCAGGACCGGACGCACCCGGCGCACTGCGCGCATCGGATCCGGTGGCGATGCCGCGTAGGCGCCCCTCGACCTCGGCGCGCTGCTCTGCCGGCCAGTGCGGGTCGAGCATGGCGACGCATCCGCTGCCCGACACAGCCGCGAGGAAGTCAGCGACGACGTCGATGCTGTTGACCCTGTTGAGCACGGTGAGGCCGGTGCTGCCGGGGTGGTCGAGAATGCGTTGGCGCAACTGGGCATAGCTGACCTTGTCGTCGTCAACGGCCACGGCGACCTGGTCGGGGAACGACTCGGCCCAGAGTTGGAGGGACGTGAGAATGGGCATCGGTACCATTTCTACCGCACTGTGCCGGCGGATCAGGACGGTTGGACGGCGATGATCTCGCCGTGCGGCATGCAGAACCAGCCGTCCGGATCCTCGGCCCACCGGTGCCACGCGGCGCTGATCTCGTGCAGGTCGCTCAGCCGGGCGGCCCCGGACTCGATGGCGTGAGCGGCGAAGTCCGCCTCGATCACGCGCGCCGCCCAGGATTCGCCCCACCATTCCCGCTCCGCCTCCGACGAGAAGCACCAGATCGACGCGCTCACGCTCACCGTGTCGAAGCCGGCCTGCCTGGCCCAGGCCTTCAACGCCCGACCGGCGTCGGGGTCACCGCCGTCGAAGCTGTGCACCGCGCGGTACACCTGCATCCACGAGCCGAGCCCGGCCAGCTTCGGGTACCAGGCCACGGCACCGTAGTCCGCATCGCGGGCGGCGAGGATGCCGCCGGGCTTGAGGACCCGCCTCATCTCACGCAGCGCCGCCACCGGGTTGTCCAGGTGCTGCAACACCTGGTGCGCGTGCACAATGTCCACGGATGCGTCCTCCGCCGGCAGCGCGTAGGCGTTCCCGACCGCGAACCTGGCGTTGTGCACTCCCTCATCGAAGGCCAGGCCCGCCGCCTGCTGCACGGCCAGGGCCGACGTGTCCACGCCGAGAACGGAGCCCGGCGCGAGCCGTCGGGCCAGATCGAGCGTGACGGTGCCCGCTCCGCTCGAGACATCGATCAGGCTGAGGCCGGGTCGCAAGTGCGGGAGCAGGTAGCCGGCGGAATTCTCGGCGGTGCGCCAGGTCAACACCCGTTGCGGGTGCTCGTGACCGAACGGATGCCCGGCACGAGGTGCGGTCTCCTGTCGCTCCGGGGTGTCACCCCGGCCTCCATTGCTCGTGCCGACACTGTTCATGCCGCCACTGTACGACGCCTGGCCCCGTTGTGAGCGGCCCCGTCAACCGGCGTCCTAGGCTGGGTCCATGGCCGACTCCGCGAATCCCTTCCTTGCTCCCAGCACCCTGCCCTACCAGCTGCCCCCCTTCGGTGAGATCCGCAACGAGCACTATCGTCCGGCGTTCGACGCCGGGATGGCCGAGCAGCTCGCCGAGATCACGGCCATCACGGCAGACCCCGCGGAGCCGACCATCGAGAACACCCTCATCGCACTCGAACGCAGCGGACAGGTTCTGCAGCGCGTGGCCACGGTGTTCTTCTCGCTGAGCTCGTCGGACGCCACAGAGTTCGGCACCGCACTCGAGGAGGAGCTCGCACCGCTGCTCGCAGCGCACGCCGACGCCATCCGGCTCGACCCTGCGCTGTACGCCCGTATCGCGTCGCTGCAGGAGCGACGTGATTCCCTGGATCTCGACCCGGAGACCGCGTACCTGCTCGAGCGATATCACACCGAGTACACCCTCGCCGGCGCGGCGCTCTCTGACGCTGACAAAGTATCCCTGCGCGACCTGAACATGCGTCTGTCCACCCTCACCACCCGGTTCGAGAAGAACCTGCTCGCCGACACCAACGACCTCGCCGTCGTGATCGACGACGTCGCCGAGCTCGACGGGCTCGGCGACGGCGAGATCTCGGCGGCCGCCGGCGCCGCCGCCGAACGGGGTCTTACCGGCAAGTACGTCATCACCCTGGTGCTGCCGACCAGCCATCCGTACCTCGCCTCGCTCACCAACCGCGCGGTTCGGGAACGCCTGCTGACCGCGTCCCGGTCACGCGGCATCCGCGGCGGCGAGCACGACAACCGCGAGCTGGTGCTCGAGATCACCCGCTTGCGAGCCCGGCGCGCGCGGCTACTCGGCTTCGCCAGCCACGCCGCATACGTCACGGCCGACGAAACCGCGAAGTCCCCGGAAGCCGTCGCCGGGATGCTGGATCGACTCGCGCCCGCCGCGGCACGCAACGCGCGCGACGAACAGCAGGCGCTGCAGGCCGCGGTACGAGACTCTGGCGGCGACTTCGAGCTCGCTGCCTGGGACTGGGCGTTCTACACCGAGAAGGTACGACAGGCCAGGTACGACGTCGACACGAGCGCCATGCGGCCGTACTTCGAACTGGAGCGGGTGCTGCACGACGGGGTCTTCTACGCTGCCACCCGGCTCTACGGGATCACCTTCACCGCACGGCCCGACCTCACCGCCTGGAATCCCGAGGCTCGCGTTTTCGAGGTCGCGAACGAGGACGGCTCCCCGGTGGGCCTGTACATCGCCGATTTCTACACCCGCGACTCCAAGCGCGGCGGTGCCTGGATGAACGCGCTGGTCTCGCAGTCCACCCTGCTGGGCACTCCCACCATCGTCACCAACAACCTCAACGTGCCCAAGCCCGCCGCTGGCTCCCCCACCCTGCTCACCTTCGACGAGGTCACCACCTTGTTCCACGAGTTCGGGCACGCCCTGCACGGTCTTTTCGCGCAGGTCACCTACCCGCGCTTCGCCGGCACCAATGTCTACAGGGACTTCGTCGAATTCCCGAGCCAGGTCAACGAGATGTGGATGCTCTGGCCCGAGGTCCTGGCGAATTACGCCAGGCACTACCGCACCGGCGAGTCCATGCCGCAGGAGCTCGTGGACCGCATCCGCGAATCGGCGACGTTCAACGAGGGATTCGCCACCAGTGAGTACCTTGCCGCCGCCCTGCTCGACCAGGCCTGGCACCGCATCACCGCCGACGACACCGTGGCGGATGTGGCTGCCTTCGAGGCGGCCGCGCTGGCCGCGGTGGGCCTGGACAACCCCGTGGTCCCCACCCGGTACGCGAGCACATATTTCGCGCACACCTTCTCCGGCGGCTACGACGCCGGCTATTATTCCTATATCTGGAGCGAGGTGCTCGACGCGGACACCGTGGCCTGGTTCACCGAGAACGGCGGCCTGACCCGGGCCAACGGTGACAGGTTCCGTGACCGGCTGCTCGGCGTGGGCGGCAGCGGCGACCCGCTGGTCGCCTACAGGTCCTTCCGCGGTCGCGACGCGCACATCCAGCCCCTGCTCGACCGCCGCGGGCTCGACTAACCGGCCGTAAACGTAATCGACCGTGGACGCAGAACCGCCCCCGATGTGAGGTCGGGGGCGGTTCGGGGCGGACGGGACCGGTTACGCGGACTTCTCCTCGCGCCGAGCCGAGTGCAGCACGATGGTGGGAGCCGCGTTCTCGAGGACCGATTCGCGGGTGACCACGACGCGGGCGACATCCGTGGCAGACGGTACCTCGAACATGATCGGTCCGAGCACCTCCTCCATGATGGCGCGGAGGCCTCTGGCACCGGTCTTGCGCAGGACCGCGAGGTCGGCGATGGCCTCGAGCGCGGGCTGTTCGAAGTCCAGTTCCACACCGTCGAGCTCGAACATGCGCTGGTACTGGCGCACCAGGGCGTTCTTGGGCACCGTGAGGATCTGCATCAGGGCGACCTGGTCGAGTTGGGTGACCGTGGTCACCACGGGCAGCCGGCCGATGAATTCGGGGATCAGCCCGAACTTGTGCAGGTCTTCCGGCAGCACCTCACTGAAGAGGTTGATGTCGTCGCCCTTGCTGTGCAGCGGGGCGCCGAAGCCGATGCCCTTCTTGCCGGCACGCTGGGAAATGATGTCGTCGAGCCCGGCGAAGGCGCCGGCAACGATGAACAGCACGTTGGTGGTGTCCACCTGGATGAACTCCTGGTGCGGATGCTTGCGGCCGCCCTGCGGCGGCACCGAGGCGACGGTTCCCTCGAGGATCTTCAAGAGCGCCTGTTGCACGCCCTCCCCGGACACGTCGCGGGTGATCGACGGGTTTTCGGCCTTGCGGGCGATCTTGTCGATCTCGTCGATGTAGATGATGCCGGTCTCGGCGCGCTTCACGTCGTAGTCGGCGGCCTGAATGAGCTTGAGGAGGATGTTCTCGACGTCTTCACCCACGTAGCCGGCCTCGGTGAGGGCCGTGGCATCCGCGACGGCGAACGGCACGTTGAGCCGCTTCGCGAGGGTCTGGGCGAGGTAGGTCTTGCCGCAACCGGTGGGGCCGATCAGCAGGATGTTGGACTTGGCGATCTCGACGTCGTCATGGATGGCGTCCGCCGCGGTCAGGGTGGCGCGGCTGCGCACGCGCTTGTAGTGGTTGTAGACGGCCACGGCGAGGGCGCGCTTGGCGGCTTCCTGCCCGATGACGTACTCCTCGAGGAATCCGAAGATCTCCCGGGGCTTGGGCAGCTCGAATTCGCTGCCGACTTCTTCGGCTCCGGCCTCGGCCAGACGTTCTTCGATGATCTCGTTGCAGAGCTCAACGCATTCATCGCAGATGTACACGCCGGGTCCGGCAATGAGCTGCTGCACCTGCTTCTGGCTCTTTCCGCAGAAAGAACACTTCAACAGGTCGGCGCTCTCGCCTATTCGGGCCATCCGTGAGCCTCCTCCATCAATGACGCTGAATTCGAGCCTAGCTTGTGCGTGTGACAGATGCGTGCAGCCACGGAACAATGCGAAACGGCGCGCCGCCTCGGGGCGACGCGCCGTTCGGTGAACAGGCTGACCAGAGGGCCAACCCGTCCGTTGCGGTACTACTTGACCAGCGTGGGCACGTTCTTGCGGCTGGTCAGGATCTGGTCGATCAGACCGTATTCGAGGGCCTCTTTCGAGCCGAGGATCTTGTCGCGGTCGATATCCTTGTGGACCTGCTCCTTGGTGCGGTTGGAGTGACCGGCGAGGGTCTCTTCAAGCCATTCGCGCATCCGCTGGATCTCGGCCGCCTGGATTTCGATGTCGGAGGCCTGGCCGCCACCCTGGCCGCCGGCCGACGGCTGGTGGATGAGGATACGGGCGTTCGGCAGCGCGAGGCGCTTGCCGGGTGTTCCACCGGCCAGCAGCACGGCGGCGGCGGAGGCCGCCTGGCCGAGGCAGACCGTCTGGATGTGCGGACGGATGTACTGCATGGTGTCGTAGATCGCCGTCATGGCGGTGAAGGAGCCACCGGGCGAGTTGATGTACATCACGATGTCGCGGTCGGGGTCCTGGCTCTCGAGGACCAGGAGCTGGGCCATGACGTCGTCGGCCGAGGCATCGTCAACCTGCACGCCGAGGAAGATGATGCGGTCCTCGAACAGCTTGGCGTACGGGTCCTGGCGCTTGTAGCCGTAGGCGGTGCGCTCCTCGAAGGTGGGGAGGATGTAACGCGACTGCGGGGCCTGCGGTGCCATTCCACCGGGCGCCATTCTGCCGGCCTGGTGGCCAAAATTAGTGAATTCCATTTTCTGCCCGTCCTACTTCTTGTTCACTGAGTCGTCGGTGCCGCCGCCGCCGACAACCTGCGTCGCAGATTCGCGCAGGTGGTCAACGAATCCATAGTCCAGGGCTTCCTGGGCGGTGAACCAGTTGTCGCGGTCGTTGTCGATGAGGATCTGCTCGACCGACTTGCCGGTCTGCTCGGCCGTGAGCTCTGCCATCCGCTTCTTCATGTCGAGGATGACCTTGGCCTGGGTCTGGATGTCGGCCGCCGTGCCGCCGAACCCACCGGACGGCTGGTGCAACAGCACGCGCGCGTTCGGGGTGATGTACCGCTTGCCCTTGGTGCCGGAGGAGAGCAGGAACTGGCCCATCGAGGCCGCCAGTCCGATTCCCACGGTGACGATGTCGTTCGATACGAACTTCATGGTGTCGTAGATTGCCATGCCCGCGGTGATCGAGCCACCGGGTGAGTTGATGTAGAGGAAGATATCCCGCTGCGAGTCCTCTGCGGCCAGCAGCAGGATCTTGGCACAGATCTCGTTGGCGTTGTCGTCTCGCACCTCTGAGCCGAGCCAGATGATGCGGTCGGCCAGCAGTTTGTCAAAAACGCCGGGTGTAAGTGCCATTTCGGCCATGTCGCGCTCCGTTTCGCTTGTCGCTTCAGAATGAATCTATAGGGTCCAACGCGCGCAAAAGGCTCTGTTCGCCCTCGGCAGATTCACGCCGGCGGCGGTACACGCAGAACGGGCCGGATGTCCGCAGACATCCGACCCGTTTACCAGCGCCATCAGGCGTCGGGGTTACTTCTTTGCAGCAGCCTTCTTCTTCGGCTTGGCCTCGGCGGCCGGGGCCTCCTCGGCTGCTTCATCAGAGGCGGCTTCATCAGAGGCGGCTTCGTCAGAAGCAGCCTCGTCGGCTGCAGGCTCGTCGTCGACGACGGCCGTGAACTCGGACAGGTCGACGGAGGCACCGTTGGAGTCGGTGACCTCGGCCTTGCCCAGGGCGATCGCGAGGGCCTTGTTGCGGGCGACCTCGGCGACCATGGACGGGATCTGGCCGTTGCCGGACAGGGCCTGAACGAACTCGCTCGGGTCCATGCCGTACTGCGAGGCACCCTGGATCAGGTACTGGGTGAGCTCGTCCTGGCTGACCTTGACCTTCTCAGCCTCGGCGATGGTGTCGAGCAGGATCTGCTGACGGAAGGTCTTCTCGCTGGCCTCGGTGACCTCGGCGCGGTGGGTCTCGTCTTCGAGGCGGTTCTCGCCCTCGAGGTGACGGTGCACCTCGTCGGCGATGATGGCCTCGGGGATCGGGACCTCGACGGAGGAGAGCAGCTGCTCGATGAGCAGCTCGCGGGCCTGGTTGCCCTGGCCGAAGACCTTGGAGCGGCCGACCTGGACCTTGAGGCTCTCGGTGAGCTCGTCGATGGTGTCGAACTCGCTGGCGATCTGCGCGAAGTCGTCGTCGGCGGTGGGAAGCTCGCGCTCCTTGACAGCGATGACGGTGACGGTGATCTCCGCGGTCTCGCCCTCGTGGTCGCCGCCGAGCAGCTTGGAGGCGAAGGTGGTGGTCTCACCGGCGGTGAGGGACTCGAGGGCCTCGTCGATGCCCTCGATGAGGTCGCCGGAGCCGACCTCGTAGGAGATGCCGCTGGCGTTGTCGACCTCGACACCGTTGACGGATGCGACGAGGTCGATCTGGGCGAAGTCGCCCGAGGTGGCGGGACGGTCGACCGTGATCAGCGTGCCGAAGCGGCTGCGCAAGGTGTTGAGTTCTTCGGTGACCTCATCGTCGGAGATCTCGACGGCGTCGACGGTGAGCTTGATGCCCTCGTAGACGGGCAGGTCGATCTCGGGACGCACGTCGACCTCGATGGCCAGCTGCAAGTCTCCGGAGAAGTCCTTGTCGCTGGGCCACTCGACGATGTCGGCCTCCGGACGGCCGAGCGGGCGCAGCTTGTGCTCGTCAACGGCCTTGCGGTAGAAACCGTCGAGGCTCTCGTTGACCGCGTGCTCCAGCACGGCGGACTTGCCGACGCGCTGGTCGATGATGGCGGGCGGGACCTTGCCCTTGCGGAAGCCGGGGATGTTGATGTCTTCGGCGATGTGCCCGTAGGCGTGGGTGATGCTGGGCTTCAGCTCTTCCGGAGTCACCGAGATGGTGACCTTGGCGCGCGTGGGGCTCAGCTTTTCTACCGTGGACTTCACGTTTAAATCTCCTGTGTTCGACAGATTATGTTCGACAGATGTGCAGGGGGGTGATGGTCGGGGCGACAGGATTCGAACCTGCGACCTCTCGGTCCCAAACCGAGCGCTCTACCAAGCTGAGCTACGCCCCGGATGTCATCTCACCCGTTGGGGCCACCAACTTGGCACGCATACTCACGCGACAGGCGGATTGACCTCCGTCAGTCTAGTGCACCACCCGCAGCCCGGGGCGTCCCTGAGCGGATTCCGGGCGCGTTCCGGGGTGTTTGTCGGCGCTGGGGAAATCACGCACCGAAACCTGTACTACGATATTCGAGTGCCAGCAGGTGTGGCACATGGGGATGTAGCTCAATGGTAGAGCCTCAGTTTTCCAAACTGATGGCGCGGGTTCGATTCCCGTCATCCCCTCCATATTGCAAGGGTCTCGGGCCCTTCCGGGTCAGGCGAAGACGTAGGTCACACCGGTGAGGCGCTCGCTCTCCGTCCAGAGGCGGCGGGCGTCGTCGGTGTTCTGTGCGCGCTTGGAGCGTGTGACGGGCACCGGATGCCCGTGCTGCTGCCCGAACCCCTCCGGCCCGACGAACGAGTTGCCGGCCAGCCCGGGCAGGGTGGCCGCGTACAGCGACGGCAACGCACCCCACACCGCCGGTTGGGCGAATTCCCGGGTCAGCGTCGCCATCAGGCGGCTGCGCCTGGTGGTGGTCTTCGCACCGCGCATGGCAGGACCGGCGGTCTGCAGGTTCGTCAGGGCGAAGCCCGGATGCGCAGCCATCGCCCGCAGGGACAGCTTCGCGGCCGCCGACCGGCGCTGCAGCTCGCTGGTGAACAACAGGTTGGCGAGCTTGCTCTGCCCGTACGCCGGCCACGGCCGGTAGCGCCTGGTGCCCATCAGGTCGTCGAAGTTCATCCGTCCGATGCGGTGCACCGTCGACGACAGCGTCACCACGCGCGCATCCGGGCCGGCCACCAGCAGCGGAAGCAGCCGCCCGGTCAGTGCGAAGTGACCCAGGTGGTTGGTGCCGAACTGCATCTCGAAACCATCGACGGTGCGCCGCTCGGGCAGGTTCATCACACCGGCGTTGTTCACCAGCAGGTCGAGACGACCGGGGCCGGCGATGAACTCCTCGGCGAAAGCGGCAATCGAGACCAGGCTGGCCAGGTCCAGCACTCGAACCGACAGATCGGCATCCGGCAGGCGATCCCGCATCCGCTCCACGGCCGCCGCTCCCCTGGCGCCGTCCCGCACGGCCAGGGTCACGGATGCGCCGTGCGCGGCCAGCTGCGCCGCGGTCACGAAGCCCAAACCCGAGTTGGCTCCGGTCACGATGGCGGTGCGGCCGGTGAGGTCGGGAATCTTGTCTTCGGTCCAGCCGTAGCCGAGTTTCGGTTCCACGGGTCAGGCCAGTCCGAGGGTGTCGAGGGAGGCGCGGAGGGTGGCGGCGGAGTGTTCGAACAGCGCCTGCTCCTTGGCCGAGAACGGCACGTCGATGACGCGGGCGATACCGCTGGCGTCGATGACGCTGGGCACCGACAGGGCCACCCCGCTGACACCCCGGTAGTCGGTGAGCACCGAGCTGACCGGCAGGATGGCTCCCTCGTCACGCAGCACCGCCTCGACAATGCGGGCGCCGGAGAGGCCGATGGCGTAGTTGGTGGCGCCCTTGCCCTCGATCACCTTGTAGGCAGCGTTCTTGACCTCGTCAGCGATCGACTCGAACTCGGCCTCGGAGAACGGCACAGATCCGCTGCCCTGCGCCGGTCCGGTGGCGCCGCGGGCCAGCATCCAGTCGGCCAGCGAGATCGGCCCGATACGCGCCTGCGACCAGAGCGGGAACTCGGAGTCGCCGTGTTCGCCGACGATGAGGGCGTGCACGTTGGAGATCGCCACGCCGACGCGTTCGGAGAGCATCCAGCGCAGCCTGGAGGAGTCGAGCACGGTGCCGGAGCCGAACACCCGCGCCGGCGGCAGGCCGCTGAACTGCTGGGCGGCCACGGCGAGCACGTCGACGGGGTTGGTGACGAGGACGAAAATGGCGTCGGGGGCCCGCTCGACGAGCTTGGGCATCAGGTCGCGCAGGATCTCGACGTTCACGCCGGCCATCTCGAGGCGGGACTGGCCGGGATGCTGGCGGGCGCCGGCGGTGATCACGACGACGTTGGCGCCACTCACCACGTCGAGGTCATCGCCGCCGGTGACCCTGGATGCCCCGGTGAACTGGGTGCCGTGTGCGAGGTCGAGCACCTCGGCGGCCACCTTGGCCGAGTTGATGTCGTACAGAGCCACCTCACGGGCGGACTCGCGGATCAGGGCCGCGTAGGCCAGGGATGTGCCGACGGCGCCGGCGCCGACGATGGCCAGTTTGGAGTTCTCAATCACGCTCATGGTCCCAGTGTCCTCTATCGTGGGTCCGCTCCCTCACGCCGTGCCCTGTCACGCCGGGTGCCCTGTGCGGCTTGGCGGATGCGGGCCACTATGGCTGCATGCCCGACGAGGAACCGGCGCCGGCCCGCCCGAACCCGGAGGTACCGCCCGCGGTGCGCGCCCAGCTGCTCGCCACCGAGCACTGGAGCCTGCTGGCTTCGCGCAGCACCACCCAGGGTGAGGTGCTCACCCGCATCAGCATGTTCCTGTACCTGGTCTCGGCCGGGCTGGTGAGCCTGGCCCTGGCCGGGCAGGCCACCCAGTTCGACGAGGGCTTCCCCGGTTTCGCCCTCACGGTGCTCGGCATCATCCTGCTCGTGGGTGTCCTCACCCAGGTACGGGTGACGAATGTGAGCATGGAGGACCTGGCCTACGTGCTGGCGATGAACAGGTTGCGGGCGGCGTACGTGGAGCTTGACCCCGGGGTCGCGCCGTACCTGATGGCGTCCCGGTTCGACGACCTGCCCGGCACCCAGACCACCTACTACTTCCTGGGCGGCCAGCCGCGGAATTTCAGCCAGGTTCTGGGCAGCAGCATGATGTTCATCATCGCGGTGAACTCCACCCTGCTCGGCCTGTTGTTGGCCGGGATCACTCTGGGGCTTGGCCTGCCGCTGCTCGTCTGCCTCGCGATCTCCGTAGTGGGCGGCGTGGGCTTCCTGGCCGGCTCGATCGTGGTGGGCGGCACCCGCTATCTCGGCTTCTGGCGGCGGTACACGCCGTTGTTCCCGTCTCCCCCTGCCGAGTGATCCCTGCTCTTCGCCGACGTGCGAACGAAGCACCGTGTGCGGGCGTTGACGGGGCACGGTGCCGCAAGACAGGGGCGCCCTGCAGTTGCTAGCCCTGCAGTTGCTAGCCCTGCAGGAAGGCCAGCACCGCGAGCACCCGGCGGTGATCGGACCCGGTGTCGTCGAGGCCGAGCTTGACGAAGATCGCGGTGACGTTCTTCTCCACCGCGCCGACCCCGATCACGAGGCGCTCGGCGATGCCCACGTTGGTGCGCCCTTCCGCCATCAGGCCGAGCACGTCACGCTCCCGCGGGGTCAGCGCCGCCAGCGGACTGGTGCGGCGGGCCAGCAGTTCGCGCACCACCTGCGGGTCGAGCACCGTGCCGCCGGCGCTCACCCTGGCGACGGCATCCTGCAGCTCGTCGAGCGACGCGACCCGGTCCTTGAGCAGGTAGCCCAGGCCACCCTCCCCCGACGCCAGCAGCTCCTGCACGTAGGTGCCCTCGACGTACTGGCTGAGCAGCAGGATGCCGATGCCCGGCAGCCGGCGCCGCAGCTCGATCGCGGCGCGCACCCCCTCGTCGCGGAAGGTGGGCGGCATCCGAACGTCGAGCACCGCCAGGTCGGGTCGCAGGGCTTCTATCTCGGCGAGCAGGGCGTCGGCGTCGCCGTAGGCGGCCACGGTGTCGAAACCTGCCTCGGCGAACAGCCGCACCAGACCCTCACGCAGCAGCACGGAGTCCTCTGCCAGGACCAGGCGTAGCGGTGCGGTCGGGGTGGGACGCTGGAGTGTGCTCACCCGTTCAGGATAGGGCGCACTCATCACCGAACGACGGAGCTGCCCAGGTCGTGCACCACAGGGATGTGCGCGCCCACCGCGGTGGGGCCGCCGTGCGGGCTCCGCACCGACAGGATGCCGCGCAGGCCCTTGAGGCGTTCGTCCAGGCCGGCCAGACCGTGGCCGTCCTGCAGCACCGCGCCGCCGCGGCCGTTGTCGATCACCCAGAGGTCCAGCCAGGTGGAGTCGTCCTCCGGGACCCGGCGGAGTTCCAGGTGCAGCCGGATGCCAGTGGCCCCGGCATGCTTGGCCACGTTGGTGAGCAGTTCGGCGGCGATGAAGTAGCTGCTGCGCTCGATCTCCGAGGGCAGCCGCAGGTCGTGGTCCACCTGCAGTTCCAGCTGAACGGGCACGGTGCTGCGAGCGGCCAGCGACTCCAGGGCCACGATCAGGCCGCGGTCCTGCAGGATCGGCGGCACCAGTCCGCGGGAGAGTGCCCGCAGTTCCTCGAGCGTGTCGCGCGCCTGTTCGCGGGCCTCGACGAGAAGCCGGCGCGCGGCATCCGGGTCGTCGTCGAGCCGGCGTTCGGCGCTGGCGAGATCCATCTGCAGGCGCACCAGGCGCTGCTGGGGCCCGTCGTGGATGTCGCGTTCGAGCCGCCGCAGCGACTGGTCTTCAGCCGACACGGCCGCGCCGCGGGAGGCGCTGAGGTCGGCGACCTCGCGCTGCAGGGCCTCGGACGACCAGGCGCCGAGCATCACGCTGGCGATGCCCTGGTGCATCAAGACCATGCCGCGGGTGACGAACGGCAGGGTGAGCAGGAAGGCCAGGCCCAGGGCGGCGTTCAGCACGTTCTCGGCGGCCAGGTTCTGGCCGCTGTCGGGGCCGAACGAACCGGTAATCAGATCGAAGAGCCCCACGGACTCGCTGTCGTTGGGCAGCGACCAGCTCCAGATCCAGTAGGTGAGCCCGCCAAGCGCGCCGGACAGCCACACGATGACGATCGACCAGGACACGACGCCCACGATGAAATTCACGATCATGCCGTGCAGCAGGTACAGCCAGTAATGACCGGACACCAGCGGGCCGAGGATGGCGCGCAGCGGCGTCGCGGGTTCGCCGCGCGGTGTCCACTGCGGCGGGGTGATGGCCGGCTGGCCGGCCCAGCGCAGCCGGGTGAGCTCGACGACGCCGAAGCCGCGGGCGGCGTAAAGGGCGGCCACGACGATGAACAGGCCCACGAACAGGGCCACCAGGCTCACTCCCGTGGCGAACAGGGTCACCAGGACGGTCAGGGACACGATGACGATGGGCAGGGTCGGCAGCAGGAAGCCGAGCTCCCCGGGCGTGCGCGCCCACAGGCTGAGATAGCCGGTCGGGCTCTGGCCGCTCTCGGCGGGCTTGATGGCGGGCTGCACGAAGCCCAGCGTGGCAGAGTTCGGGCTCTCGGTGGTGTCACCGGCGCCCGTGGCGGAATTGAGGGTGTCGTTGGTCATGGTTCCAGCGTGCTCTCGGCGGCGGCCTGCGCCCATCCCCTCAGCCGCCGGATCTGTGTGGGGGTTATCCCCCGCACCTCAGAGTGTGCTGTGCGTGAACCGGCCACCGAGCAGTGTCGCGGCCACGGGCATCCGTCGCAGATCGGCCACCGACGCCACAAACGGGTCGATCTCGCAGATCGCGAGGTCGGCGATCTGGCCCACACCGATGCCGTGCCGGCCTCGGGCGGATGCCGCCAGCGCGGCCTGCCGGGAGATCGCCTGGTCGGGGTGCCAGGCGGCGCGCTCGCCCCGGCTGCGCCCCACGGCGGCCGAGATGGCCACCCACGGGTCGAGTGGCGCGACGGGTGCGTCGGAGCCGAGCGCCAGCTGCACCCCGGCGGACAGCAGGTCGGCCAGCGGGAACGCCCGTTCGGTGCGGCCGGCCCAGTACCGGTCGGCCACGTCGCGGTCGTCGAGGGCGTGTTCGGGTTGAACGCTGGCTGTGATCCCCAGGCGGGCGAACCGGGCCACATCGGCCGCGGTGAGCAGTTGGGCGTGCTCGATGCTGCCGGTGCAGCCCACGGCCTCGAAGGCGTCGAGGGCGAGACTGTTGGCGTTGTCGCCGATGGCGTGCACGGCGGGGCGGATGCCGGCGGCGGCGGCCCGCCGCATCAGGGCCTCGAGCTCGTCGGCGGGCACGGTGAGCATGCCACGGTCGTGGTCGCCGGAGAGTCCTGGGTAGGCCTCGAAGCAGTACGCGGTGCGGGTGTTCAACGAGCCGTCGGTGATCACCTTGTACGGGCCGACGGTGAGCAGCCCGCCGGTGCCGTCGATCACCTGGCCGCTGGTGAGACCCTGCGCGATCGCGTCGTCGAGGTGGTGCGTGTACAGGCCGAAATCGACCCGCAGGCTGTCGGTGCCCGCATCGATGCGGCGCCGCCAGACGTCGAGGTTCCAGGTCATCTCCAGGTCGACGATGCCGACCACACCGCGGGCGGCCGCAGCACGGGCGGCCTCGTCGGCCCAGGCGTCGAGGTCGGCGTCCGGCACGTTGTCGATGGCGTGTTCCACCGCGAAGGCGTCGTCCTCGCGCAGCAGCCCGGTCTGGTGGCCCGCGAAACCGTAGACCGCGAGGGCGGCGGAATTCAGCCAGCAGCTGTGCAGGTCGCCGCTGACCAGGACCACCGGCACCGGCCCTGACGCGGCGTCGAGCAGAGTGCGGCTCGGGGCATCCGACCACAGGGCGTCCCGAAAGCCGAAGCCGACGAGTCTGTCGTGCTTGCCGGCGGCCGGCACCGCGGCCAGCCGGTCGGCGACCAGATCGGCGGCCGCCCGGGCGCTCGTCGCGTCGGACACGTCGAGGCGCCTGGCGGTCTGGGACCACTGGCTGAAGTGCACGTGATTGTCCCAGAGCCCCGGCGTGATCCAGCGCCCGTCCAGATCAACGGTCCGGGTCGCCGGCGAGTGGCCGCTCGCGGGTGCGAGGTAGCCGATCGAGGTGATCAGGCCGTCGTCAACGCGCACGTCGACGAGGTCGTCGCTGCCGGGCAGGCGGCCGTTGCGCAGTACCAGGCTCATTCGGCGGCGCTGGGTTCGGCGGCGCTGTCGCGGGCCCGGCGCATCCGGGCGGCCAGCGCCGGGCTCGCGTACGGACCGTCACCGTCGAGCTCGACGAGGATACGGTCGACTGTGGCGGCCGGCTTGTTCTGGCTCATTTTGTCCTTCGCCGTGAAGCGCGTCACCCGCAGGCGGAAACCCACGGTACCGGCGACGATGCGGGCAGCGTAGTCGGCGTTCTCCGGGGTGCCGTTCATGCGCCGGGGCTCGTCCATGCGGTCCTCGAAGTGGTCGACCAGGGCCGCGAGTACCCGCAGGTTCTCGGCGTCGGAGAGTATCTCGGGAGTGCCGTGCAGGTGCGCGGTGACGAAGTTCCAGGTGGGCACGGCGGGGCGGGCGTCGTACCAGCCGGGCGAGATGTAGCCGTGCGGGCCCTGCACGATCACGAGGATCTCGTGCGCGCCCAGCTCGTGCAGCTGCTCATCGGGCCGACCGACGTGGCTGAGCAGCACGATCTCGCCGTCGGCGGCCGCCGTGTCGAGGATCACCGGGTAGTGCGAGGCGACGAGCTCGCCCGCCTCCGTGGAGCTCACCAGGGTGACCCAGGGGTACTCCTGAATCAGACGGCGTACCTCGTCGACCTGGTCGAGCGCGAAGCTGGGGTTGGTTCTCACGGGCGGGCTCCTGGGGTGCGGGCGGGGTCAGCGATGACAGACGCAGGTGCGGCGGATGGGACGGGTCAGGCCTGGCAGGACGGGCAGTAGTAGAGCTTTCGAGCGCCCATCTCCTCGAGGGTGATGTGGGTGCCGCAAACCCGGCAGGGCAGGCCCTCGCGCTTGTAGACCCAGTGCCGGTCGGCGCGGTTCTTCATCGCGAGTCGGTAATCCTCGCCCGTCAGGTCGTCCATTGTCATCATCTGGCCGGTGTTCACACCGATGGCCAGCAGATGCGCCCAGTCCCGCCAGAGGGCCCGCAAGCTCTCCTCGGTCAGCGACTTGCCCGGGGCATGCGGGTTGATCCTCGCCCGGAACAGCAGCTCGGCGCGGTAGACGTTGCCGATACCGCTGACGACGGACTGGTCCATCAGCAGCAGGCCGATACGGGTGGGCTTCTTGCGCACGATGTCCACGAAGCGCTGCTCGGCCTCCGGGCTGTCGTCGAGCTGCGGGTCGGGGCCGAGCCTGGCCAGCACAGCGTCAACCTGAGCGGGGTCGAGCACCTCACAGGCGGTCGGGCCGCGGAGGTCGGCCGAGACCGTGTCGGTGAGCAGGCGCACCCGCACCTGACCGACGGGTTCGGGCGGGAAGGTGTCGAGCTGGTCGATCTCCTTTTCTTGCTCGGCCATGCGCACCCGGGTGCGGCGGGGCGCACCGATGCTGTGCATCGAGTTCTCGCCCGCTGAATCCAGCACCGGCGCGAGGTCGGTGCCGCGCTGGTTGGTCTGTCCCATCCGGCCGTTGCTCGAGGCGATCGTGGCGTCCATGATGATGTCGCCCGCGAAGTCCCAGGCGCCGTACATGCCCAGGTGCACCCGTAGCCAGAGCCCGTTGTCGAACTCCAGGAACATCTGTTTGCCCACCGCGCGGGCATCCGTCATGACGTGACCGCTCAGTTGTGCCGCACCGGCGGCGAACCGGCCCTGCGGCGACGAGAGCTGCACCGGGCGGCCCACGAAGTTGCGCGCGAATTGCCGGGTGATGCGATGGACGGAATGACCCTCTGGCACGGCGATGCCTTTCCGACTCGGTGGATCAGGTGAGGTGCAGCTCAGTTGCTCAGGACGGTGCCGGCGATGGTGCCGGTGGTCTCGTATTCGGCCAGCTGGTCGATACGGCGCTGGTGGCGTTCCTCGCCGGGGAACGGGGTGGCGATGAAGGCGTCGATGAACGCGATGACGTCCTCGATGGGGTGCTGGCGGGCGCCGATCGCAATCACGTTGGCGTTGTTGTGTTCGCGGGCGAGTGTCGCCGTGGCCGCGTTCCAGACCAGCGCGGCGCGCGCGCCGTGCACCTTGTTGGCCGCGATCTGCTCACCGTTGCCGGAGCCGCCGAACACCACGCCGAGTGCCTCGACGCCGGCCGCCTGGTCGGCGACCACGGCCACCGCCGCGCTGATGCAGAACGCCGGGTAGTCGTCGAGCGGTTCGTAGCTGGTGGGCCCGTGGTCGATGACCTCGTGCCCGGCCGTACCGAGGTGGCTGATCAGGAGGGTGCTGAAGTCGAGGCCGGCGTGGTCGGTGGCGATATGGATGCGCATGATCAGCAGTCTATTTAGTCGGGCGGGATGCTGCGGCGCTGCTACTCGGCGGCCGCAACGAGGGCGGGCGCGAAGATCGGGTCGCGGGTGCGGCTGCGCTTGATCTCGAAGAAGCCGTCGTAGCCGGCCACCGCGACCACGCCGTCCCACAGGGCCAGCGCTTGATCCCCGGTCGGTGCCGGCGAGATGACCGGGCCGAAGAAGGCAACGTCGTTCACGGCGATCACCGGGGTGCCGACGTCCTGGCCCACCCGGTTGATGCCGTCGAAGTGGCTGGCGCGCATCTGCACGTCGAACTCGTCGCTCTCGGCGTAGCGGGCGAAGTCGGCCGGCAGGCCCACCTCGGCGAGCGCCGCGGGAATCACGGAATCGGCATCCGAGTTGCCCTCGTGGTGGATTCGGGTGCCCAGCGCGTCGTAGAGAGCCTTGACGGTCTCCTGGCCGTGCAGCTCCTGAGCGGCCTGCACCAAACGGGTGTATTTGAGGGCCCGGGGGAAGAACGCGCGGTACTCCTCGGAAACGTCGGTGTTTTCGTTCAGCACCGCGAGGCTCATCACCTGCCAGCTCACCTCGAAGCCGCGCAGATCACTCACCTCGTCCACCCAACGAGAAGTCATCCAGGCCCAGGGGCAGGAGGGGTCGAACCAGAAGGTCACAGAGTCGCTCATCGACCCAGCCTAAGCGAGTCAAAGGTCCCGAAATGCCGCCGAAGCGGCGCGCACCGAACCCGGCTAAAGCCCTGTCCAGAGCGGCTATCGAAAGAGAAATGCCTGATTCTGAGGCAAATTGCGCTAAAATTGACGCTTATGCCCATCGAGGGGCGGCCCCGCATCCGGGGCACATGACCTCCATCTGAGGCATCTCACGACCTCCATTCGAGGCTCGACGTGCCTGCGCAAGAGTCATGTCATGACCTCCACAAGAGGCATCTCTACTGTCAGAAAGTGACACATGTCAAACGCTATTAACGGTGCTGATCGCACCGTGAAGAAGATCAAGAAGCCGCTGTTGCGCCGGAAGCTCAAGGTCTCCGACGTGAACGTCGTCGACCGCCCGATGCTGAAGAAGGCGCTCGGCGGCACGATCGTCGGAAACACCATGGAATGGTACGACGTCGGAGTCTTCGGCTACCTGATCACCACCATGGGTCCCGTCTTCCTCCCCGAAGCCGACCCGACCGTGCAGACGCTGTTCCTGCTCGGCACCTTCGCCGCCACCTTCATCGCCCGCCCCCTCGGTGGCGTGTTCTTCGGTTGGCTCGGCGACAAGCTGGGCCGCCAGAGGGTGCTCGCCATGACGCTGATGCTCATGGCCGCCTCCACCTTCGTGGTCGGCATCCTGCCCGGCTACGCCCAGCTCGGCATCTGGGCAGCGGTGCTGCTCGTGCTGACCAAGCTCGTGCAGGGCTTCTCCACCGGCGGCGAGTACGCCGGTGCCACCACCTTCGTCAGCGAGCACGCTCCGGACAAGAACCGTGGCTTCCTCGCCAGCTTCCTCGACATGGGCAGTTACCTCGGCTTCGCCATGGGTGCCGCTCTCGTGTCGATCCTGCAGGTGACTCTCGGTCAGGCGGCCATGGAAGAGTGGGGCTGGCGTCTGCCGTTCCTGCTCGCCGGACCGCTGGGCCTGATCGCCATCTACTTCCGGATGAAGATCGAGGAATCCCCGGCCTTCCAGGCCAGCCTGGACGCTCAGGAAGTCAACGCCAGGAACCCCGACTTCGTTGAGGACGACAGCATCCCCAAGGGACCTGTCGCCATCTTCAAGAACTACTGGCGCGGCATCGTCCTCGCGATGATCCTCGTCGCCGCCGCGAACACCGTCGGATACGCGCTCACCTCGTACATGCCGACCTACCTCACCAGCACCATGGGGTACGACGAGCTGCACGGCACGCTGCTGACCATCCCGATCCTCGTGATCATGGCCTGCTGCATCCCGCTCACCGGTCGCCTGAGCGACAAGATCGGCCGTCGCCCAGTGCTCTGGATGGGTTCGATCAGCGCCGTGGTCTTCGCTATCCCCGCGTTCCTGCTCATCGGTATGGGCTCCGTCTTCACGACCCTCGCCGGTCTGGCCCTGATCGCCCTCCCGGTGACGTTCTACGTCGCCAACCTCGCCTCGGCGCTGCCGGCCCTGTTCCCCACGGCCAGCCGCTACGGCGCGATGGGCATCGCGTACAACTTCGCCGTCGCCATCTTCGGTGGCACCACGCCGTTCATCATCGCGGCGCTCATCGCCGCCACCGGTGACGACATGATGCCGGCCTACTACCTGATGGCCACCTCGTTCATCGGTGGAATCAGCATCTTCTGGCTCAAGGAATCCGCCAACCGCCCGCTGCCCGGCTCCATGCCGAGCGTGGAATCGGTCGAAGAGGCACACGAGCTCGTTGCCGGCCAGTTCGAGAACCCCCTGCTCGACCACGACGAGATGCCGTTCGACGCCACCTTCGAGCCGCCGACCTCGTCGATGGACCTGAGCGCGCTCAAGACCGAGACCGACTCGGAGCCGGCCAAGGTCTAGCTCCACCTCGTACCGCCCCTCTTCGGAGGACTGCTTTTCAGAAGCGACTGTGGCCGGTGCGGACAATTGTGACCCGCACACCGGGCGCAATTGTCCGCACCGGCCACAGTTGTCTGTTCGCCCGGCTGTGTGAGGGGCGGATGCGCCGTCGTAGAATTCTCTGATGACCACCGAGCAACACCCGCAGAGCACACCCGTAGAGCCCGCATCCGTCGCGTCCGTCGATGATGCCCCCACCGGCGACGCATCCGCGACACCCGCGATCGACCCCCACGACCTCGAGGTGGCCCTGCGCGTGCTCGCCTCCCTGGCCACCATCGACCCGGACGACCCCGACTTCGTCACCGTGCGCCAGGCCACCGCCAAGATGTTCAAGTCGGTGAAGACCGTGCGCCGCCACGAGAAGCGCCAGCTGATCGCGGACGCGGACCGAGAGGTCATTGCCGCCACCGCCACCGGGGCTCCCACCCGCATCGACGACGAGACCATCGGCGCCCAGTTGCGTCTGGGCACCGACCGGCCCTCGGCCGGCGAACTGCTCGTGCCGCGCGCCTGCTACATCTGCAAGCAGAAGTACACCCTCGTCGACGCGTTCTACCACCAGCTCTGCCCGAGCTGCGCGGCGATGAGCCACACCAAACGCGACGCCCGTACCGACCTCACCGGCAAACGCGCCCTGCTCACCGGCGGCCGCGCCAAGATCGGCATGTACATCGCCCTGCGGCTGCTGCGCGACGGCGCCCACACCACCATCACCACCCGGTTTCCCCGCGACGCGGTGCGCCGGTTCAGCGCCATGCCCGACTCGAAGGACTGGCTGCACCGCCTCCGCGTTGTCGGCATCGACCTGCGCGACCCCGCCCAGGTGATCGGCCTGGCCGACTCCGTCGCCGCGCAGGGTCCGCTGGACATCCTGATCAACAACGCCGCGCAGACCGTGCGACGCTCCCCCGGGTCGTACTCCCCGCTGGTGGAGGCCGAGTCCTCGCCGCTGCCGGACGGCGAACTGCCCGAGATCGTCTCGTTCGGGCACACCAACGATGCGCACCCCACCGCGCTGGCCGCGTCCGTGGCCAGCCACCCAATCCTCGCCGCCGCGGCCACCGGCGCCGCCCTCACCGCCGACGACCTCACCGCGTTGGCCCTGGCCCCCGGCTCCTCGTCGCTGGCACGGCTGGCCGCTGGCACCGCCATCGACGCGGGCGGACTGGTGCCCGACCTGCACGAGGAGAACAGCTGGACGGCCAACGTCGAAGACGTGGACCCACTCGAGATGCTCGAGGTGCAGCTGTGCAACACCACGGCCCCGTTCCTGCTGGTGAGCCGTCTGCGGGCCTCGATGGCGGCATCCGAGGCTCGGCGCACCTACATCGTGAACGTGTCAGCGATGGAGGGTGTCTTCGGCCGCGGTTACAAGGGTCCGGGGCACCCGCACACCAACATGGCCAAGGCCGCCCTGAACATGCTCACTCGCACCAGCGCCAAGGAGATGCTCTCCGACGGCATCCTGATGACCAGCGTCGACACCGGCTGGATCACCGACGAGCGTCCGCACCCCACCAAGATCCGCCTGGCCGAGGAGGGTTTCCACGCCCCCCTCGACCTGGTTGACGGCGCCGCCCGGGTGTACGACCCCATCGTGCGCGGTGAGGCAGGTGAAGACGTGCACGGGGTCTTCCTCAAGGACTACCGCGCCGGTACCTGGTAAGGGCCGCACCACCCCCTCTTAGCGAAAGGTTCATCTCGCGAAAGCGGGTTCACGGCTGCCTCCGCGGCGCTGAAGCAACCGATTCACCGCTTTCGCGATGAGTTGTGGAGAGGATGCGCGGCACTCCCGGCCGCCTCACCGGGAGTGTCGGTGGGCGCCGATAGGGTCGGAACGTGCAGACATCAACCGCCAAGACCGCGATCGCCGACATCCCCTCGCTGTGCGTGTTCGACCTGGAGACCACGGGTGTGAACACCGATGAGGACCGCATCGTCACGTGCTTCATCGGCCGCGTCATGCGCGACGGCACGGTGAACGGCTCGTACAGCTGGCTGCTCAATCCCGGCATCCCCATTCCGGAGGGAGCGTCCGCCATCCACGGCATCACCGACGAGGTCGCCCAGCGTGACGGCGTCGACCCGGCCACCGCCATCGCCGAGATGCTCACGGTACTGCGCCGCAGCATCGACGGAG
This sequence comes from Cryobacterium sp. TMN-39-2, assembly GCF_004402745.1. Classification (NCBI taxonomy): domain Bacteria; kingdom Bacillati; phylum Actinomycetota; class Actinomycetes; order Micrococcales; family Microbacteriaceae; genus Cryobacterium; species Cryobacterium sp. TMN-39-2. The sequence continues at coordinate 328,282 of NZ_SOFX01000027.1, forward strand.
GCCGCCCGATCGTGGCCTACAACGCCAGCTTCGACCTGTCGATGCTCAACGCCGAAGCCCGCCGCTACGGGTTGGCGCCCATCGAGGACTTCGGCCCGGTGCTCGACCCCTACGTGATCGACAAGGCTGTGGACCGCTACCGCAAGGGCAAGCGCACCCTGGTGGCCACCGCCGAGTACTACGGCGTGCTGCTCGAGGGGGCCCACGACGCCGAAGCGGATGCCGTGGCCACCGGTCGGGTCGCCTGGGCCCTGTTGGCCAAGACCGAGGAGACCGACCTGTACACCCTGCACGACCGCCAGGTCGGTTGGGCCAGGGAGCAGGCCGAGAGCTTCCAGACCTACCTGCGCAAGTCCAAGGGCGACGACCTGATCGTCATCGACGGTGCCTGGCCGATCCGGGCCGGCGCCGACCGTGCCGCGGCTGCGCCCATGCTGGCCACACCGGCGATCTAGCCTGCCCTCAGCCGAGCCAATGCACCGCGCGACCGTGCGGCTGGGCTAGCGCGACCGCCCGGCCGTCCAACGACAGCACGAAGTCAGCCGAACCGGATGCCGCAGGCAGCGTCGACGGCAGCGTCCCGGCCACCCCTGGCACCACGGTGCGCCCCTCGTTGGCCAGCCAGCGCACCCCACGCTCGGCCCTCAACCGGGCCATGGTCGCCACGAACCGGTCCCGGCCGGCCTCGTCGAGATAGGCCAGCACCGCCGTGTGGAACACCACGACGGTCGCATCCGGCGGGGCCTCGGCCACGAGAGCCTCGACCTGCTCGTTGAGGTCGCCGCGCACTAGCCGGGGCGGGGCTGTGCGGGCGACCTGCACGGCCGCCCGCAGCCGGGCCCGCCGGTCATCGTGCTCCGGCCAGATCAGGGCCTCCAGCCAGGCCACGTCGGCGGGATCTGTCACGTCGAGCGGGTTGAGGTCGATACCGGCCCGCCACACCACGCGAGGCAGCCGGCTCGGCACGGGAACGGAACCGGTCACCGCGCACTCCAGCAGCACCGGGCTGGTCCCAGCGGGCGGGTCGAGCAGGGCCGCGCCGTCACCCGGGCCGTCAGCACTGCGACCGCCCGGCCGATACCGATAGCTGTATAAGTCCGGCAGCAGGCAGAGCCCGGCCGACGCCCCCACCTCGATCAGGGCGAGCGGCCCCGGCAGACTCCCGAGCGCCGGGAGCAGCACCGCGCATCGGCCCGGCTCGTTGGTCTGGGTCGCGTGGCTGCGGCACGTCTGCTCGACCACCGCCCAGTTCGCGGCCAGCCAGGCCCGGAAACCCAGATAACCGCCGGCCTCGGCGCCGTGGAACCTGGCCGCGCTGAACACCAGATTGGGTTGCCGTTTGGTCGGCGGCAGCCGGTCGATCAATCCGATCGTCGCCGCATCGAGCGCCACCCCCGCCGCCCAGGCCTCGTAGCAGGCGCTCAGCCCCCGGGCCTCGACCTCGGCGAAGGCTCGATAGCGCAACGCGGTATCGGCGCCGGCATCCGTGCTGGTTCTCATGCCGGCAGCCTAATCAGGCGCGCCACCACCGCCACCGTGGCTAGGCTTGTTCTCTATGCGGATGCGCCAGAGCGCTCTCGCGAAACGAAGATGGAGAAACCGTTGCCCGGAGAAAACCTCACCAGGATCGAAGCCCAGGAGCGCAAAGCGCTCGTCAGCGTGACCAGCTACGACGTCACCCTTGACCTGACAACGGGTCCCACGACCTTCGCCAGCACCACCACGGTCGCCTTCAGCGCCGTGGCCGGTAGCTCGACCTTCATCGACGCGATCACCGAGAGTGTGCACAGCGTCACCCTCAACGGCGCCTCGCTTGACCCGGCTGTCGTCAGCGACGGCGTCCGCATTCAGCTTGACGACCTCGCGGCCGAGAACGTGCTCACCGTCGTCGCCGACGCCGCGTACACGAACACCGGCGAGGGCCTGCACCGTTTTGTCGACCCCGTCGACAACGAGGTGTACCTGTACAGCCAGTTCGAGGTGCCAGACTCCCGCCGCGTCTTCGCGGTGTTCGAGCAGCCCGACCTCAAGGCCGCCTTCACCTTCACCGTCACCGCGCCCGGCGCCTGGGAGGTCATCTCCAACTCGGCCACGCCAGAGCCCACGGATGCCGGCAACGGCAACAAGACCTGGGCGTTCGAACCCACCCACACCATCTCCAGCTACATCACCGCCCTCGTGGCCGGTCCGTACGCCGTGGTGCGCAGCGAGCTCACCTCCAGCGACGGCCGCATCATTCCGCTGGGCCTGTTCAGCCGCAAGAGCCTGTTCGAGTACCTGGATGCCGACTACATCTTCGACAAGACCCGCCAGGGCTTCGCCTACTTCGAGGAGAAGTTCGACTTCCCGTACCCGTTCGACAAGTACGACCAGATGTTCGTGCCGGAGTTCAACGCCGGCGCGATGGAGAACGCCGGCGCGGTCACCTTCACCGAGACCTACGTCTTCCGTTCCAAGGTCACCGACGCGATCAAGGAACGCCGGGTCGTCACGATCCTGCACGAGCTGGCGCACATGTGGTTCGGCGACCTGGTCACCATGAAGTGGTGGAACGACCTGTGGCTGAACGAATCGTTCGCCGAGTGGGCGTCCACCATCGCCACCGCCGAAGCCACCGAGTGGACCGAAGCCTGGACCACCTTCGCGGCAATGGAGAAGAGCTGGGCGTACCGCCAGGACCAGCTGCCCTCCACCCACCCCGTCGTGGCCACCATCACCGACCTCGAAGACGTGCAGGTCAACTTCGACGGCATCACCTACGCCAAGGGTGGATCCGTTCTCAAGCAGCTCGTCGCCTGGGTCGGCATCGACGCGTTCTTCACCGGCGTCGCCTCGTACTTCAAGAAGCACGCCTGGGGCAACACCGAGCTCTCCGACCTGCTCGTCGAGCTCGAGGCCGCCAGCGGCCGAGACCTCTCCGGCTGGGCCGCCCTCTGGCTCGAGACCGCCGGCGTCAACACCCTGCGCCCGCAGATCGAGGTCGACGACGCCGGGGTCATCACCGCGTTCGCCGTGCTGCAGACCGCCACCGAGGACTACCCCACCATCCGCCCGCACCGCCTCGCGATCGGGTTCTACGACCTGGTCGACGGCGCCCTGGTGCGCACGCACCGCGTCGAGCTCGACGTCGACGGCGTGCAGACGGATGTGCCGGAACTCGTCGGTCGTACCCGTGCCGATCTGATCCTGCTCAACGACGACGACCTCGCCTACGCCAAGGTTCGCCTCGACCCGGCCTCGCACGCCGTGGCGCTCGAGCACCTCGCCGCGATCGAGAGCCCGCTGGCCCGCTCGCTGGTCTGGGGTTCCGTCTGGGACGCCACCCGCGACGCCGAGACCTCGCCGCGCGACTTCGTGAAGCTGGTGCTGGGCAACGTCGCCACCGAGACCGAGTCGACGACGCTGCGCACGGTTCTCGGCCAGGTATCACTCACCGCGCAGTATTACGTGGCCCCCGAGCACCGCGACGCCACCGTCGCCTCGGTCGGCGACGCACTCTGGGCCTTGGCCCAGGGCGCAGAGGCCGGCAGCGACGCTCAGTTCCAGTTCGTGAAGTTCTTCGCCTCCGTCGCCGAGACGCCGGCCCAGCTGGCCGCCGTTGCGGGCCTCCGCACCGGTTCGTTCAAGCTACCGGGCCTGGACATCGATACCGACCTCAGCTGGGAGCTGCTCGCGGCGCTGGTCGCCGGCGGCGAAGCCGGCGAGGCGGAGATCGCCTCCGCCCTGGCCGCGGACAACACCGCCACCGGGGCCCAGTCCGCCGCCAACGCGCGCGCCGCGATCCCCACCATCGAAGGCAAGCAGGCAGCCTGGGCCTCGCTGATCGACGTGGACACCGCACCGAACACCATCGTGCGGGTCACCGCCGCCGGATTCCTGCGCGCACACGACACGAGCCTGCTCGAGCCGTTCGTCGGCCAGTACTTCGACGTGCTGCAGAAGGTATGGGCCGAGCGCAGCTACTCCATCGCCGAGAAGCTGATCGTGGGCCTGTACCCGTCGCCGCTGTCGAACCAGGCCCTGGTCGACGCGACCCGGGCGTGGTTGGACGCCAACCCGGAGCCCGCGGCGCTTCGCCGTCTCGTGGTGGAGAACCTCGCCGGCGTCGAGCGGAGCCTGCGCGTGCAGGCCCGCGACCTGGAGTAGTCCGCCGGCACCACCGGCCAACGGCGCCGCCTTCGATGATTTTCATCGTGGCGGCGCCGTTGTCGTATGGCACCTTCAGGAAGCGCCGAGTCGGCGCTCGGTAGACTGGTCGATCTATGAACCGGGACACTTTTTGGGCTACGGCCGACTACATCTGGAACCTGACCATCGTGCAGGTCGTCGTCATCATCATCTTCGCGCTGGTCGCCCGCTGGGTGTTGCTCTTCGTGATCGGGCGGGTCGTCACGCAGATCGTGTCCGGGGTGAAGAAGGGCCAGAACGTCGACGACACCCAGTCGCTTGACGTGTCACCGGTCACCGCGGTGCGTGTCGTGCAACGCACCCGCACGCTCGGTTCGGTACTGACCAATATCGTCAACGTGCTCATCGTGGTGGTGACGATCCTGCTGATCGTGACCGAAATCAATCCGGGCATCCTCGGGTCGTTCGCCCTGCTCACCGCCGCTCTCGGCGCCGGCCTGGGTTTCGGCGCCCAGAACATCGTGAAGGACGTGCTCAACGGTCTCTTCATGGTGATGGAAGACCAGCTCGGCGTGGGCGACGTGGTGGACCTCGGCCTGGCCACCGGAGTCGTCGAGTCCGTCGGCATCCGTATCACCCAGGTGCGTGACATCGAGGGCACCCTCTGGTTCGTCCGGAACGGCGAGATCCTGCGCACCGGAAACATGTCCCAGGGCTGGGCCCGCGTGATCGTCGACCTTGCGATCCCCTATTCGTCGGATGTCGAGGCTGTGCAGGCCGAACTGCTCAAGGTCGCCCGAGCCTTGGCGTCCAGCCGCAAGTGGCGCGGGGCGATGCTCGGCAAGCCCGAGATCTGGGGCCTCGAATCCATCTCGGCGGAGGCCCTCGTTGTGCGCCTGGTCGTGCGCACCCGGGTGGGCGCCCGCTGGGACTTCGCTCGCGACCTGCGGCTCCATCTCAAGAAGGCCCTCGACGGGATGGGCTCAGGACTCACCCCGCTCAATAGCGTGGTGATGGCCGCGGCCGACGGATCGGTGTCCGCCGGAAGCAACAACGGTGACGGCGCGGCAGACGGTGTCCCGGTGGATGCAGCGGCCCAGGCCGCCGCCGCGCTGCCGAGCACCGACACGGCGCCATTCGAACAGCCCGTCCCCGCCCGCCGGGTTCGTGCCCCGCGCCGGCCGAAGAAGCCTGCGACGGACCAGCAGCCCGATTCCGGATCGGCCGGCACGCCAGGTGGCGCAGCGGCCACCGAACAGGAGAAGCCCGATGACAAGTGACAACATCCCGCTCGGAGTACACCTTCGGTCGAGCGAGAACGCCGCCGCCGTGAGCCCGTCGTTCTACCAGGAGGTCGGCGGCCGGCCGTTCTTCGAGAAGCTCGTCGCCGAGTTCTACCGGGGCGTCGCCGGCGACCCGGTCCTCAAACCGATGTACCCGGAGGAGGACCTCGGCCCCGCTGCGGAGCGGCTGACCGGTTTCCTCGAGCAGTACTGGGGCGGGCCGGGCACCTACAGCGAGCAACGCGGACACCCGCGGCTCCGCCAGCGGCACCAGCCTTTCAAGGTGAACCCGGATTCCCGGGACCGCTGGTTGCTGCACATGCGCAAGGCCGTCGACTCCTGCGACCTGCCCCCACTGCAACGCGCCACCCTGTGGGACTACCTCGAGCGAGCCGCACACGCTATGGTCAACACCTTCGACGCGTAACACTCGAACCGCACCATCCGCCCCGCAGCACCCCTCACTGACAATGGAGTCACCATGAGCCCAGCCCGCCCCGGCCTGCCCACGCATCCGAACACCTCCGCCGACGTGATCGTGGTGGGGGCCGGCCTGGCCGGCCTGGTGGCCACGGCCGAACTCGTGGAGGCGGGGAAACGGGTGCTGCTCGTCGACCAGGAGAACGCCGCCTCGCTCGGTGGTCAGGCCTGGTGGTCGTTCGGCGGGCTGTTCCTGGTCGACTCCCCCGAACAACGCCGAATGGGAGTCACGGACTCCCTGGCTCTGGCCCGGCAGGACTGGTTCGCCAGCGCCGGGTTCGATCGCGGTGAGGACTACTGGCCGACCCGGTGGGCCGAGGCGTACCTCAACTTCGCCGCCGGCGAGAAGCGGGCCTGGCTCAAGGAACGCGGCGTGACGTTCTTCCCGGTCGTCGGCTGGGCCGAACGTGGCGGTTACACCGCCCTGGAACACGGCAACTCGGTACCGCGCTTCCATATCGTCTGGGGAACCGGGCCCGCGATCCTGGAGCCGTTCATCACCAGGGTCCGTGAAGGGGTGCGCGCCGGCCTGGTCACCACCCTGCACCGGCATCGTGTCGACGAGTTGATCGTCGAGGGAGGCGCCGTGGCGGGGGTGCGGGGCAGCCTGCTCATCCCGAGCGCTGCGGCGCGCGGTCAGGCCAGCAGCCGGGAGGTCGTCGGCGAGTTCGAGCTGCGGGCGTCCGCGGTGATCGTCACCAGCGGTGGGATCGGCGGCAACCACGACCTGGTGCGCGCCCAGTGGCCGGCCCGGCTGGGACCGGCACCCACCAAGCTGCTCTCCGGTGTGCCCGCCCATGTCGACGGCCGGATGCTCGGGATCACCGAGAAGGCCGGCGCCCGACTGATCAACGGCGACCGTATGTGGCACTACACCGAGGGCATCGTCAACCACGACCCGGTCTGGCCGGCCCACGGCATCCGCATTCTGCCCGGCCCGTCATCGCTGTGGCTGGACGCCACCGGAAAACGTCTGCCGGCCCCGCTGTTTCCCGGTTTCGACACCCTCGGCACGATGGAACACCTGCTCAAGACCGGCCACGAGCACAGCTGGTTTGTGCTGACCCAGAAGATCATCGAGAAGGAGTTCGCCCTCTCGGGCAGCGAACAGAACCCCGACCTGACCGGCAAGGACCTGCGCCTGCTCGCCCAGCGGCTCGGATCGGGCGCGCCCGGCCCGGTGGAAGCGTTCAAGAGCAAGGGTGAGGACTTCGTGGTGGCCGATACCCTGCACCAGCTGATCAAGGGCATGCAGCAGCGTTCCCCCGAGGTGCGCATCAATGCCGCGCAGGTGGAACGGGAGATTCTGGCCCGCGACAGGGAGCTCGACAACGACTTCTGCAAGGATGCCCAGATCAACGCGATTCGCCAGGCCAGGCACTATCGCGGCGACAGGCTCATTAGGGTGGCGAGCCCGCACAAGCTGCTCGACCGCGCCAACGGGCCGCTGATCGCGGTGAAGCTGCACCTGCTCACAAGGAAGAGCCTGGGCGGCATCGAAACCGACCTCTCCGCCCGGGCGCTCGGAGCCGACGGGCAACCGGTCCCCGGACTCTACGCGGCAGGCGAGGCCGCCGGCTTCGGCGGCGGCGGCGTGCACGGCTACCGCTCGCTGGAGGGCACCTTCCTCGGCGGCTGCCTGTTCTCCGGCCGCACCGCCGGCCGGGCCGTCGCCGCCGCGCTCTAACCCGTCCCGCACCCGGGTGGAGCGTCAGGCGCGCAAGGACCAGGGCTTGCGGCGTACCAGAATGTGGCCGCGGGCTGTGCTCAGACGCGTCCAGGGGCCGGTCTCGAAGAGCTGCACCGGCTCATCCGCCGCCAGGAAGCCCAGGCTCACGGCGGCGAACCCGGCACCGGCGGGTACGAAGTCCAGGGCCTCGATCGGGCGGCCCCAGACCTCGGACCGTACCCGTTGGACGATCTGCTCACCGGTGCCGGTCGGGATGACGGACGCGACTTCGGCGATGCCCTCGCGGGCGGCGCCCTCCAGCACAGCCGGTGAGGCGCTGCCATGGGATGTCCAGCCTCCCTTCGGCGGCGTGATGCCCGCCCAGGTGACCGAGGACACCTGCAGCGGCACGGTGACGGTGACCGGAGCATCCGCGTCGGTGACGGCGGCCTCGAGGCGCAGCAGCCGATCCAACAGCGACCGCACCGGAACGACGACGTCGAGGTCAACAGGTTCGGTGAGCGCGAAGGTGCGCAGGCCCAACACCGTGGGGCTCGAGTCCAGCAGACCACGCGGGTACAGGATCGCCGTGTACACGGCGAGCACGCCCGCCGCGGAGACGAGCCGCACCGATCCGTCCTCCACCCGGCTGGCGCGCGAAAGGTAGACCCGGAGGTCGCCGAGGGACAGGGAATCTGAGAGGGAAAATGACTGGCTCATCTGCTGTCTAAACTACCAAGGTACGTCGGTGTCCCGGGGACCCGAGCTCGAACAAGGAGGCAGCATGCACGCACCGCTGGAGGGTCTTCTGGCCGCTCTCGACCTGACCGACACCGGTGCCCGCACCAGTGAGGACATCTTCACCGGCCCCTCGCAGTGGATGCCACAAGGTCGCGTCTTCGGCGGCCAGGTGCTCGCGCAGTCCCTCGTCGCCGCCATGCGCACAGTGCCCGACGAACGAAACGTGCACTCCATGCACGGTTACTTCCTGCGCCCCGGCGACGTCAACCACCCGATCACCTTCTCGGTCGACCGCATCCACGACGGCCGATCGTTCTCCACTCGACGCACCCAGGCGTACCAGAACGGCGTGCCGATCCTGTCGATGATCGCGTCGTTCCAGGACACCGACGAGGGTCTCGAGCATCACATCGAGATGCCGACCGACCTGCCCGACCCCGAATCCCTGCCGACCACGGCAGACACCCTCGGTCACATCGACCACGACTTCGCGCGGGCCTGGGCCAACGACCGCCCGTTCGACATGCGCCACGTTCCCTCGTCGATCTACCTCACCGTGGACGGCGAGCACACCAGCAAGCAGATGATCTGGATGAAGACCTTCGAGCCCATCCCCGACGACCCCGACCTGCACCGCGCCGCACTCGCTTACGTCAGCGACTATTCGATCATGGAACCCGTTATGCGCCGGCACGGCCTGCCCTGGGCCACCCCGGGCCTCAAGGTCGCCAGCCTCGACCACGCCATGTGGTGGCACCGCTTCGGCCGGGTCGACGAGTGGATGCTGTACGTGCAGGACTCCCCCTCCGCCCAGGGCGGCCGGGGACTGTCCACCGGCAGCATCTACAGCCGCGAAGGCCTGCTGCTGGCCACGGTGGCCCAGGAGGGCATGGTGCGGGTTCCCAAGCCCCGTGACTAGGCTGCAGCCCAACCTGTCCGAGCCAGTAGGAGCATCATGACCTACGACGCTGACCTCACCCGCCGTACCCTGCTCGTCGCCGGAGGCGCCGGTACCGCCCTGGCCCTGGCGGCCTGCGCACCCGGAGACCCGAACACGAACACGGATACCGGCGCCGGCACGGCCTCACCCGCCGAGGTCGCGGTACTCTCCGACATCCCCGTGGGCGGCGCCATCGCTGTCATGTTCGACGGTGCGCAGATCATCGTGTCGCAGCCCACCGCCGGCGAGGTCGTGGCGTTCAGCGCCATCTGCACCCACCAGGGCTGCATCGTGGTTCCGGAGAAGAAGGGCCTGAACTGCCCCTGCCACAAGTCTCTGTTCGACACCGCCACCGGCGCGGTCCTCCAGGGACCAGCCACCGACCCCCTCCCGGCGGTCACGGTCACCCTCGACGGCGACAAGGTCCTCGCCGGCTGACCCGTTCACGCTCGTAAATGGGGCTACTTGCGGGTGAAGGGAACCGCGGGCTCCAGGTATGGGGTCCAGGCGGCTCGTTCGACGTCGTTGATCTTGCGGGGGCGCTCCGTCGCCGCATCCACCAGGACGATCGTGGTGGTCGCGCGGGCGTACAGCGGCGCGGACTCCTGCCCGGCCGGTCCGTATACCTCGTAACACACGTCGAGGCTTGCGCCGCCGAGCTTGCCGATCCACAGCTGCACGTCGATGGGCTCCCGCAGATACGGGATCGGTGCGAGGTACTCGATCTCCATCCGGGCGATCAGGGTCAGCGTCGCCGCCCCCGGCCGCCCGTCCAGCACCGCGGTTCCCCGGGCACCCGATGCACCGGCCGCCTCGTCGTTGACCCAGAACGCCTGGATGCGCGCCTCCTCGAGGAGGCGCAGCATCTCGGCGTTGTTCACGTGAGCGTAGGCGTCGAGGTCCGACCAGCGCAGCCGGATGGGAACGTGCAGCCGCATGGGGTTCCTAGTCGCGCGTCAGTTTGCGGTACGCGGACCGGTGCGGCTTGGCCGCGTCCGGGCCGAGTCGCTCGATCTTGTTCTGCTCGTAGGACTCGAAGTTGCCCTCGAACCAGTACCAGTTCCCCGGCGCCTCAGCGGTGCCCTCGTACGAGAGGATGTGCGTGGCGATGCGGTCGAGGAACCACCGGTCGTGAGTGATGACCACGGCGCAGCCGGGGAACTCGAGCAGCGCGTTCTCGAGCGAACCGAGGGTTTCGACGTCGAGGTCGTTAGTCGGTTCGTCGAGCAGCAACAGGTTGCCGCCCTGCTTGAGCGTCAGCGCCAGGTTCAGGCGGTTGCGCTCACCACCGGAGAGCACACCGGCCTTCTTCTGCTGGTCGGGGCCCTTGAAGCCGAACGTGGACACGTAGGCGCGAGACGGCACCTCGGTCTTGCCGACCTGGATGTAGTCCTGGCCGTCGGAGACGACCTCCCACAGCGACTTGTTCGGGTCGATGCCGCCACGGCTCTGGTCGACGTAGGAGATGTCGACGGTCTCGCCGATCTTGAGGTCACCGGCATCCAGCGGCTCGAGGCCCACGATGGTCTTGAACAGGGTCGTCTTACCGACACCGTTCGGGCCGATCACGCCGACGATGCCGTTACGCGGCAGGGTGAAGGAGAGATCTTCGACCAGCACCCGGTCGCCGAAGCCCTTCTTGAGCTTCTTGGCGTCGATGACCTGGGCGCCCAGGCGGGGGCCGACGGGGATCTGGATGTCTTCGAAGTCGAGCTTGCGTCCGCGCTCGGCCTCGTTCACCATCTCCTCGTAGCGGGCCAGGCGGGCCTTCGACTTGGCCTGACGGCCCTTGGCGTTGGAGCGCACCCACTCGAGTTCCTCGGCGAGACGCTTGGAAAGCTTGGCGTCCTTCTTGCCCTGCACCTGCAGGCGCTCCTGCTTCTTCTCCAGGTAGGTGGAGTAGTTGCCCTCGTAGGGGTACAGGTGGCCGCGGTCGATCTCGGCGATCCACTCGGCCACGTGGTCGAGGAAATACCGGTCGTGGGTGACGGCGAGCACGGCGCCGGGGTACTTGGCGAGGTGCTGCTCGAGCCACAGCACGCTTTCGGCGTCGAGGTGGTTAGTCGGTTCGTCCAGGAGCAGCAGGTCGGGCTTCTGCAGCAGGAGCTTGCAGAGCGCCACGCGGCGCTTCTCACCACCGGAGAGGTCGACGACGGGGTAGTCGCCCGGCGGGGTGCGCAGTGCATCCATGGCCTGCTCGAGCTGGGAATCGAGGTCCCAGGCGTCGGCGGCGTCGATCTCTTCCTGCAGGGTTCCCATTTCGGCGAGCAGGGTGTCGAAGTCGGCGTCGGGTTCGGCCAGCGCGGCGCTGATCTCGTTGAACCTGTCAACCTTGGCCTTGATCGGGCCAACGCCTTCCTGCACGTTCTCCAGCACGGTCTTGGTCTCGTCGAGCTCCGGCTCCTGCATGAGGATGCCGACGGAGTAGCCCGGCGAGAGCCTGGCCTCACCGTTGCTCGGGGTATCGAGCCCGGCCATGATCTTCAGGATCGTGGACTTACCGGCACCGTTGGGGCCCACCACACCGATCTTGGCTCCGGGGAAGAACGACATTGTGACGTCGTCGAGGATGAGCTTGTCGCCGATTGCCTTGCGCGCACGCACCATCGAGTAAATGAATTCAGCCATAGTGTTTACCAGTCTATTTGGCGCGTGGCTCCGACGAGACACGTTCCGGTTGCGAGCAGGGGGGCGACGACGCTGTGGTAGCCGCCGGTGGAGGGACCGTTCTGGCCGATCAGGCACTCTCCGGCGATGTTCACGGAGAACTGGATGGAGTCCGCCGGTTCACCCTTGGTGGTGGTGTCGGCGGTGACCTCCATCGTTGTCTTGTCGAAGCCGGCGGCGACCAGGGCGTCGATGTAGCTGCGGCCGGCGACGTTGGGGTCGGCGGCGAGCGCCGCGGTGATGACCGAGTCGAAGTAGGGCAGGTTCTCGGCGGCGGTGCCCTCCGGCATGAGCGCCGGCGGCGCAACCTCCGTCGGGGTGGGGCTTGCCGTCGCGGTCGCTGTCGCTGTCGGCGTCGGGCGGTCGACGGGGGCGGCGGAGCATCCGGCCAGGCCTAGGCCGAGGACAAGACATGCTGCCCAGGTCGTCGCTCTGCGGCTGTGCCGCACGGGTGCGTCCAAAATCCAGGCCACGCGTAGTCCTCCCCCACCGCCGCACGCTGCGACCGAGAAGTCGAGTCTAAGCGGACCGTGTTTCCGATTCCCCCTGCCCGGTGTCAGGTTCGGCCGGCGCGGCATCCGCTTCGGCCGGCGCGGCCGTGGCCTCGCCCGCAGTGCCGCCCGCTGTGCCGCCCGTTGCGCCGCCCGCCGGGTCGGCATCCCGCTGCTCGGCGGCGGACGGGGCGGTGCTTCGCATCAGCGCCGTCGTTCCCCAGGTCAGGTTGTGGCCTACGGCGTCGGCCTCCACCTCCACCGAGGTGCCCGTACGGTCCTCGTTCTCCCAGTCCCGGATGCGCAGGCGCCCGGTCACGAGCACCGGCTCGCCCTTGTGCACCGACCGCTCCACGTTGTGGGCGAGCTGCCGGAAGCTGGAGACGGTGTACCAATTGGTGTCGGCGTCCACCCAGGCGTTCTTCACCCTGTCGTAACGGCGTTGCCGGCAGGCCAGCCGGAATGAGGTGATGGCCAGGCCGGAACTGGTGACGAGGTGCCGCGGGGTGGTGGCCACGATTCCGGTCAGGGCTATGGTGTCGGTCACGGGAGTCTCCTGGGCGGCACGAGGCTGATGGAGGTATCGAACGCGACCCGGGAGCAGTCCTCGTGCCGGGTTCGTGTTCCCGGGCCGCGCTGCATTCACCCTCCCCGTTCCGGCACCTCCTCTGGGGCCGGCCGTCCAGGGTGTGCAGAACCCGAGCCGCAGCCGCCTGGGGAGGAAGCGCGGATCTAGAGTGAGACCATGACCTTCGATGCTGCAGAGAACCGTTATTCCGAGATGCCCTACCGCCGAACCGGGCGCAGCGGCCTGAAGCTGCCCGCTCTGTCGCTGGGGTTGTGGCACAACTTCGGCCACGAACGCCCGATCGACACCCAGCGCGGCATCCTGCGCCGGGCATTCGACCTCGGCGTGACGCACTTCGACCTGGCCAACAACTACGGCCCGCCTCCCGGTTCCGCCGAAACCAACTTCGGGCGCATCTTCGCCGAGGACTTCCGTGGGTATCGCGACGAGATGATCATCTCCAGCAAGGCCGGCTACGACATGTGGGCAGGCCCCTACGGCGACTTCGGCTCGCGTAAATACCTGCTGTCGTCGCTGGATGCCAGCCTCGGCCGGCTGGGAATGGACTACGTCGACATCTTCTACTCCCACCGCCCCGATCCCGAGACCCCTATCGAGGAGACCATGGGCGCCCTGGCCACCGCGGTGCAGTCGGGCAAGGCCCTCTACGCGGGCATCTCGAACTACAGCCCGGAGCAGACCGTAGCGGCCTACGCCGCCCTGGCCGAGCACAAGATCCCGCTGCTGATCCACCAGCCGCGCTACTCGATGTTCGACCGGCACATCGAAGAGGGACTCTTCCCGGTGCTCGACGACCTCGGCATGGGCAGCATCGTGTTCTCCCCCCTCGCCCAGGGCCTGCTCACCGACCGCTACCTCGACGGTGCGGTGCCGTCGGACTCCCGGGTGGCCACGAGCCGGTTCCTGAACGAGAGCTCCCTCAGCGCGACCTACCTCGAGCGCGCCCGCGCCCTGAACACCATTGCGGCCGACCGCGGCCAGACCCTGGCCCAGCTCGCGGTCACCTGGATCCTGCGCCAACCGCAGGTCACCAGCGTGCTCGTGGGCGCCAGCAGCATCGGCCAGCTCGAGCAGACCGTGGCGGCGCTCGAGGCGCCGGCGCTGGACGCCGATGAGATCGCCGCCATCGAGCCGTACGCGGTACACGGCACCGGCATGAACTAACCCACGCCGGTCCCAGTCAGGGGCGAGGGGTGGATGTCGGTGGCCGGTTCTACGGTAAGGCCAACGGCATCCGCCCTCGCATTGGAGCACACCATGAGCATTGGGACCATGAGCACTGCCACCATGAGCACTGCCGCCATGAGCACTGCAGCCATGAGCACTGCAGCCAGAGCTGTCCAACCCCGGACTGTCCTCCCCGCGACCGCACGACCCACGACCATCGCCCACGCCGCCGGCCCGGCCCGGCCGAGCAACTCCGCCCGGTCGAGCGGTCCCAGCCTGGTCGCCGTGCGCGATGGCCTGTGGCGGGTCGTCGACCGGTCCGGCGCGGTACTGGGGCACATCGAGCGTGAGACGCACGCCGACGGCGAGCGGTACCTCGCCCGGCGCCTGGTGATGCCCACCAGGCGCATCGAGCTCGGTGCCTTCTGGCGCATCGATGACGCGGCTGACTGCTTTCGCTGACTCCGCCGTACCCACCCCGGTACGCTGAAACGATGTTGCCCCAGCCCACTCCCGTCCCCCCAGTTCCGGCCCGGCAGAGGCTGGTTCCCGACCTCCTGGCGGGGGTGGGGTACCTGGGTCGTGGTTTCGGCATGTGGATCACCTCCCCGAAGCTGATGCTGCTCGGCGCGCTGCCGGCGGTGGCGGTCGGTGCCGTGTACCTCGTCGGCATAGTGCTTCTGCTCGTCAACCTCACCTCGATCGTCACGTGGGCGACCCCGTTCGCCGACGGCTGGGCCGAGCCCGTCATCCTCACGACGCGGGTGGCTGCGGCGCTGGTCTTCGTGCTCGTGGCCGCCCTCTTCGTGGTCTACACGTTCACGGCCGTGACCCTGGTCGTCGGCGACCCGTTCTACGAACGCATCTGGCGCGCCGTCGAGACCAACCTCGGCAACGCGCCCACCGCACCGGAGCGCGGCTTCTGGGGATCCTTGGGCCGTGCCATCGGGGACGGCCTCCGGCTCCTGATCCCCGCCGTCGGTGTGGGCCTGCTCCTGTTGGCCTGCGGCTTCATTCCGTTGGTGGGGCCGATCATGGTGGCGGTGCTCGGCGCCCTGTTGGGCGGCTGGTTGCTGGCGGTCGAGCTCACCGGATTCGCCTTCGACGCTCGCGGGTTCACTGTGCGCGAACGTCGTCGCGCCCTGCGCACGCGACGCGGCATCGCGCTGGGCTTCGGAGCGGCGTCCTACCTGCTGTTCCTCGTGCCGTTCTTCGCAATCGTGGCCATGCCCTCCGCCGTGGCGGGTGCCGCAATGCTCAGTCGCGACGCCCTCGAGCGGTCGACCAGCGCGTCGGCCGGCCGGACGCCCTGACCGCGCCGGAGTCTCGGTTTGACACCGCGTATCGGCCACGCCGCCACGGTTCCCTTCGATGCGCCGGCCCACGAGGTAGCGTTCCGCACATGCAGTGGTGGAATGATTTCGTAACCTGGCTCACAGCGACCAGGAACCAGCCCATGATTTTCAGCGCAATCGTGCTGATCGTCGCAATTATCGTGGCCAGCCTTCTGGCGGCCTGGATCGCACGCGGGGCCATCAAGCGCCTGCTCGCCCAGCACGATCGCGAGCTGCGGGCCGCGGCCATCGGATCGATCGTGGATGCCGCGACCGAGGCATCCGTGTGGAACTCGCTCACCCCACAGGAGCAGGTGATGAACGACCGTGCCGTGGGCATGGCCGACATCCAGATCCGGCTGCTGCCGATCAAGGGATCGAGCATCGCGGCGGACTGGGCAGCGCACCAGCTGGCCGAGCTCAAGCGCACCTCGGCCACGTTCGGCTATCAGCTCGAGCCGGCCCTCGTGGAGTTCCGCGACCGCCTCATCGACTGGCAGAACAAGCCGTCCCGGGCCCGCAAGATCTTCCAGGGCGACCTCGAGCGTTGGAAGTCGCAGAACACCTCCACCGAGAAGAGCCTCCTGGCCGAGCAGGATGCCTGGGTGGCCCAGCAGCACCACGACCAGTTCGCGACCCCCGCCGCACCGGCACAGGCTCCGACCGCGCAGCCGCTCGGCTATGTCCCCGCCGCGGCTCCCCCCGGGGCCGTGTCGTCGCCGGCCGCGTCTCCGTCTACGGAGACCCAGCGCCTCCTGGACGACGTTCAGGCCCTCGAAGTGCGTCCAGCGCCGCTGCCGCACCCCTAGCTCCCGCTATCCAGAAAAACGCCGGTCCGCTCACGCGGACCGGCGTTTTTCGCTGCCAGGCTGCGGCTCACAGAGCGGCAGACCGGCGGGCCGGATCGGACTACTTCCACCAGTCGTCGAACAGGGATGCCGGCACCTGGCGCTTGTGCTCGGTGCGCAGGTAGCGCCGCTCAATGGCCTCGGCGACGTGGTCCTCTACGGGCTTGCCCTCGAGGAAGTCGTCGATGTGCTCGTACTGCATTCCCAGGTTCGCCTCGTCGGTCTGTCCGGGGTTGTCGTCGAGCAGGTCAGCGGTCGGGGCCTTCAGGTAGAGCTGCTCCGGGGCGCCGAGCGCCATCAGCAACTGCCGGCCCTGGCGCTTGGTCAGACCGGTCAGCGGCAGCAGATCGGCGCCGCCGTCACCGAACTTGGTGAAGAACCCGGTGACCGCCTCCGCCGCATGGTCGGTGCCGACCACGAGCAGGCCCTGGGCGCCGGCGAGAGCGTACTGGGCGATCATCCGGGCGCGCGCCTTGACGTTGCCCTTGTCGAAGTCCGGCATCGGGGTACCGGTGCTGACGGCGAATTCGGCTTCGAAGCCGTCCACCGCACGCTGGATGTTGAACGTGAGGTTCGAGTCCGGATTAATGAACTCCAGGGCGAGTTGGGCGTCGTCCTCGTCGCGCTGCACCGCGTACGGCAGGCGCACCGGCACGAACCGGAGGGCATGTCCCTCGACGGTGAGTTCTTCGATCGCCAGCTGGCACAGGCGCCCGGCCAGGGACGAGTCCTGTCCCCCGCTGATCCCGAGGATCAGCCCCTTCGCCCCGCTGGCGAGCAGGTAGTCCTTGAGGAAGTCGATGCGCCGCCGAATCTCGGCGGCCGGGTCGATGACCGGGTTCACGTGCAGTTCCTTGATGATTCGCACCTGTTGTTCTCGCATCTGACGAATCTATCAAGTCGCGGCGGGCGGATGTCTGAAGGACGCCTGCACATCCGCCCGGTCACACGGCGACTCATTGGACCGAGCCGCTCGGCCGAACTCGTAGCGTCGTAGGTGCTTCCGACATCGCGTCGGAGGTGAAACGAATGGGGAAGCTGCATGCTGGTCACCGGATTGCTCGTGGGGATAGCCCTCGGATTTGTCATGCAGCGCGGGCGGTTCTGTGTCACGGGGGCGTTCCGGGACCTGTGGGTCACGGGCAACACGAGATGGCTCACCGCGTTCCTCATCGTCATCGCCGTGCAGAGCGTGGGGGTTTTCACCCTCGACGCCCTGGGCGTCATCTCGCTGTCTTCCAGCCCGTTCCCATGGCTCTCCACCATCGGCGGAGCCTTCATCTTCGGGTTTGCCATCGTTCTGGCCGGCGGTTGCGCGACGGGAACGTACTACCGCGCCGGTGAGGGCCTGGTGGGCAGCTGGCTGGCACTGATCTTCTACGCTCTGTTCTCCGCCGTGTCCAAGACCGGTGCGCTCGCCCCCGCCGTTACGGCCGCCCGCGGCGTCACCGTCGAGGCGTCCACGGTGCACGGCCTCCTCGGCGTGTCACCATGGCTCCTCGTGGCGGTTCTCGCCGTGGCCGTGGCCGCACTGGCCCGCCACCACCTGCGTCGCCGTCCGGCAGCACCGATGGCCACCCTGCCCGCTCGCAGGACGGGCATCGCCCACCTACTCTTCGAGAAGCAGTGGGGCGCCTTCAGCACCGCCCTGGTCATCGGAGTCCTCGCCATTGTGGCGTGGCCGCTCAGCTGGGCAACCGGCCGCGAGGCGGGCCTGGGCATAACAGGCCCCTCGTCCAACATCGTCAACTACCTCGTCGCCGGCGACGCCGAAGTGATCGACTGGGGCGTCTACCTCGTCATCGGCATCCTGCTGGGCTCCTTCATCGCCGCGAAGGCCAGCGGCGAATTCCGGGTGCGGATTCCCGATGCGCTCACCACTGTGCGCAGCATCGGCGGCGGTGCGCTGATGGGCATCGGCGCCAGCCTGGCCGGCGGCTGCACCATCGGCAACGCGATGGTCAACACCGCCACCTTCCAGCTGCAGGGCTGGGTGGCGTTCGGGTTCATGATCGTGGGAGTGGGCGCTGCGACCCGGCTGTTCATCACGGGACCGTCCAAGGCCCGGCTGGCGGCCGCCGGCCAGGCATCCGCGCCCGCCGCGCCCGCACCTGCATCGGTGCGCTCGTGACGGTCCGGTGATCGCTCCACTTCCTAGCAGCACCCCGTTCCGATCAGCAAGGAGACAACCCTCATGGCTCAGCACGTTCTCGAAACCGACGGCCAGGTCTGCCCGTTCCCCCTCGTGGAGGCCAAGGAAGCCATCGCCCTGCTGGCGATCGGCGACGAGCTGGTGATCAACTTCGACTGCACCCAGGCGACGGATGCACTGCCGCGGTGGGCGGCGGAGGCCGGCTACCCCGTGACGAACTTCGACAGGGTCGGCAGCGCGGCATGGACCATCACGGTGCAGAAGGCCTGAGTCCCGCCGCCCAGAAAAAACCAACCCCGCCGGCAGGACCGGCGGGGTTGTGCTGTGCCCCCGGCAGGATTCGAACCTGCGACAAAGAGATTAGAAGGCTCCTGCTCTATCCCCTGAGCTACGGGGGCGCATAGCGCTTCAACGATACCGCAGTCCGGACCGCTGCCCCCGCGGCGGCGCGTTCAGAGTGCCTTGGCCGTTGCGACGAGCACCTGAGCGAGGGTCGGAACGCCCGTGGCGCGGAACACCTCGTCGCCGGCGGCGTTCTGCACGATGATCGTGGGGGTGTTGCGGATTCCGGCGGCCTCGGCCTCGGCATTGTCGTGCGCCACATCGAGCTCGCGCACCGTGGCGGCCGGCACCAGCCGTTCGACCTCGGCCAGAACGGCGCGGGTCTGCAGGCACGGCTCACAGAATGCCGAGGAGAAGAAAATGAGTTCCATGACGGCTCCTAACCGTTGACCAAGGCGAGAACGGCCACAACCGCGGAAACCGCGGCCAGCAGCAGCGACACCCCGACCAGCACCGCGTGCACGATCAGGAACGACGTCGGCTTGCCGGACTCATCCCGCGCCCTGCCGTCCTGACTGACCCTCTTGTAGAAGCGCGGCCAGACCACGACGTTCCAGACGGCGTTGAGCAGAAGCAGGATGGCGAGTGTTGTAAGCATCGTCATCAGTCTACGAGCGCCGGGCCGCGAGCCGATCAGGGAGCCGCGTCGGGGCCCACCGCTAGACTCGCCCCATGACAAACAGCAGTGACCGGTTGGTATGGATCGATTGTGAAATGACCGGGCTCGACATCAACAATGACGAATTGGTGGAGATTGCGGTGGTCGTCACCGACTTCGACCTCAACATTCTCGACCCTGGCCTCGACATCGTGATCAAGCCCGACGCCTCCGCCCTGGCGAACATGGGCGACTTCGTGCGCAACATGCACACCTCTTCCGGCCTGATCGAGGAGATCCCCAACGGCGTGAGTGTGGCCGAGGCCGAGTACCAGGTGCTCGAGTACGTCCTGCGTTTCGTCCCCGAAGACCAGCGCGCGCCCCTGGCCGGAAACTCGATCGGCACCGACCGGGCGTTCCTGGCCCGGTACATGCCGCGCCTGGACAAGCAGCTGCACTACCGCAACGTCGATGTGTCCTCGATCAAGGAACTCGCCCACCGCTGGTTCCCGCGGGCTTACTTCAACGCACCCGCCAAGGACGGCGGCCACCGAGCCCTCGCCGACATCCTCGAGTCCATCCGTGAGCTCGCCTACTACCGCAAGAGCGTGTTCGTGGCCGACCCCGGACCCACGAGTGCGGAAGCAAAATCGCACGCAACGGCCGTTGTGAACATCTTCACCCAAAACGTGTAATAGAATTCTTGAGTTGCCTTCGCTTGAGAAAGTGGAGCGGCACTTGGTGGGTATAGCTCAGCTGGTAGAGCGCCTGGTTGTGGTCCAGGAGGTCGCGGGTTCAAGCCCCGTTACTCACCCCAATGAAACAAGAAGTCCCGGCCCAACAGGCCGGGACTTTTTGCGTGCACCTCATGGCATGCTGAGTGGATGCTCACGCTCAGCCACGACGACTTCGAACGTCTCGTCATCGATCAGCTCGACCTGCTCCCCGACGACATGGTCGACGGCCTCGAGAACGTGATCTTCGTCGTCGAGGACCGTCCAGAGGACGGCACCCTGGACACCCTGGGCCTCTACGACGGCGTCGCCCTCACCGAACGCGGCCAGTACGGTTTCGGTGAGATGCCCGACCGCATCATTCTGTTCCGCGAACCGCTGCTGGCCATCGTCGAGGATCTGGACGAGCTGCGCGACGAGGTTCACGTGACCCTCGTTCACGAGATCGCGCATTTCTACGGCATCGACGACGACAGGCTGCACGAGCTGGGTTGGGCGTGAGCCGCAGCCTGAGCGCGGTCGGCTACCCTGAACCATGAGTAGATTTCGACCTGGCCGTGTCCTCGGTATCTCGGTGGGAACTCTCGTGATCTTGATGATCGGGGTGTACGGGCCGGCCACATTGCTCGGCCCGCTGCCCAGCGCCACGGTCACCGTCACCGCGCCGAATAGTGCCGGGCCGGCGTCCACCCCGGTGCTGCCCGCCGCCGGCTCCAGTGGGCTGCTCGCCGTCACCGCGGTGGACGACACCGCTACGGACGACACCGCAACGAACGACACCGCGACCGGCGGCGACCCCGTCGAGCCCGCACCCGCGACGCTCGGCGTGGACACCATTGCCATCGGCGGCGGCAGCGACCCGGTGCCGATGGCATCCGCCGCCAAGATCATCACGGCCCTCGTCGTGCTGGACGCCAAGCCCCTCGCGGCCGGCGAACCCGGACCGGCCTACTCCTTGGTCACCGCCGACTACCAGGATTACCTCGACTACACGGCCCAGGATGCCCGCACCGTCATCGTGTTTCCCGGCGAGAGCTGGACCGAGCGAGAGATGCTGCAGGCCATGATCCTCGGCTCCAGCAATAACCACGCCGACACCCTGGCCCGCTGGGCGTTCGGCTCCGTCGACGCCTACCTCATCGCCGCCAACGCCTGGCTGGCCGCCAACGGCATGCCGAACACCACGGTGGTCGACGCCAACGGCCTCCTCGACGGCAGCGCCGGGACCGGCACCGACTTGGCGCGCGTCGCGGGCCTGGCCGCGACGAACCCCGTGGTCGCGGACATCATCGCGCAGCCGGCATCCGCTCTGGTCGGCCAGCGCGGCGTCAGGAACACCACGGAGTATCTGCCCGAAGAGGGCATCACCGGTATCTCGCGCAGCTACACCGACTCCGGCGGGGTCTGCTTCCTGTTCACCGGCACCGTCGTCGCCGGTGAGAAGGCCTTCACCTTCGCGGGTGCCTTCCTGGGCGAACCGGACTACGACACCCTCACGGCCGACCTGACGGCCCTGATGGCCTCGGCGCGGGCCGGGGTCACGGAGCTTCCGATCCTGGCGGAGGGTGACGGATACGCGACCCTCACGACGGCGTGGGGCGATTCGGCCGATGCCGTCGTCGCCACCCCCAAGACCCGCTTCGGCTGGCAGGCCGCCGCCGGCACCGACCCTGTCGTGACGCTCGACGACGTCACGACGGGGCGTGCGGGAGCCAAGATCGGCCGGGTCACGGTGGATGCGTTCGGTGAGAGCGTCTCGTCGACGTTGGAGCTCGACAGCAGTCTGACCGACCCGGGTCCGGGCTGGCGCCTGCTGCACCCGGTGCCCGTGGTCAGCGCCCTCGTCGCCAACTGGTAGTCAGCGGGTGGGCGTCAGCGGGTGGGCGTAACCGGTTCAGACCGGAGCGTCGTCAGATTCGACGGGATCGCTGTCCGACGAGTCGAAGGCGTAGCGCACGTGCAGCTTGCCCTGCACCTCTCGACTGTCGACCTCGTCGTACCAGAACAGCGATTCCATGCTGTCGACGGCGGCGACCATGCTGATCCGGGCGTCGTGCTTGCCGTGCAGGAGCACGCGGCTGTCGGTCTGGCCCTCGAGGGGACCGTCCACGAATTCCACGGTGTACTCGGTGTTCTCACTCTGCGGGGTAGTCATGACCCCAACTTACTGCTCAGGCCCGGTTTTCGCCTCAGGCGCCGCCGGAGCGCCCAAGCCCAGGCGGGGTGCCCGTGAGACTGACGCCGGCCGATAGTTGGGGCTGCTCCCGGGCTCGGTAGGCCTCCCAGTCGTGCTGCCACTGGTCCCAGTGCGCCTCGAACCCGCCGCCGTCACGGGCCAACGCCCGCCGCTTGCGGATGCCGTCGTCGGCATCCAGCCACACCCTGACGTCGCTCAGGGAGGCATGCGCCCGGGCCAGGGCACCGCAGCCCTCGATCACGAGCGGCCGGTCGGGGTCGACGCTATGCCATTCGGCCGGGACCGCCCCCGCCCAGTCGTACCGCTGCCAGGCGGCTGGCCGGCCGGCCTGCCGGGCGCCGAGCACCAGCCGGCCGACCTGGTCGACGGCGGCGTCCAGGCCGCCCCAGCCCGGGTAGATGTCATCGAGGCGCACCAGTGTCGGCGCCACCGGTCCCGGCCAGGCGGCCAGCACGGCGTCAGCGAGGGTGCTCTTGCCCGCGCCGCTGGGACCGTCGATGAGGATCACGGCCCGGTCGCCGACCGGATTGCGGTTCAGCGCCCTGACGGCGGCGAGCACCGGTGCGACCAGGTCAGGCGAGCACAAAATGCCACGTCCCCGCCAGAACGGCTGCCGAGATCGCCGCGGCGGCGATGGCAGCCCCGATCAGGACGACCAGTGTGTCACGCACTCCGAAGACCGATTCCCTGGCCCAGGTGCGCGGTTCGTCGCTGCCGAAACCCCGGGCCTCCATGGCCGTGGCGAGTTTGCTGCCCCGTCGCACCGAAAGAACCAGCAGAGCGAAGGCGAGTCCGCCGAACCGGCGGGCGCGGCCGCGCAGGCCGCCGCCGTCGCCCACCCCGCGGGCCCGCCGCGCCAGGGCCAGGGACTGCCAGTCGTCGATGAACATGCCCACCAGGCGCAGCCCGGCCAGGGCGCCGAGCACGAACCGGGCCGGCAGGCGCAGCACCTGCGCGAGGCCGTCACCGAGGTCGGTGGGATCGGTGGTGGCCAACAGCACGATCCCGGGGATGCCGATGGCCAAGATCCGCAACCCGATCGCGAGGGCCAGGGCCACGGACCCCTCGGTCACCGATACGAAGCCGGCGCTGAACAGCACGGCGCCGGAGTCCTGTCCGTAGAGCACCGTGGTGAGCACGGCGAAGGGAACCGCGATCCACACCGGTGCGGTGCGCAGCCAGAACTGTCGGGCGCTCAGCCCGCACCAGGCCAGCAGCACAGCCTCGAGTGCGAGGGCGACCGCGGCCGAGACCCAATCGATGGACAGCATCAGGGCGCAGCTGATCACCAGCGCCACGGCGAGCTTGGCGACCGGGTTCACTCCGGCGATCGCACTGGGCCGGATCT
Source organism: Cryobacterium sp. TMN-39-2 (assembly GCF_004402745.1). Lineage (NCBI taxonomy): Bacteria > Bacillati > Actinomycetota > Actinomycetes > Micrococcales > Microbacteriaceae > Cryobacterium > Cryobacterium sp. TMN-39-2. The sequence goes on from NZ_SOFX01000027.1 coordinate 351,990, forward strand.
CCGGCGTCATCAGGCTCACGACGCCTCCCTCCCGGCGGGCGCGCGCAGCCCGGCGGTCACGCTGCGGCCACTCGCCGGCCCGGTTCCAGGCACCAGGGTGAGGCGCGCATCCGCCAGCGCGGCCACGAACTGCTCATCGTGCGTGACCGCCAGGACGGCGGTGCCGGTGTCCAGCAGTTCGGCGAGGAGGCGCACCAGCTCGGCCCAGGTGCGGGAGTCCTGCCCGAAGGTGGGTTCGTCGAGGACGAGCAGCCGGGGCCGGGTCGCCAGCACCGTCGCCACGGACAGCCGGCGCTTCTCGCCGCCGGACAGGGTGAACGGGTTGGCGTCGGCGAGGTGGTCCAGCCGCAGTCTGTGCAGCAGCGCGTCCACTCGCTCAGTTTGCTCTGCCCCGCCCAGGCCGAGGGCGCGGGGGCCGATCGTGAGCTCGGCACGCACGGTCCCGGCGAGGAACTGGTGCTCGGGGTCCTGGAAGACGGTGCCGATGCGCGCCAGCAGGTCGCGGGAGCGCCATCGGTGCGGGGCCGGCCCGAGTCCCGCGGCGAGGGCATCCGTTGCGGTCAACCGCCCGCCCGCGGGGGCCAGAAGCCCGGCCAGGGTGAGCGCGAGAGTCGACTTGCCGGTGCCGTTGGGGCCGGTGAGAGCGGTGGCCGTGCCGGCGCGCAGGGCGAGGTCGAGGCCGTGTGCGACGACGACGGCCTGTTTGCGGGCGAACGGCACCCGTCCGACGGCGAGGTCATCGGCGCTGAGCAGGACTTCCGCGCCGGGACCGTCGGAGCGGGGGCGCCGTTCGGGCGTCGCGGGTGGGAACCTGGGTATCCACACTCCGGCGGCGGCGAGCCGCTCCCCTTCGGCGCTGAGCACGCTGTCGGTGGGTCCGTCGGCAAGGATGCCGCCGGCCGGGTCGAGCACCACGATGCGGTCCACGACGTGCTGCCAGACCGCGACGCGGTGCTCGATCACGATGAGGGTCGCACCCGACGCCTCCACGGAGCGCAGCACGGCGTCGCGCACCTCGACGACACCGTCAGGGTCGAGGTTGGCGGTGGGTTCGTCCAGCAGCACCAGGCCCGGGCGCAAGGCGAGCACCCCGGCCAGCGCCAGGCGCTGCTTCTGGCCGCCGCTGAGCGCGCTGGTCGGGTGCCGCAGAGGCAGGTCCAGGCCCACGTCCGCGAGGGCCCGACCGACCCGGGGCCAGATTTCGGCGCGCGGAACGGCGCGGTTCTCACAGCCGAAGGCGACGTCGTCGCCCACCCTCGCGAGCACGACCTGCGAGTCCGGGTCCTGCAGCACGAGGCCCACCCGGCCGCGGGACGCGCTGGGGCGGCGGCCGTCGATGAGGAGTTCGCCGGTCTCGTCGCCGTCCTCGTCATCGCCGAGCACACCGGCGAGGGCGTGCATCAGCGTGCTCTTGCCGGCGCCGCTGGGTCCGAGCACGAGCACCCGCTCCCCCGGGCGGATGTCGAGATCGAGCCCGGAGACCGCGGGGCGGGACCGGCCGGCGTGCCGCCAGCCCCAGCCGGAGGCCGTGACCCTGGCGCCGGTCACGGCCGGGCCTCGGCGACGCGGAGCGGGCATCCGGTGCGGGTCACCGGGCGGGCTGGGTGTCGACCCGGTCGGTCGGGCCCGATTCCCGGCCGGCGGCGAACCGACTCAGCGCGCCGGTGCGGGCGAGTCCGCGCACCGCCAGCCAGGACAGCAGCCCGGCGAGCACGGTACCGGAGACGACGGCGGAAACCAGGTAGACGATCTTGGGGCCGATGTCGAGGGCCGCGTAGCTGGTGAAGGTGGTGTCGAGCAGACCCACGGCGATGCCCGCGCCGGCGCCGGCCAGGAGGGCCACGCCCAGGCGCCAGTTGGCGTACAAGAACAGGGCCAGCACGATCTCCGCGCCCAGCCCCTCGACGACACCCCAGATCAGGGTGGAGAAGCCCCACTGGGTGCCGATGAGCATCGAGACGACGGCGGCGACGACCTCGGTGTAGACGGCCGCACCGGGCTTGCGGATGATGAGTCCGCCGAGCACCCCGGCGAACAGCCAGCCGCCGGCCAGGAGTCCTTCGAGCCCGGGGGTGAAGGCCAGGAGGGCGCTCAGCGGCGACCAGGCCAGGCCCCATGCCCAGAAGATCACGCCGCTGGCGACGCCGATGACGCTGGCCACGACGATGTCGACGACCCGCCATTTCAGCACCCGCGGTTTCCGCGACGTGGAGGGAGTGGTGGCGGACGAAGTCCTGGAAGGCTGGGTGTTGATTGACGCGTGCACTGTACGTGCCCTTTCCGTAGAGGAATACTGGGCACGGGATTGAGAAGCCTCCCTGCGCTGGCATGATCCAGATCAGGTTCGACGGTCGAAGCTGAAGTAGCTTCCTCTCAGCCCGGTTCACCGGACTCCCGTGTTCAGCTTCGAGTATAGAACTCCCCGGGCGCATCTGGGCACTGCAAGGCGTCGCACGACAATTTCTGCGCGCGACGATCTCGCTGCTGGTGCTAGCGCTTGAGCGCGCGGATGATGCGCGCGATGGCCTTGCCGGCGACCCAGACGAAGGGGATGCCGACGGCCAGCAGCGAAATCACATTCGGTTCGAAGCGGGCCGCTCCGCCGGACTTCACGTAAGCGCCGATCGGGATGGCCATGCCACCGCCGCCACCGCCGGCCGCCGCGGACTCGTCACCTTCGCCGCCACCGCCGAAGCCGTACTGCACCAGGGCCACCGGAACGATCGTGACGCCCTCGATCTGCACGGGGTCTCCGTAGGCCGACCTGACGCCGATGGATCGAGCGTTTTCTGCGAGCTTCAAGGCGAGATTAGTCATGGTGAGAGGCTACTCCCCCTCTCCCTGCGGCGTCCCGGCGTTCGGTGTTCCGAACGGATGGACATCACGCTTCGGAGCACTCCCGCCGCCCAGCTGCGAGGCCGGCCGCACGATCCCCCGGCCGAACCGGGCGGTGACGGTGTCCACGGCCAGTTCGGCTTCCCGCCAGTCGTCGTCATCGTCCCACAGGCCCATGCCGGCGCCGTCGCCGGAGCCGAGTTGCTCGGCCCGCACTCCGATCAGGCGCACCCGGATGCCGCGGGCCGCGAGCACGTCGAAGCTCGCGGTGACCTCCTCGTATATCCGCCGGCCCACGTTGGTGGGCTCGGCCAGGGTGCGCGACCGGGTCACCGTGCTGAAGTCGGCGTAGCGGAGCTTGAGCACCACAGTCCGTGCGACGAGGCCGTTGCCGCGCAGCTTGGCGGCCACCGCATCCGCTTGGCGCAGGAGTTCGCTGCGCAACCGGGCGACATCGGTGACGTCATGTTCGAAGGTCACCTCGTGGCCGACGCTTTTCTCCTCGCGTTCGAGGTTGATCGTGCGCGGGTCGATACCCCAGGACAGATCGTGCAGTTTGTGCGCGCTGGCGACGCCGACGGCACGCTGCAGCATCTCGAGGGGGGCGTGCGCGATATCGCTCACGTGCCGCAGCCCGAGCCCGAGCAGCGCCTGTTCGGTGCTGGCGCCCACCCCCCAGAGGGCGCCGACGGGCAGCGGATGCAGGAAAGCGATGGTGTCCTCCGCGGGGATGACCAGCAGCCCGTCGGGCTTGGCCCGTCCGGAGGCCAGCTTGGCCACGAATTTGGTCGACGCGGCGCCGACCGAGCAGGTGAGTCCGGTCTCGGCGAACACGCGGGCGCGGATCTTCCGGCCGATCTCGGCGGGTGAACCGTGCACACGCCGGGCGCCCGCGACATCCAGGAACGCCTCGTCGATGCTGAGCGGCTCGACCATCGGCGTCATGTCGGTGAAAATGCCCATCACCTGGCGGGACACCTCCACGTACCGGCCCATGTGCGGCTCGAGCACGATGGCGGCCGGGCAGCGGCGCAGGGCGATGGCCATCGGCATAGCCGAGTTGACCCCGTACTTGCGGGCGACGTAGTTGGCCGCTGTCACCACGGACCGACCGGAGCGGTGGCCGATGACGACGGGGAGGTGCACGAGTTCGGGGTGGTCGAGCAACTCGACGGACGCGAAGAACGCATCCATGTCGATGTGCAGCATGGTGGCGGTTGTGTCGTCGACATCGGCGCCGGTGGTCTGCCGGTCGCTGCCATCCTGCCTGCTCACGCCGCACCACACCCTTCTGCCGCTCCGGCCGGAACCAACTCGAAGCTACCTTCGAGAGTACAGGCAGGAGGGGTCGGCATCGAGCTAGAAACCGCCGAAATCTCCACCGCCGCCGAAATCGCCGAATCCGCCGGAGTCACCACCGAAACCGCCGCCGGAGTCACCACCGAAATCGCCGCCGGAATCGCCTGAGTCCGCCGTGGTCTCGGCGCCCGAGTCGGTGCCGGCGTCACCGGCCGCATCCGCCTCACCGCCCATATCGGGCAGGAACGCGCCCACCAGCGCCGAGCCGACGACGTAGCCGGCCACGGTACCGAGCAGGGAAGCGCCGAGCATGCTGCCGAAGCCCGGGCCCTGCCGGCCGCCGGCCTGGTCGCCGCCGAAGACCCGGTCCAGGGTGCCCGGCTGGCGGAGTTCGGCCCGGGTGGCGGACTTGGCCAGGGTGGCCGGTTCGGCGTTCGCCGGGCGCTCACCCTCCATCGCGTTCTCGGTCAGCTGCTGGAAGAGCAGGTCGCGCTGCTCGTCGGTGAGCTTGCTGAACGCTTCGGTGTGCACCTGTTCAATGGTCTCCGGCGGTGCGGTGCGCAAGAGGTACCTGTAGCGTTCCACGGCGATCTCGTCGTCGGTGCGCTGCGGGGCCGGCGCGGTGCGGGGCGGCTCCGGTTGTTCGGGTCGGCCCAGGAGGCGATCGAGGAATCCCATGAGTCTGCTCCTTCGCTTTGGTGTCAGCCTAGGCGGCACCAGCCCGGACCGACAGGACCGTGGCCAGCGACTCCAGCGCTTTCACAGGGTCGGGACCGGCCGGGATGAGGACAACGCTCGTGGCTCCGGCGGTGTGCAGCTCATCGATGCGGCGGCGAGCGGATGCGGCGGTGCCGACCACCGCGAGCTGATCGACCCAGCTCTCGGGCATCGCTGCCGCGAAGTCAGCCCGGCTGGCGCTGGCCGAGCGCAGGGCGGCGAACTCCTCCGCGAAGGGCAGCACCGTGATGTGCGGGGCCCAATCGGGGTCGCCGATCCGCTCAAGAGCCGGGCGCACCAGGTTGCGGGCCACGGCGGGGTCCTCGTCGACGGCGGCCGCGTTGTAGGCCACCACGTGACGGGCCGCCGACGGGGGGCGGAGGCCGGGGAACCCGAAGCCCTCCGGCGGAGCGTCGCGGCCGGCATCGAGGGCACCGATCGCGGCAGCGAGGTATTCGGGGGTGACGGGCTCGGCCAGCACCACCCCGTCGGCGCAGGCGCCGGCCAGTTGCAAGGACTTCGGTCCGCGCACGCCCGCTAGGATCGGCGGCACCGTGGACGGCGGACCGGCCAAGGCCACGGCATCCGCCTGAACGTAGCGGCCGGCTGTCGTGATGGAGGCCCCGCGCAGCAGGGCACGCATGAGGTCGATGTTCTCGGCGAGCATGGCCAGGGGGCTGGTCGGCCAGCTGCCGGTCTGCCGCATCCAGACGGGCATGCCATGCCCGATGCCCACCTGCAGTCGACCCGGGAAAAGTTCGGCGAGGGTGGCGATCTCGAGGGTCGCGAAGCCGGGGTTCCGGGCTGCGGCGGGCAGGATCCCGATTCCCACAACTATGGTCGTGGTGGCGGCGAGCACCACGGCGGCCTGGGCGATGCCGCCGCGGAAGAAACAGTCCTCCACCACCCAGATCTCGGTGAAACCCAGTTCCTCGGCGCGGCGCGCGTAAGCCACGAACTGCGCTGCGGGCAGGTCTCGCGGCAGCATGACGGCGATGGAACCCGGGGCACTGGAAGCTGGCATGTGGACCTCGTCGCGGTAGGGCCGAGGACAGAGCCCGGCGGTGTTCTCTGTCGAACCTAGCTTCTACGGCGGAACTTCTCGCACTGACGGCGAGATTTCCGGCGGACCCGGAATGCCCGCGGGCCGAGCGTCGTTGCACCCAGCACGGACTTTCCCCTCTGGGCGGATGCCGCACGACAATCAACGAAGTGAGCCCACTGTGCTTGAAAAGACTCTGTCCGAAAAAACTGTGCTTGACACCACCTCCGCCAGCGCTGCCCCGGCGATCGACTGGTACACCCTGCAGAAACAGGCGCACCGTGAATTCGGCCGGCGCATCGCAGCCGTGGACGACTGGAACGCTCCGACGCCCGACAAGGAGTGGACCGTCGGTGATCTGGTGCGCCACGTCGTTCGGGAGCAGCAGTGGATCCCGCCGCTGCTGGCCGGGCTGACCCTGGACCAGGCCCGGCGCCGCGTCGACCCGCTCGGGGACGACCTCGTTGCCGAATGGCACACGCACTCCTCACTGGCCACCGCGGCGTGGCAGGCGGCGCCTGCGGATGCGTCGGTGCAGCTCTCCTACGACACCGTCACGGTGCTGGACTACCTGCGCGAGCAGGTCTCCGACGTGACGATTCACTCCTGGGACCTGGCCAGGGCGACGGCGGCCGAGGAGACCCTGGACCCTGCTCTGATCGAGGCGGTCTGGACGGTGTTCGAGCCGCAGCGGGATGCGCTGGAGGCCAGTGGCCTGTTCGATTCCCCGGTGCCGATGCCCGAGGACGCTCCGCTGCAGTCCCGGCTGCTGGCCCTCACCGGCCGCGACGACCGCCGCTGACCGCCGCCGCCGCGTCCGCCCACGCCGACCAACTGTTGCTCGTTCGGACAAGTGCGCCCGGCACACCGGGACCATTTGTCCGCACCGGCAACAGTTGCGGCGCTGGGCCGGGCGCTAGGCGACGGTGGTGCCGAAGAGCAGGCCGAGCAGGTAGGTGACCCCGGCGGCTCCGAAGCCGATCACAAGCTGACGCAGCGCACGCTTCAGCGGCGGACCGCCGGAGAGCAGACCGACGACGGCACCGGTGGCCAGCAGCGCGAGGCCCACGAGGACCGCGGCGACGATGATCGCAGCGACGCCCTGCATGCCGAACAGGTAGGGCAGCACCGGCAGCAGGGCTCCGGAGGCGAAGAAGCAGAAGCTGGAGATCGCGGCGCCCGTGCCGGTGCCGATGGCTTCGTGCTCGTCGACAAGTGCGGCGGTGGAGCCGTCGAGCCGGCTCACGTCGAGCGCACCGGTCGCGACGGCCACGGTGCGCAGCACCTCACGGGCGTGTACCTCGGCGTCCTCGGGCGTCATGCCCTGGGCACGGTACACGAGGGTCAGTTCGTTGGCGGCCTCGTCCAGGTGTGAGAGCACGCTGCGCGTGGCCGGGTTCGGGGTGGATGCCTCGAGAAGCTCGCGTTGGGAACGCACCGACACGTACTCTCCCGCACCCATCGACAGGGCTCCGGCCAGCAGGCCGGCGATGCCGGTGAAGAGGATGGTGGCGGTGGGCACCCCCGTCGCCCCGATGCCCAGCACCAGGGCGAGGTTGCTCACCAGACCGTCGTTGACGCCGAAGACCGCGGCCCGGAAGGTGCCGGACAGCCGCTGGCGGCCGCGGGCGGCCAGGCCACGAACGACTTCCTCGTGGATGCGCTCGTCTGCGGCCATGGCGCTGGTGGCGTCGGCATCCCCGTCGTAGGGCGACCGTGCCTCGGCGCGTTGGGCGAGGGCGAGCACGAAGACGGAACCGAACCGGCGGGCCAGCAGGCCAAGCACCCGGGTGCGCAGCGCACCCTTCCGGGGTGCTCCGACCCGCTCGCCGAGCAGGTCCCGCCAGTGCGCTTCGTGCCGGCCCTCTGCCTCGGCGAGGGCCAGGAGGATGTCGCGTTCCTCGCCGGAACGCCGACCGGCCAGGTCACGGTAGACGGCGGCCTCGGCCTGTTCATCGGCCAGATACCGCCGCCACCGACGGATGTCGGCCTCGGCGGGCTGGTTGAGGTCGGCCACGGCGATCACGACTCCGGAGCTGCCTCGAGCGAACCCTGCGACACCCGGGCCGACTCGTGCGGGCCGGTGCCGTCGAGACCGTAGAACGGTTCCTCGAAGTGCACCACCCACACCGCTTCCTTGCCCACGACGGGTGCATAAAGCGCCGAGCCGACGAGCTCGCCTGGCGCGGTGATGACCCCGATCGGGTCCTCCACCATCGAGTCGGGGTAGCGGCTGCGGTCAAGCCGCACCACCACCTGCATGCCGACGCCGAACACCGCGGCCGCCCCGTCGGCTGACGGGGCGTCCGCGGGCCGGCGGCTCCAGAGCGCCATTACTCCACCGACTCCGAAGGTGCAGACTCCACCGGAGCGCTGCCGGCGCGTTCGAGCACCAGTTCGCGCACCCTGGCGGCATCCGCCTGGCCGCGCATGGCCTTCATGACCGCGCCGATGACGGCGCCGGCGGCCTGCACCTTGCCGTCGCGGATCTTCGCAAGCACGTCGGGCTGCCCGGCGAGGGCCTCGTCGATGGCCGCAATCAGCGGCCCGTCGTCGCTGACGACGGCCAGTCCACGGCTGGCGACGACCTCGCTGGGGGTGCCCTCGCCGGCGATGACGCCCTCGAGCACCTGGCGGGCCAGGCGGTCGGTGAGGGTGCCGTCGGTGATCAGCTCGATCAGCGCGGCCACCTGGGCCGGGGTCACGAGGCTCTCGGCAGTCACGCCGGCGGCGTTGGCCAGACGGGCAATCTCGCCGGTCCACCACTTGCGGGCGGACTGAGCGGGCGCGCCGGCGGCGATGGTGGCCTCCAGAACGTCGAGGAGGTCGGAGTTGACCACATCCTGGAACTCGAGGTTCACAAAACCCCAGTCCGCCTGCAGCCGCTTGCGGCGGGCCGCGGGGGGCTCGGGCAGCGTGGCGCGCAACTCTTCGACCCAGGCACGCGACGGGGCGACGGGCACCAGGTCGGGCTCGGGGAAGTACCTGTAGTCGTCCGCGTCGCTCTTGGGCCGGCCGGCGGAGGTCACCCCGGTGTCCTCGTGCCAGTGCCGGGTCTCCTGGGTGATGGTGCCGCCGGCGGTGAGCAGCGCGGCCTGGCGCTGGATCTCATAGCGCACGGCGCGTTCGACGCTGCGCAGTGAGTTGACGTTCTTGGTCTCGGTGCGGGTGCCCAGGATGTTCGAGCCGCGCGGGCGCAGGGACACATTCGCGTCGCAGCGCACGTTACCCTCTTCCATCCGGGCGTTCGAGACGCCGAGCGCCTTGACGATCTCGCGGATGGCGGCGACGTAGGTCTTGCCGATCTCGGGCGAGTCGGCTTCGCCACCCTCGATCATCTGGGTGACGATCTCCACCAGTGGCACGCCGCCGCGGTTGTAGTCGACCAGTGAATAGTCGGCGCCCTGGATGCGTCCTGCCGCGCCACCCATGTGGGTGAGCTTGCCTGCGTCGTCCTCCATGTGCGCGCGCTCGATGTCCACGGTCACCTGGCGGCCGCTCTCCAGCTCGATGGTGAGCTGGCCGTTGAAGGCGATCGGCTCGTCGTACTGGGAGGTCTGGAAGTTCTTGGCGGTGTCGGGGTAGAAGTAGTTCTTGCGGGCGAACCGGCTGGTTTCGGCGATCTCGCAGCCCAGGGCCAGGCCCAGGCGGATGGAGGACTCGATGGCCTGGCGGTTCACCTGCGGCAGCCCGCCGGGCAGGCCCAGGCAGGTGGGGCAGGTGTTGGTGTTGGCACCGGAACCGAATTCGTTGGCGCAGCCGCAGAACATCTTGGTCTTGGTGTTGAGTTCGACGTGCACCTCGAAGCCGAGCACCGGCTCGAACAGCTCGAGGGCCTTGTCGTAGTCCATCAATTCGGCTTTCGCCATCAGACGGCTCCCCCTTCGGTTGCGAACATTTCGATGTTGGCCAGAGCGGGTGCCTGGCTGAGCAGGGTGTGCCCCCAGTGTGCCTCGAGCAGCTGCTCGACGGCGGCGCCGAAGGTGTACAGACGGGCATCCGCCCGGGCGGGCGCCATCACCTGCAGACCCACCGGGAGGCCGTCTTCGGGCGCGAGGCCCATCGGCAGGCTCATGCCGGGGATGCCGGCGAGGTTGGCCGGGATGGTGGTGATGTCGTTGAGGTACATCGCCATCGGGTCTTCGGTCTTCTCGCCGAACTTGAACGCCGTGGTCGGCGCCGTGGGCGAGACGAGCAGGTCGACCTTGTCGAACGCGGCGGCGAAGTCGCGCTGGATCAGCGTGCGCACCTTCTGGGCGCTGCCGTAGTAGGCGTCGTAGTAGCCGGCGCTGAGGGCGTAGGTGCCCAGGATGATGCGGCGTTTGACCTCGTCGCCGAAGCCGGCGTCGCGGGTGGCGGCCATGACGCGCTCGCTGGTGAGCGGGCCGTCCTCCGGGTTGACCCGGATGCCGAAGCGCACCGAGTCGAAGCGGGCCAGGTTGCTGGAGGCTTCGGCGGGCAGGATCAGGTAGTAGGCGGAGACCGCGTACTCGAAGTTCGGGGCGCTCACCTCGCTGACGATGGCGCCGGCCGCGGACAGCAGGGCCAGGGTCTCCTCGAAACGCTGCTTGACACCGGCCTGGAAACCCGCACCGTTGAGTTCCTTGATCACGCCGATCCGCACCCCCTTGAGGGCACCGTCGGCCAGCCCGGCCTGGGCCGCGGCGGCCATCGACGGCCACGCATCCGTCAGCGATGTCGAGTCGAGCGGGTCGTGCCCGCCGATCACATCGTGCAGCAGCGCGGCGTCGAGCACCGTGCGGGTGACCGGGCCGACCTGGTCGAGCGAGGAGGCCAGCGCGATCGCGCCGTAGCGGGACACGCCGCCGTAGGTGGGCTTGACGCCGACGGAACCGGTGACGGCGGCGGGCTGACGGATGGATCCGCCGGTGTCGCTGCCGAGCGCCAATGGTGCCTCGAACGCGGCGACGGCGGCCGCGGAGCCACCGCCGGAGCCGCCGGGGATGCGGTCAAGGTCCCACGGGTTGTGGGTGGGGCCGTAGGCGGAGTGTTCGGTAGAGGAGCCCATCGCGAACTCGTCCATGTTGGTCTTGCCCAGCGGGATGAGGTCGGCGTCGCGGATGCGCCGAACCACGGTGGCGTCATACGGCGGGATCCACCCCTGAAGGATCTTCGACCCAGAGGTGGTGGGCATGTCGTGCGTAGCGAGCACATCCTTGATGGCGATCGGAACGCCGGCCAGCGGGCCGAGCTTCTCGCCGGCGGCGCGACGGGCGTCGACCCTCGCGGCGGTGGCCAGGGCGGCGTCGCGGGCCACGTGCAGGAACGCGTGCACATCGGGTTCGACGGCGTCGATGTGGTCGAGGTGGGCGCGCGTGACGTCGACGGAGCTGACCGAGCCGTCGGCGAGCAGACCGGCCAGGGCGGCGGCGGTCTGGTTGATAAGACTGGTCACGTTGTTACTCCTCGTCCAGGATGGCGGGCACGCGGAATTTGTCGCCGGCACGGTCGGGGGCGCCGGACAGGGCCTGGTCGACGGTGAGCGACGGCACGACGACGTCGTCACGGAACACATTCGTCAGCGGCATCGGGTGGCTGGTCGCCGGGACGTCGGGCGTCGCGACCTCGGCGACCCTGGCGACAGAGTCGACGATCTGGCCGAGTTCGACCGTGAGGCGATCGATTTCTGCCGAGCTGAGGTCGATCCGGGCGAGGTTGGCCAGATGCGCAACCTGCTCGGCCGTGATTTCAGACATGAAACTCCCAAGAAAATCGAAGCGGAAGCTCCAATTCTATTCGTCGTCGTCGGTTGCCAGGTCCGCGTTGTCGGTGCCGATCAGCGCCATGTTGTGCAGGGACTCGCTTCCGGGCCTGAAATAGTCGTTGTGGCCGAGCGATCCGCCGAGCCAGGCGCCGGTGACGGTGTCGGTCGCCCCGTCCACGCCGAGTGCCCTGGCACCGTACGAGGAGGCGCCGGGATCGCTGCCGAAGAACGCCGAGCTGACCGCCGGGTCCCAGTCCGCCTTGCCGACGAAGACGTTCCCGTTGGCGACCTCGAGCTTGTCGGCGGACTGGATTTCGCTACCCGGTGAACCGACCACGACGAGGGCGTCCACCTGCACAGAGCCGTTGGCCAGCGCCATGAGCGAGACGGTCGAACCATAGGAATGCGCGAACACCGAGATGAAGGGCTGGTCCGCTCCCCTGCTGGCGCGCACGCCGGCCCACGAGGTCTCGAGGAAGGCGGCGCCGGCCACCGCACGGTCACGCCAGCCGACGGAGAACACGTCGGGCGCCTCGTAGCCGATCCAGGCGATCGTGGCCACGGTCTTCGCTGTGGTCGCCGCGGCATCCGGGTACCCAGAGACAAGCCGGCTGCCGGTGGCGGATGCCGCGGTGACGGACGCTGTGCCGGGTGCGGTTGTGGTGGCGGCCGGCGCCTTCTTGCGTGCGGCCAGGACCGCACGCTGCTCGCGGTAGACGTCGTCGGCCACGGTGGTCCAGTTGACCATCGCGGGCTCGACCCGGTAGTTCATTCCCGGTACCAGGTAGCCGATGTAGTCGGCGGTGTCCGGGTTGCCCAGGGCGATCGCCGCCCGCCCCGACCCGTTGGGGTCGAGCAGGATCAGGCTGCGTTTGGGCCCGCCGTCGCTGGGTTTCAGGGCCAGTTGGACCTGGCTGAGCACGGCCACCCGGCCGCTGGCCAGGGAGCGTTCGGCATCTGACGAGTGGCCGGCGAGGACCCGCTTGGCCTCGGCGAGGGATTCACTGAGGTATCGCTCGTTCGCGCGACTGCGCTGCGCCAGCGGCACGCCGTCGAGGTTGCCGACCAGCCGCGGGGTCGCCGTGGTGAGGGTGGCCCGCTGGGTGGAGTCGAGCAGCGTCCACCAGGCCGACACTACCGTGGCTTCGGGCGGGGTCGCCAGCACCGAGTCGACGCGGGTGGGATATTCGGCCACGAAGCTCCTCAACTCCGCGACGGCGAGCTGGGACATACCGACGAGCAGATTCGACCCCGTCATGGTGCGGAGGGAGGCCACGTCGATGTCGATGGCAGCGGCCGACTGCACCTCGAGCTCAGCCGAGGCCTGCGAGGCGCCCGCATCGCTCTGACGATCCGCGACCCGGGCCGAAACGGTCTCGTAGACGCTGACCTGCGAGGATTCGGGCATCAGGACGGGCCCGCCCACCCCGACGAGGGCGAGCGAGGCAGTCAGCAGTGCAGCGGCCTCGAATAGCACGACGCGTCCCGTCCCCTCCCGAACGAATGAGCAGCAAACAGACTCGACGCCCCTGGCAAGTCATGCGCTCTCAGCTTATCGAGCCGCGGGCGCTGCCACTGCCCCTCGTTCAGGGCGATCGGACACTTTTCGGCGCAATTCGGCGGCTGCGTTTCGGGCGGGTTTCCGGCGGGGGAACATCCGGTCACGGTGAGGTGAATTTTCGGGGCTCAGAGCGCCTCGGCGGCGCAGCAGACTGGAGGGGCTCAGAGGATGACGCTGCCCACCACCAACGTCCCGATGACCACGATCACACCGATCAGCAGCCCCGTCGCGCGGCCGATCCGTCGGCGGCTGACGGTTCCCTTGCGCCAGGAGGATCGGGACACCCGGTCCAGATTCGGGAACAGCGCTTGGAACGGTGGCTCGCCGGGCTGGAGGAGCTCAGGCACCGTGGGTTCCTCGGTCGGACGGTCATCATCCTTGATGGGGGTCATGGCCGCAGCTTAGTCCCGGCGCCGGCTCCGGCCGCCTGGTGCGGGCGGCCGGGCGGGCGCTGGGCATCAGCCGGCGGCGCGGGCGGCGAGCAGGGCCACCTCGTCGGCGTCGGACAGTCCCGCCCGGCGCGGGCCCTGCGGCACCCTGAGGCGCTCCCAGCGCAGCGTGTCAGCGAGGGTCTCGGCGAGCGGGCGGGTGACCAGTCCGGCGGCGCGGGCGGCACCGCTGTCTCGGGCATTGAACCCGGCGTAGTCCGGCAGGGGCAACCACAGCGGCAGGGACCGTGGCCCCGACCACGGCCCGACGTCGTGATCCACTAGCCATCGGGCATCCGCGCCCACGACCGGGCCGGTGTGTCCGGCCACGCTCCTCGCCACGGCCAGGTGTTCGGCCAGCGTCACGGTCTCCCCCGTCGCGTTGAACACCCCGGCTGCGCGGTCCTCGGCGGCGTCGACGATCCATTCCGCCAGGTCGCGCACGTCGATCACCTGAACCAGCAGCCCCGGGACGTCGGGCACGAGCACACTCCCGTCGGCACCGGCGGGCTCCCTGAACCGCAGTGGCCAGTACCCGCTGCGGTCGGAGACGTCGCCGGGTCCGCCGATCAGACCCGACCGCACGATGAGGGACCTGTCGGCGCCGAACCCCGCAAGGAGCCGGTCCTCGCAGGCGACCTTCGCCTCGCCGTAGGTCTCCATCGACTCCATCACGTCACCGCTCTGCGCACCGACACGCTCAGCGCTCTCGTCCTGGCCCGGCACGGCGGTGTCGGTGTAGACGTTTCCCGACGATACGAAGGTGTACGCGGCGGCCCGGTCGCCCAGCGCCGCCACGGCCGAGGCGACCTGCCCGGGCTGCCGCGACACATCCACGACCACATCCCAGTCTTCGGCCGCCACCTCCGCGTACGCCCCGGCATGGTCGCGGTCGCCCCGCACGAAGCGGATGCCGGCCGGGGCGTTCCCGGATTCGCCCCTGGCCAGGCAGGTGACCTTGTGACCGTGGTGCATCGCGGCCGTCGCGATGGTGCTGCCGAGCCAGGCCGTTCCGCCGAGAATGAGGAATCGCATGCGGCCAGCTAACCCAACCAGCGCTCCCCCCGGCAAGAGAGTTTCGCTCTGGGCACAGCGGAACGACGAGCGACCGCCGGCGGGAGCCTAGTCGGTGTCGCGGCCGGGCTCGGCCGCGGCGACCGACTCCGGTTCGGCACCGCTGTCGGCCGGGGCATCCGCCGGGGCGGCGTCTGGTAGGCCGGCCGGGCCGTGTTCGAGCAGCAGCCGGAACTGGTCGGCGTCGATGATGCGCACGCCCAGGGCTTCGGCCTTGGCCAGTTTGGAGCCGGCGCCGGGGCCGGCGGCCACGTAGTCGGTCTTCTTCGACACGCTGGAGGCGTTCTTGCCGCCGGCGGCGATGATCGCCTCCGACGCGCCCTCGCGGGTGAAGCCCTCCAGCGAGCCCGTCGCCACGACGGTCAGCCCGGTGAGCACTCCACCGGCCGCCGCAGCGGCACCGGGGCCCGGGTGCCCCGGCGTGGCGAACTGCACCCCGGCCGCTGCCCATCGCTCCACGATGTCGCGGTGCCAGTCCACCTCGAACCAGTCGATCACGGCGTCGGCGATGATGCCGCCCACTCCGTCGACCTCGGCCAGCTCGTCGCGCGACGCCGAACGGATGGCGTCGAGGGAGCCGAAGTGGTTCGCCAGGGCCCGTGCGGCCACCGGCCCGACGTGACGGATGTTGAGTGAGACCAGGATGCGCCAGAGCGGCTTGGTCTTGGCCAGTTCGATCTCGGCGATGAGCTTCACGGCGTTGGACGACGGTTGCGGGCCGTCCAGACCCGCCTTCTTCTCGGCTGCGGAGGGGTTCCGCCGGAACGGGGTGCGCTGACGCACGGTGCCGTCCTCGTCCTCGCGGGGCAGGCCGGTCTCGGGGTCCCGCACGACCACGCTGATCGGCAACAGATCCTCGATGGTGAGATCAAAAAGCCCGGCCTCGGTGTCCAACGGCGGCGTTTCGGGAACCGTGGGCTGGGTCAGCGCCGCCGCGGTCACCTCGCCGAGCACCTCGATGTCGAGGGCACCCCGCGAGCCGATGTGCTCGACCCGGCCGCAGACCTGGGCCGGGCAGCTCCGCGCGTTCGGGCAGCGCAGGTCGATATCGCCGTCCTTGGCGGCCTTCAGCCCAGTGCCGCAGACCGGGCAGTCTGCTGGCATCACGAATTCGCGTTCGGTGCCGTCGCGCAGCTCCACGACCGGCCCGAGGACCTCGGGGATCACGTCGCCGGCCTTCCGCAGCACGACGGTGTCGCCGATCAGCACGCCCTTGGCCCTCACGACATCCTGGTTGTGCAGGGTGGCCTGGCGCACGACGGAACCGGCGACCCTGACGGGTTCCATCACGGCGAACGGGGTGGCCCGGCCGGTGCGGCCCACGCTCACGACGATGTCGAGCAGCTTCGTGTTCACCTGCTCCGGCGGGTACTTGTAGGCGATCGCCCAGCGCGGTGCGCGGTTGGTGGCGCCGAGTTCGTCGTGCAGGGCGAGCTCGTCCACCTTGATGACGATGCCGTCGATCTCGTGTTCCACGCTGCCGCGGTGCTCGCCGAAGTACTCGATGAACGCGGATGCCTCTGCCGGCGTCTCGACGACCCTGAAGTGGGTGCTGGTGGGCAGACCCCAGCCGGCGAGCAGGTCATACACGGCGGACTGCGACTCGGCGCCGGGTTGGGCCCACGCGCCGATGCCGTGCACGAGCATCCGCAGCCGGCCGAGCCTGGCCTTCATCAGGGCGAGCTGGTCGGCGTTCTTGCTCTCGGCCTTCTGCCGGAGCGACCCGCTGGCCGCGTTGCGGGGATTGGCGAACACCCGCTCGCCCGCGGCGCTCTGCGCGGCATTGAGCTCCCGGAACGCTTCGACGGGGAAGAAGACCTCTCCGCGTACCTCCATCAGCGGCGGATGCCCGGTGCCGCCGAGGCGGGCGGGAATTCCGGGCACCAGGGCGATATTCTCGGTGACGTCTTCGCCGACCACGCCGTCACCGCGGGTGGCGGCGCTGACGAGCACCCCCCTCTCGTAGCGGAGGTTGATGGCCAGGCCGTCGATCTTGAGTTCGCAGAGGTAGTGCACGGCCCGGTTGGCGCTCACCTGCACCTTCGCCGCCCACGCCTCGAATTCCTCGATGGAGAACACGTTGTCGAGGCTGAGCATCCGCTCGGCGTGCTGCACCGGGTCGAACAGGGTGGTCTCGGCGCGGCCGCCGACGGTCTGGGTGGGGCTGTCCTGGCTGGCGAGTTCGGGGAAGAGCCGTTCGAGTTCTTCGAGGCGATGGATCAGGCCGTCGTAGTCGGCGTCGGAGACGATGACCTGGTTGCGCTCGTAGTAGGCGTCGCGGGCCTCGAGGATGCGCGTGGTCAGGCCGGCGGCCTCCTCGCCGGCGGCGGCCAGCGCGGCCGCCGGTGACGCTCCCGTCACGTCAGGCATTGATCGTCGCGGAGTCGGCAGGAACCGGGCCTGCAACGTTGTCGCTTTTGACCGGAACGGCACTGACCGTGCGGTCGATCGTGCACTGCCCGAGCACCCGGGTACCCACATAGACCACGGCGGTCTGGCCCGGCGCCACGCCGGTCAACGGCTCGGTCGGCAGGATGCGCAGCTCGGTGTGCGCCTCGACCGGCGGCGTCGCGGAGGGGTCGGCGGGCACGCTGATGACCTGGGCCACGGCGGGCTCCGGGTCGGCGTGCGCACGGATCTGCACGTCACAGGCGAATTCGATCTCGGGGTGCTCCGGGGGCAGTCCGGCCCAGGTGTACTTGGTGCCGGCGATCTCCTTGATCGCCAGGGCCTCCTTGGGGCCCACGACCACGGTGTTGGACACCGGGCGTACCTCGAGCACGAAGCGGGGCTTGCCGTCGGCGGCGGGGGTGCCGATCGAGAGGCCCTTACGCTGTCCCACGGTGAACGCCACGGCGCCCTCGTGCTGCCCGAGCTTGTTGCCCTCGCGGTCCAGGATGTCGCCGGTTTCCGGGGCGACCCGCTCGCCGAGCCAACCGCGGGTGTCACCGTCGGGGATGAAGCAGATGTCGTAGGAGTCGGGCTTGTTCGCCACCGAGAATCCGCGTTCGGCGGCCTCTGCGCGCACCTCGGCCTTGGACGGCGTGTCGCCCAGAGGGAACATCGAGTGCGCGAGCTGCTCCTTGGTGAGCACGCCCAGCACGTAGGACTGGTCCTTGGCCCAGGCGCTGGCCCGGTGCAGTTCCCGGTTGCCGTCGGCATCCGTCACGATCGAGGCGTAGTGGCCGGTGCAGACGGCGTCGAACCCGAGTGCCAGTGCCTTCTCGAGGAGGGCGGCGAACTTGATCTTCTCGTTGCAGCGCATGCACGGGTTGGGGGTGCGTCCGGCGGCGTACTCGGCGATGAAGTCGTCGACGACGTCGAGCTTGAACCGCTCGGAGAAGTCCCACACGTAATACGGGATGCCGATGATGTTCGCGGCCCGTTGGGCGTCCATCGAGTCCTCGACGGTGCAGCAGCCGCGGCTGCCGGTGCGGAGCGTGCCGGGCATGCGCGACAGGGCCAGGTGCACCCCGACCACCTCGTGCCCTGCCTCGACCGCGCGGGCTGCGGCCACGGCGGAATCCACCCCACCGCTCATTGCTGCCAGAATCTTCACTGGTTAAGTGTACGCACGCGGCGCCGAGTCGGCCATTCCCGCGCCGATCGCCTGCGCCCAGGCCACCGGCAGCGCCGTCAGCAAGGCGTCGACGTCGGCCTGGGTCGAGGTGCGGCCCAGCGTGATCCGCAGGGCGCTGCGGGCCTCGGCCTCGCTACGGCCCATGGCACGCAGCACGTGCGATGGCTCCGGGATGCCGGCCTGGCAGGCGGATCCCGTGGAGACCGACACCCCGGCGACGTCGAGCAGGAACAGGAGCGAGTCGCCTTCGCAGCCGGGGAAGGTGAAGTGGGCGTTGCCGGGCAGACGCCCGGCTGTGCCCGAATCTGCGGAGTCGGGGTCGCCGTTGTAGACGGCGGAGGGCACCGCGGCGCGGACGCCGGCGATCACACTGTCGCGCAGCACTCGCAGGCGCCGGTTCTCGGCGTCGAGGTCGGCGGTCATGGCTGTCGCCGCGACCGCGAACGACACCGCCGCCGCCACGTCCTGGGTGCCGCTGCGTACCTGGCGCTGTTGGCCGCCGCCGTGGATCAGCGGCACCACGGTGATCGTGCGGGACAGCACCAGGGCGCCGATGCCGACGGGGCCGCCGATCTTGTGCGCCGAGACGCTCAGCGCCGACACTCCGGTGGCGTGCAGGGCGGCGAAGTCGATGGGCACGTGACCGTAGGCGGAGATGGCGTCCACGTGCACCGGGATGCCGTGTGCCGCGGCGAGCGCCGCGACGTCTTCGACGGGCTGCAGGGTGCCCACCTCGTTGTTGGCGGCCAGCAGGGTCACCAGGGCCACATCCTCGGGGTCCTCAGCGATGGCCGCGGCGAGGGCGGCGAGGTCGATGCGGCCCAGCGTGTCCAGCGGGATCCACTGGACCGTCGCACCCTCCTGCTGGGCGAGCCATTCCACGGTGTCGACGGTGGCGTGGTGCTCTCCGCCGGGCACGAGGATCCGGGTGCGGGGCGCACGGGCCCAGTACAGGCCCTTGATGGCCAGGTTCACCGATTCGGTGCCGCTGCCGGTGAAGACGATCTCGATGGGGTCGGAGTGCACGCTCGCGGCGACCCGTTCGCGGGCCTCCTCGAGCATCCGTTTGGCGTTCTGGCCCTGGCTGTGGATGGACGCCGGATTGCCGACGACAGCCATCGCCTCCGCGTACGCGGTGATGGCGGCCGGCAGCATCGGTGCCGTCGCGGCGTGGTCGAGATACGCGTGGTCAAAATGCACCGACATGTGCTCGCCTCCTGGCTGGTTCGGGTCCCGTGGATGGGCCGGTGCGGGCTGGTCTTTATACACCGTCCGCACTGATTACTCTAGATCTCATGACTTCAGCTGACACCCTCCGCAATCTGGGCGTCCGCGCTACGAGCAATGGCGGGGAACTCCGCGTCTGGTCCGAACACGCCGAGGCCATCGAACTGTGCATCTTCGACCACACCGACCCCAACTGGATCGTGCGCACCGTACCCATGGTGCGCGACGCCCACAACGTCTGGGTCGGCCGTAGCCGCACCCTCACCGCGGGCCGCCGCTACGGCATCCGGGTCTCCGGTCCGGCCGGTCCCACGCACTCGTTCCACCCCGAGAAGACCCTGATCGACCCGTACGCCCGGGGTCTGGCCCGGGTGGGACCCGACCAATGGCAGTCCACCATGGTCGACGACGCCTTCGACTGGGCCGGAGCCGTCAAGCCCAACACGCCGATGGATCACACCGTGGTCTACGAGGCGCACGTCCGGGGCCTGAGCAAGCTCAGCCCGGCCATGCCCGTTGAACTCCGCGGCACCTACGCCGGACTGGCACACGAGAGCACCATCGCGTACCTCAAGAACCTCGGGGTGACCGCCGTTGAACTGCTGCCGGTGCAGTCGTTCGTCTCCGAACAGCGCCTGATCAAGCAGGGCCTGTCGAACTACTGGGGCTACAACACCCTCAACTTCTTCACCCCGCACGCCGACTACGCCACGCAGGCCTCCCAGTCCGAGGGGCCGGAGGCGGTGCTGCGCGAGTTCAAGGGCATGGTCAAACTGCTGCACGAGGCCGGCCTCGAGGTCATCCTCGACGTCGTGTACAACCACACCGCCGAGGAGGGCCCGGCCGGACCGGTCACCAGCCTGCGGGGCATCGACAACGCCACCTACTACCGGCAGAACGCCAAGGGTCATTACATCGACGTCACCGGCTGCGGCAACACGGTCAACTTCGGTCACGACGTGCCGATGCGACTGGTGCTGGACTCTCTGCGGTACTGGGCCAACGAGGTGCAGATCGACGGGTTCAGGTTCGACCTGGCCGCGACCCTCGGACGCGACGAGAACGTGCACTACACGCCGGACCACCCTCTGCTCACCGCCATCCGCGACGACCCGGACCTGGCCGGGGTGAAGCTCATCGCGGAACCGTGGGACGTGGGCATGGGCGGCTGGCAGACCGGCAACTTCCCGACCGGCTGGTCGGAGTGGAACGACCGGTACCGCGACCGGATGCGGTCCTTCTGGCTCACCGACGTCGCCGCCGTGCGCAACCACTCGACCTCAGACAGCGGCATCGGCCGGTTCGCCTCCCGTCTGGCCGGGTCGGCCAACACCTTCTCGCTGGAGCGCGGCCCGGTCGCCTCGCTGAACTTCATCACCGCCCACGACGGTTTCACCATGGCGGACCTCACCGCGTACAACGTGAAGCACAACGTCGGCAACGGTGAGGCGAACCGGGACGGCACCGACGGGAACAACTCGTTCAACCACGGTGTCGAGGGGCCCACTCGCGATGTCACGGTGTTGCGTACCCGTCGGCGGGCGATGCGCAACCTGCTCGGCACCCTGTTGCTCTCCGCGGGAGTGCCGATGCTCACCGCCGGGGACGAGTTCGGTCGCAGCCAACGCGGAAACAACAACGCCTACTGCCACGACAGCGAGCTCACCTGGCTGGACTGGAACTTCGACGACTGGCAGCAGGACCTGCACCGGATCACCCGGCAGTTGCTTGCCCTGCGCCGGGAGAACCCGGCCCTGCGCCCCGTGAGGTTCGGCCGGCCGGGCCAGACCACCCCCAGCGCCAGCCAGATGGACTGGTACAACGCCGCCGGAGCCTCGATGTCGGAGGCCGATTGGAACTCCCCCCAGGAACGCACCCTGCAGTACCTCGCGGCCAGCACCCCCGAGCACGAGGCGTTCAACCGCATCCTCCTGATCGTTCACGGCCTGGAGTCGCCCACCGAGGTGACCCTGCCCATCCACTCCGGGGTCTCCAGCTACACGGTGCTCTGGGACTCCAGTCACGACGACATCCGCGAGGTGCAGAGTTCGCACATGCCGGGCGCCCGCCTCACCATGGGGGGTACCTCGATGCTGCTGTTGCGGGCCGAGGAAGCCCGGGCATGACCAAGCCGGATGCCGGCGGCACACCCGCCACCGTGGCGCTGCTGCACGCCGGCATCCGGTTCACCGCCCACCACTACCCGCATGAAGCGGCGGTGGCCGGCTACGGCCTCGAGGCGGCGGACAAGCTCGGGCTGGATCCCGACCAGGTGTTCAAGACCCTCTTGGCGGACGCCGACGGTGCCCTCGTCGTGGCGATCGTGCCCGTCTCCGGTCAGCTGGACCTCAAGGCCCTCGCCGCGGCGGTCGGCGCGAAGAAAGCCGTCATGGCCGACCCCAAGGTGGCCGAGCGCAAAACGGGCTACGTCGTGGGCGGCATCAGCCCGATCGGACAGAAGACCCGGCTGACGACGGTGCTCGACGAGACGGCCGAGCTCTTCGACTCGGTCTTCGTCTCCGGCGGCCGCCGCGGCTTCGACCTCGAGCTCTCCCCCGCCGACCTCGTCTCCGTCACCGCCGCCGTCGTGGCCGCGATCGGCCGGGACCGCTGACGATGCCGGCCCGCGGGCGAGGTCAGCCGGCGACGGCCACCAGCCCCATCTCGGCCGCGCTGATCAGCAGGTCGTTCCGCGGCACGACCCTGACGGTGTAGCCGAAGCCGCCGGACCTGTCGAGTTCGACGGTTCCGGTGAACAGGGTGGGCGCGCCGGGCGTCACGGTTTCGGTGGCGTCCTGCCCCAGCACGTCGTTGATCGGCTCGAGGGCCTGGGTGCTGACGTCGGTGAGGTCGTCACCGCCGGTGCTCCTGCCGTAGACGACCTGCACCGTCACGTCCTCGGGTGCGAGGCCGTTCAACTGCACGTGAGCGCGCAGGCGCAGTTCATCGCCCACCTGCGGCACCGGGGCGACGCCGCCGGACTCCACGTGCTCGACGGCCACGCCGGGCCAGGCTCCCCCGATGCGGGCCTTCCATTCCGCGAGTTCGCGGGCCGCCCGGTAGTTGTTGGCCGAGAGCCGCGCCTCGGAGACACCGGCGGGGCGGTAGAGCTTCTCCACGTATTCGCGCACCATCCGGCCGGCGTTCAACTCGGGCGAGAGCCCGGCCAGGGTCTGGCGGATGTTAGCGACCCAGCGTTCGGGCACGTCATCGGCGTTGCGCTCGTAGAACGGCGGCGCCACCTGGTGTTCGATGAGCTCGTACAGGGCGTCGGCCTCGAGGCGGTCGCGCTCGGCGGAGTTGGTGCTCGCGTCGGCAGAGGGAATGGCCCAGCCGTTCTGGCCGTCGAAGTACTCCGGCCACCAGCCGTCGAGGATGGACAGGTTGAGGGCGCCGTTCAGGGCCGCCTTCATGCCGGAGGTGCCGCAGGCCTCGAGCGGGCGCAGCGGATTGTTCAGCCACACGTCGGTGCCCGGGTACATCAGCTGAGCCATACCGATGTTGTAGTCGGGCAGGAACGCGATGCGGGTGCGCAGCTCAGGATCGGCGGCAAACTGCACGATCCGCTGGATCAGCCGCTTGCCCTCCTCGTCGGCGGGGTGCGACTTGCCGGCGATGACGATCTGCACGGGGTGCTCGGGGTGCAGCAGCAGGGCGCGCAACCGCTCGGGATCGTGCAGCATCAGGGTGAGCCGCTTGTAGGTGGGCACCCGACGGGCGAAGCCGATGGTGAGCACGTTGGGGTCGAAGACCTGGTTGATCCACGCCGGCACCAGACCGCCGGGGTTCTGCACCAGCCATGCCGCGCCGATACGGCGACGGGCGTCCTCGACGAACTGGCGGCGCATATCGCCGCGCACCTCCCAGAGGTCCTGGTCGCTCACCGCGGGCGATGCCCAGTCGGCGGTGGAGGTGTCGGTGGTGCCGAGCCGGTTCGCGGCGAGGGCTTTCAGCGCCGGGTCCGTCCAAGTGGGGGCGTGCACCCCGTTGGTGATCGAGGTGATCGGCACCTCGCTGGCGTCGAAGCCCGGCCAGAGGCCGCTGAACATGCGCCGGCTCACCTCGCCGTGCAGCTTCGAGACACCGTTGGCGTGCTGTCCAAGCCGCAGGCCCATGATGGCCATGTTGAAGACATCCGGCGACCCGCCCGGATAGCTCTCGGCGCCCAGACCCAGCAGGTCGTCCACGGCCACACCGGGCAGCAGGTCGGTCTCGAAGTAGCGGCGCACGAGGGAGGTTTCGAACCTGTCGATACCCGCAGCCACCGGAGTGTGCGTGGTGAACACGGTGCCGGCACGGGCTACCTGCAACGCCTCGGCGAAGCTCAGGCCCTCACCGATGAGGCTGGAAATGCGTTCCAGGCCGAGGAATCCGGCGTGTCCCTCGTTGGTGTGGAACACCTCGGGCTCGTCGCGGCCGTTGAGGTGGCTCCACAGGCGCACGGCACGGGCCCCGCCGATGCCGAGCAACAGTTCCTGCAGCAGCCGGTGTTCGCCGCCGCCGCCGTAAAGCCTGTCGGTCACCTGGCGCAGTTCGTCGGTGTTCTCCGGGATGTCGGTGTCCAGCATCAGCAGACGGATGCGGCCGACCCTGGCCTCCCACACGCGGGCGTGCAGGGTACGGTCGTCCGGCAGGGCGAGGGACACCTGCACCGGCGAACCGTCCGCCCGGCGCAGCACCGACAGGGGCAGACCGTCGGGGTCGAGCAGCGGGTAGCTCTCCAGCTGCCAACCATCGGTGGAGATCGCCTGGCTGAAGTAGCCGGCCTTGTAGAACAGGCCCACGCCGACGAGTGGAACACCGAGGTCCGAGGCACTCTTGAGGTGGTCCCCGGCCAGGATGCCCAGGCCGCCGGAGTACTGCGGCAGCGCCGCCGCGATGCCGAACTCGGGCGAGAAGTACGCGATCGACGCCGGCTTCGCCCCCTCGAGGCCCTGATACCAGCGCGGTTCGTTGAGGTAGGCGCGCAGGTCGTCGCGCACCAGGTTGACGCCGGCGACGTAGTCGTGGTCCAGGGCGAGTTCCGCCAGCCGGGCCGGGTCGACGGCGCCGAGCAGGGCGACGGGGTCGGTGCCGATGCTGCGCCACAGCTCCGGGGCGATGTGCTCGAAGAGCTGCCGGGTGGGCTCGTGCCAGGACCAGCGCAAGTTGCCGGCCAGCTCATCGAGCGCGGCAAGCGACTCTGGCAGGACTGCACGGACGGTAAATTTACGGATCGCCTTCACGAACCTTACTTTAGGGGCGCAACGTGCCCACCGGGTAACAGGTGTGCGCGCGTGTGACCACCGATTCGGCCCCCGTTCGCGCTACGGTCGTCTTGTGGCTAAGACACCAAAACGAACCGGTACCGCCCTCTCAACTCCGAGCATCGCGGATGTTCCGACCAAAGTCGGTCGAATCCCCGTCCTCGACCTGTCCCCGCAGCTGAACGACAATCTCTGGCCGGCGAAGGCTTTCGCCGGCGAGGTCGTGCCGTTCGGTGCGACCGCCTTCAGGGAGGGGCACGACGCCATCGGCGTGATGCTGTTTCTCACGGCGCCGGACGGCACCCAGACCCAGCATCCGATGCGCCCCGGCGCCCCGGGCACCGACAGGTACGAGACCCAGGTGCGCCTGGACCTGCAGGGCTCGTACACCTACAGGGTGCGTGCCTACGCGGATGACTTCACCACTTGGGTGCACAACGCCGCGATCAAGATCCCCGCCGGCATCGACGTCGAGCTGATGTTCCTGATCGGTTCGACACTGCTGGCCTCCGCCGGCAAGGACCTCAAGCGTCCCACCGTGGAACGCCGGCTGTTCGCGGCCGCCGCCAAGACCCTGGCCAATACCAGGCTTCCCCTCGCGGTCCGGCTGGCCGTCGTCACCGATCCGGCCCTGGCCGCGGCTGCAGTCGTGCGCCCCCTCGCCAGTCTCGACTCGTTCTCCGCCGAGCGCACCGTGCGGGTCGAACGCACCCGCGCCGGCGTCGGCTCCTGGTACGAGTTCTTCCCCCGCTCGGAGGGCGCCGTGCGGCGAGAAGACGGCAGCTGGCAGAGCGGAACCTTCCGCACCGCGGCGGCCCGCCTGCCCGGCGTCGCCGCGATGGGCTTCGACGTGTTGTACCTGCCGCCGATCCACCCGATCGGCCGGTCCTTCCGCAAGGGCCCGAACAACACCCTCGACGCCGGCGCGAACGACCCGGGTTCGCCGTGGGCGATCGGCTCAGCGGCCGGCGGCCACGACGCCATCCACCCGGAGCTCGGCACCATCGACGACTTCAGCTTCTTCCTCGACGCCGCCCGCACGGAGGGCATCGAGGTCGCCATCGACCTGGCCCTGCAGGCCTCGCCGGATCACCCCTGGGTCACCGAGCACCCGGAGTGGTTCACCACGCTGCCGGACGGCACCATCGCCTACGCCGAGAACCCGCCGAAGAAGTACCAGGACATCTACCCGATCAACTTCGACAACGATCCCGCCGGCATCCGTGCCGAGGTGCTGCGCTTGGTGCGCTACTGGATCGGCGTGGGCGTGAACATCTTCAGGGTCGACAATCCGCACACCAAGCCGTTGGACTTCTGGGAGTGGCTGATCGGCACCATCAACCGGGAATCGCCCGACGTGGTGTTCCTGGCCGAGGCATTCACCCGTCCTGCGCTGCTGCAGGGCCTGGCCAAGGTCGGCTTCCAGCAGTCGTACACCTACTTCACCTGGCGCAACACCAAGGAAGAGCTCGAGGAATTCTTCGACGGCCTGGCCCACGACACCGCGGACTTCCTGCGCCCGAACCTGTTCGTGAACACTCCCGACATCCTCTCCGAATACCTTCAGTTCGGCGGACCGGCAGCGTTCAAGATCCGTGCGGCCCTGGCCGCAACGGCGGCGCCCACCTGGGGCCTGTACGCGGGATTCGAGCTGTACGAGAGCGTCGCCCGTCCCGGCGCCGAAGAGAACATCGACAACGAGAAGTACGAGCTGCGGCCCCGCGACTTCGCGAAGGCCGAGGCACTCGGCAGGTCACTGGCGCCGTTCCTGGCCCAGCTGGGCCGCATCCGTGCCGCACACCCGGCCCTGCGACAGCTGCGCAACCTCGACATCCACTCCAGCGACGACGACTCGATCCTCGTCTACAGCAAGTACCTGTCCGGTGAATTCACCGACGACGGTCGCACCGACGCGCTCATCATCGTCGCCAACGTCGACCCGCATTCGGTGCGTGAGACCGTGGTGCACCTGGATGTGACCAGGTTCGGTCTCCCCCTCGGCTCCCACTTCGAGGTCGAGGACCTCATTACCGGCGCCGTGTGGACCTGGTCAGCGGACAACTTCGTGCGCCTGGACGCCTTCACCGAACCCGTGCACATCCTGCACGTGCGGATCCCACAGGTACCGAACCAGAACGGACTGGCCGAATGAAACACGCCACCGGCCGACCCGCCGACGAACTGCCCACCTTCTCCGCGCACATCCTTGAGACGGTCTCGGTTGGCTCGTACTACAACCCGCACGAGGTGCTCGGCCAGCACCTGCTGGACCTGCCGAACATCACCGACCCGATCACGGTCATCCGGGTCCTGCGTCCCCTGGCCATCGAGGTCGTCGCGGTGCTGTCCACCGGCGCCCGCGTCGAGCTGTCCCATCTGGGCTACGGCATCTGGCAGGGTGTCAGCACCATCGGCCCGCAGGACTACGAGATCGAAGCGCACTACGAGAATGGTCCGGCCTGGATCAGCGACGATCCCTACCGTTACCGGCCCACGCTCGGCGAGCTCGACCTGCACCTGATCGGCGAGGGCCGGCACGAACGTCTCTGGGACGTACTCGGCGCCCACGTGCGCACCTTCACCGGCGTGACCAAGCCCGTCAGCGGCACCTCGTTCTCGGTCTGGGCGCCACACGCCCGCGCCGTGCGCGTGATCGGTGACTTCAACAGCTGGTACGGCGTGCAGCACTCGATGCGCAACATGGGCAGCACCGGCGTCTGGGAACTCTTCGTGCCCGGCCTGGCCGCTGGCTCCAACTACAAATTCGAAATCCTCACCCAGGCCGGCGAGTGGGTGCAGAAGGCCGACCCGATGGCCCGTTACACCGAGGTGCCGCCGCTGACCGCGTCGGTGGTCGGTGAGACCGCCTATACCTGGCAGGATGCCGCCTGGCTGGCCGAACGCAGCGCCACCGACCCGCACAACCGGGCCATGAGCGTGTACGAGATGCACGTGGGCTCCTGGCGGCCCGGGCTGGGCTACCGGGCCCTGGCCGACGAGTTGATCAGCTACCTCGAAGAACTCGCGTACACGCACGTGGAGTTCATGCCGCTGTCCGAGCACCCGTTCGGGGGCTCCTGGGGCTACCAGGTCACCGGCTACTACGCTCCGACGAGCCGGTTCGGCCACCCCGACGACCTGCGCTACCTGATCGACCGGCTGCACCAGGCCGGCATCGGCGTGATCATGGACTGGGTTCCGGGACACTTCCCCAAGGATGAATTCGCCCTGGCCCGCTTCGACGGGCAGGCCCTGTACGAGCACCCGGACCCGCGCCGCGGTGAGCAGATGGACTGGGGCACCTACGTCTTCGACTTCGGCCAGATGCAGGTGCGCAACTTCCTCGTCGCCAATGCGCTGTACTGGCTCGAGGAGTTCCACATCGACGCCCTCCGGGTGGACGCGGTCGCCTCGATGCTGTACCTGGACTACTCGCGCAAGGACGGCGAGTGGGAACCCAACAAGTTCGGCGGCCGGGAAAACCTCGAGGCGATCAGCCTGCTGCAGGAGATCACCGCGACGGCATACAAGCGCAACCCCGGCACCATCATGATCGCCGAGGAATCCACCAACTGGCCCGGTGTCACCGCGGCCACCTCCGGCGGCGGCCTGGGCTTCGGGCTGAAGTGGAACATGGGCTGGATGCACGACTCGCTCGAGTACATGAGCGAAGACCCGATGCACCGCGCGTACCACCACAACGAGATCACCTTCTCGTTCGTCTATGCGTTCAGCGAGAGCTTCCTGCTGCCGATCAGCCACGACGAGGTTGTGCACGGCAAGGGCTCCCTGATCGGCAAGATGCCCGGAGATCCGTGGCAGCAGCTCGCCAACGTGCGGGTCTACCTCGCATTCATGTGGGCGCACCCGGGCAAGCAGCTCCTGTTCATGGGGCAGGAGTTCGGCCAGCGGTCCGAGTGGAGTGAAGAGCGCGGACTGGACTGGTGGATGCTCGACCAGCCCGGTCACCGTGGCCTGTTCAACCTCGTCGGCCAGCTCAACCGGGTGTACCGGGACACGCCCAGCCTCTGGGAGCGTGACAACGAACCCGGCGGGTTCGAGCTGCTCGACGGCGGCGCCGCTGCGGAGAACGTGGTCAGCTTCGTGCGCTGGGACCACGACGGCACGCCGGTGGTCTGCCTGTACAACTTCTCCGGAGCCCCGCACACCGGCTACAGGGTGGGGCTGCCCCTGCCCGGCGCCTGGGAGGAGATCCTCAACACCGATGCCGAGAACTTCGGCGGCTCCGGGGTCGGCAACCTCGGTGAGGTGACAGCGTTCGCCGAGCCGTGGGCCGGCCGGCCGGCATCCGCCACCCTCACCCTGCCGCCGCTTGGCGCCCTCTGGCTGCGCCTGCGCCGCTGACATCGCTGAGGCCACGCGAAAGCGCCCGCATGGTCGCCTCAGTCGCCTGAGGCAGCCACACGGGCGCTTTCGCGTTCCCGCGGTTAGTAGAGCAGCGCGGTGAGGCGTTTGCGGGCCGGCGGCACGCGCGGGTCGTCGGTGCCGACGACCTCGAACAGCTCGAGCATGCGCTGCCGGATGACGTTCTTGCCCGCAGCATCCTGGCCGGGGAACAGGCCCAGCAGCCTGTCGAAGGCGTCCTCGATGTGTCCGCCGGACAGGTCCAGGTCGGCCACGAGGAGTTGAGCGTCCAGGTTCGCCGGGTCGTCAGCGGCAGCCGAACGCACCTCGGCGATGGTCTTGCCCTGCAGCCGGGCGAGCAGGCTGACCTGGGCGAGACCGGCGGCGGCCATGGTGTCGCGGGGGTCGCGGGCCAGGGCGAGCTTGTAGATGTCGATGGCGGCGGCGTAGTCGCCGCGTTCGATGGCCTCGTAGGCCTCACGGTGATGCGGTGGCAGTTCGGGTTCGACGGGCTCGGCCGGCGGGCCGGCGGGCGTCTCGGCGGCCTCGGCCACCCCGGTCACACCGTGCTGAGCGGCCAGCTCCAGCACCCGCTCGAAAACCTCGCGGATCTGCACCACGGGGAGTACCCCGTCGAAAAGCTGCACCGGCTGACCGTTGATCACCGCGGCGAGGGTCGGCACCGACGTGGCCTGGAACGCTTGGGCGAGCTGCGGGTTCGTGTCGATGTCGACGGTGGCCAGCACGAAGCGGCCGTTGTACTCCCTGATCAGGTTCTCGATCACCGGGGTGAGCTGGGTGGCCGGCTCGCTCCAGGTGGCCCACAGGTCCACAATCACCGGCACGATCTTCGACAGTTCCAGCAGCTCCGCGAAGTTGGTGTCGGTACCCTCGAGCACCAGATTCGGTACCGGAACGACACCGGCGACGGCGCCATCCGGCGCGGTCCCGGTGCTCACGCCGGCCGCGGCCGCCGGTGGGCGGTTCACGAGCGAGGACAGGTCGACGGCGCCGCGCAGGTTGGCGCCGGCTGGAGGGACAACGGTCATGGAAGCTCCACGGAATTGATCAGTCCCTGACTAAAGCCAAGGAGAACGATTTTGTCGGTTGAATTGGCGGCAGGCACGTGGAACAGGAGCTGCTCGCTATAGGTGCTCTGGATGCCCTTGGTGGTCTCCTCGATACCGGAGAGCGCCTTGCTCGGGCCTTCTTTCGGGGTGATGGTCGCCTTGCCCGCGACGGGAGTCACCGTGGTGATCTCGTTCACACTCACGGCCACGATACTGCCGGAGTCATTCGTGGCAAGGGCAATGATCTCGCCACTCCCAACGGCATTGGTGAACTCCATCGTGCCGGTGTCCTCAAGCTCCAGCAGCTGCTTCTCCTTGTACTCCAAGCCCAGCTGGGTGCGGGCGGTGTCGCCCTTGGCTTCGAAGAGCGGGAACGACGGGCTCGCCTCGCCTTTCAGCAGGATGTCGGCGTAGGCCGGGCCGACGGCGTTGGGCGCCATCGACATGAACTTGTTGTCGGGGGCGATCAGCGGTGCTCCGATGGTGGCCGGGGCCACACTCGGAACCTTGGCGGATGCCTCGAGCTGGACGGCGTACTCGACCAGGTAGTTCTCCCGCGGAGATTCCTGCTTGAGAATAAGCGCCATGGTGGGCACCGAGGCCTCATCAGCCGACTGCAGCACCGTCATGACCACGCGCGGCCAGGCATCGGTCTGTTGGGGAAGCGTCAGCGTCAGCGGGGAGTCCGGCAGCGCCACGGTCGCCGCGTACGACGCATCGGCGGCGCGGACCTTGTAGTTGGCCAGACGCTGCTCCAGCGCGGGGCCGGTGAACCGGGTGGCCAGGCTGTCGGCATCCAGGTTCGCGTCGGCCTCCGCCGTGAGCGCGACAATGTCGCCAACGATGCGCTCGAGTTGCGGCACCGTCACAGCGGGCTCCGGAGCCTCGTCGGCCACGGGAGCCTCGGTGTCCTCGGCGCTGGGCGAGGGCGTCGCCGTTGCGGTCGCGGCGGCCTCTGGAGCGGCGGTCGGCCAGAACTCCGGCGAACATCCGCTGAGCACCAGGCCGGAGACCAGCACGAGGGGAACGGCGATCATGGACCGGCCGATCGACCGGCGTGGACCGGTGATCTCGCTCGCCTTGATGGTCTTGGGGCGCGGCACCCGGGGCAGCCTGGGCATGCGCGGCCCGCGCGGCACGTTGCGCCGCGGACGGCGGGACCGGCGGAAGTGCAACAGGCCCAGCAGGTAGATCACGAAGCCGAGCAGACCGATGAGAGCTCCCCCGACGATCAGCGGACCGGCCCACGGTGTCGCGTTGTCCGTCGGCCAGGCCACGGTGATATCCGTCGGCGCCGGGGCGGTCCCGTCGGAGGCGACAAGCACCGAGATCCCTTCCGGCGCACTGATCGTGGTGGTCAGCGACCGGTCACCGGTGTACTCCTCCAACCACAGGTCGGAGCCGGCAGGGTCGGTGGCCAGCGGGGCCGCTTCCGTTTCCGCCGCCGGCGTGACGGCGGTTCCCGTCGCCGGGGTGACAGTCAATTTTCCGGTATCGGCATCGAGGCCCACCGCCGCGTACTCGTCAGCGCCGATCCAGGCCTGGATGTCCGCGGTACGCGCGTAGGCGACGAAGACGCTGTCGGAGCCGGAAACCGTGATGGTCTGGCTGCCCGGGAACGCGCCCAGGGCCGCGCCGTCGATCACCGCGTACGGTGCACCGTCGTCGACCGTCGCGCTCAGGCTCGTGGAAGCAGGTTCGAGAAAGACTGTCCGCTGCGCGATGCCGAATGCGATCATCAGCGCGGCGAGGACGAATGCCAAAATGGCAAAGACGAAACGCACGTAAAACCCTCCTGTGTTGCCTGCCGATGGCTGCGAATCACAACGCCTGCCACCGCTTGTCGGGGCCGGGAAGCAACAGACACGGACGTCTTACGATAGTGGACGCTCCTGAGAGGTGCCTAATAGCGACTTTTCGCGTGATTCCCCTCACTCCACGGCCTCCTTTCCCCCGAAGGCGGGATGGGGAGCAGAGTGTCCGGGCACTAAAATTGCACGGTCTGCTCCGTCCGTATCTGACTCGGGGTCAGGCCCATTTATGAGGAGACAACGTGGCGACCGACGAGGCTGACTTCACCCAGGTATTCCGGGGGTACGACAAGGACGAGGTCGACAAGGCCATCCAGGGACTTCGGCGCGACCTGATCCAGGCCAACGCCCAGAGCACCGAGTCGGCCAAGGAAGTCAAACGGCTGGGGGCCAGAATCGACGACCTCAATGCCGAGATCGAAGAGGTCGGCAGTCCCACCTTCTCCGGGCTGGGCACCAAGCTCGAGAACACCCTGCGCGTCGCCGAGGAGCAGTCAACCCGGGTCATCGCCCAGGCCGATATCGACGCCGAGAAGCTGCGCGCCTCCGCATCCGCCGAGATCGACGCGCTGAAGCGCCAAGCCTCCGAACACGCCGAACGAACGGTGTCCGACGCCACCGTCAAGGCTCACCGACTGCTCACCGATGCCCAGGTCGAGGCAGACGATCTGCTCACCCGCGCTGGGCAGACCCACGAACAGCTCACCCAGGATGCCCTCCAGGAGGCCGCGGCGATCCGCGGCGCCGTCGCCACCGAAGCGGCGGAGCTCCGGGCCACGGTCAAGCGTGAGGTCGCCGCCATTCGCTCCGAGGCCGAACGGGAGGCCGCTGAGGTGCGGGTCGTCGCTCAGCGCGAGGCCACCGAAGCGAGGGAAATCGCCGCTGGTCTCACTCGGGAAACCGAATTGACGCGCGCGGAAGTGGCCCATGAACTGGACCAGCAGCGTGCCGACCTCGCCCGCGAGACCGAACAAGCCCGCATCGACCTCGCCACCGAGACCGAACAGGACCGCATCGACCTGGCCCGGGAGACCGAACAGGCCCGCATCGATCTGGCCCACGAGACCGAACAAGCCCGCTCAGACCTGTCCGTGGAGATCGAGCAGGGTCGCACCGACCTCGCCCGGGAGATCGAACAGGCTCGCGCGGATCTCACCATCGAGGGTGAGCAGGCGCACACCGACCTCGACCGGGAGCTGGACCGAGATCGGGCGGCAGTGAACCGCGACCTCGACAAGGCGCACGCCGACCTTGCCGCCGAGATCGAGCAGGCCAGGGCCGACCTCGCCCGGGAACTCGAGCAGACCAAGGCGGACTTCGACGCCGACAGCGAGCAGGCCAGAATCGATCTGGACAACCATCTCACCGCCACCCGCAAGCGCGGCGAGCACGAGGCGGCCAAGCTGCGACGCGAAATCGACCAGATCCGAGCCGACCTCGAGGTGGAGCTCAAGGCGCGCAGGGACGAAGCCGAGCAGGACCACCTGGCCCGTCACCAGGCGGCCGTCGCTCAGACGCAGCGTTACCTGGACGACTCCTCGGCTCAGCTCGCCGTCACCAACGCCCGCACCGTGGAACTGCGCACTCTCAACGAACAACTGGATGCCGGTGCCCGCGCCGACGCGAAGACGGCGAAGGCGAAGGCCGACGATGAGGCCGAACGCATCGTGCGGAATGCCGAGGATCGCGCGGCGGCCCTCGTCGCCGATGCGGAGACACGCACGCGTGAACTCGTCAACGACGCTGAAGACCGTCTGGCGCAGATTAGGATTGAGCGCGAGTCGGTCGCCGGCTACTTCGAAAGCCTGCGCAGCGTCCTGACCCAGGCGGAGAAAGTGAACGCTGACCAGGACTAGTCACAACGCCGAGCAAGTGGAGACAACAGTGAAGATCCAAAACGCCTTCCGGCTCGGCCTGGTAGGAACCCTGGGTGTCGGCCTCGGGGTGCTGATCCTGAGCTCGATCGTCTCGCTGTCCACGATCATCACCTACATCGGGGCGGCCCTGTTCCTGGCCCTGGGACTCGACCCGGCGGTCTCGTGGCTCGAGAAGAAGAAGTTCCCGCGGTGGGCCGCCATCCTCACGGTGCTCGTGGCCGTGCTGGGCGCGCTGACCGGGGTGATCTTCGCCATCGTCCCGATCATCGCCGACCAGATCTCCAACCTGTCTGAACGCATTCCGGCCCTGGTGAAGTCGGTGAATTCAGCGACTTTCCTCGTCGACCTGCAGAAGCAGTTCCCGGCCCTTGATGTGCAGGAGATCGTCGAGGCGGTCACGAAATACCTCGGCGGCAACCTCACGGAGATCACGTCCACCATCGTCCAATCCGGTTTCGCCATCGTCAGCGGCTTGTTCGGCGGCCTGATCATCCTGATCCTGACCCTGTACTTCACGGCGTCACTGAACACCATGAAGCGAGCCACCTACCAGCTGGTCCCCGCCTCCAAGCGGGAACGCTTCGCGGACCTGAGCGAGCAGATCACCACGGCCGTCGGCCGGTTCATCGTGGGACAGGGCGCCCTGGCCGCCTGCAACGGTGTTTTCAGCTTCATCTTCCTGTCGATCATCGGCGCCCCCTTCCCCGCCCTGCTGTCGGTGATCGCGTTCCTGTTCTCGCTCATCCCGCTGGTCGGCACCATCACCGGATCCGTCATCATCGTCGCCACC
Source organism: Cryobacterium sp. TMN-39-2 (assembly GCF_004402745.1). NCBI lineage: Bacteria > Bacillati > Actinomycetota > Actinomycetes > Micrococcales > Microbacteriaceae > Cryobacterium > Cryobacterium sp. TMN-39-2. Next base: position 386,637 of record NZ_SOFX01000027.1, read on the forward strand.
TGCGCGATTCCCGGTATCGGCAGCTCCTGGCTCACCGTGCTCGTCGCGGGCATCTACTACCTGGTCTACATGCAGCTCGAGGCCTACGTTCTCAGCCCGAACATCATGAACCGCGCCGTCGCCGTTCCCGGCGCCGTCGTGGTGGTGGCAGCCCTCGCCGGCGGGTCGCTGCTGGGCATCCTCGGCGCCCTGATCGCGATCCCGGTCGCGGCATCGGTCATCATGATCATCAAGCAGGTCGTGATCCCCCGCCAGAACGAGCTGTAAAGCCTCCGGAGCGCCCTATCAAGCGGCGCGGTGCTCCTGAGCGCCGGACGCCCGCCGGTCGCTTACGCGACGGCTCAGAGCTCTGCGGCTCAGAGTTCGCCGGCCCAGGTCTCCGGCAGCCGGCCGGCTGCCGGGTTCACCGCGGCGACGATCTCGTTGAGCACCCGGCGGGTCTGGCTCTCACCCACCCAGAGATGCTTCGCGCCGTCCACATTGATCAGTCGGGCGTTCGGAACGCTCGCGAACCGGGTGCGGGCCTCCTCGGGCCGGAGGTAGTCGTCGTGTTCGGGCACCAGCACCACGAGCTCGCGCTCGTCGTCCGCCCAGGCCGCCAGTTCGGCATCCGTTGCCCGATGCAGCGGTGGCGACAGCAGGATCGCGCCGTGGATCGGGTGGTCGAGGCCGTACTTGATCGCCAGTTCCGTGCCGAACGACCAACCGACCAACCAGGGGTCAGGCAGGCCACGCTCCGTGACGAAGGCCATGGCCGCGGCCACATCGGCACGTTCGGCGTCGCCGTGTCCGAAGCTGCCCCCGCTGGTCCCCCGCGGTGAACTGGTGCCGCGGGTGTTGAAGCGCAGCACGGCGAGGTCGGCCAGCGCCGGCAGCCGTCCGGCGGCCTTCCGCAGGATGTGCGAGTCCATGAAGCCGCCGTGCGTGGGCAGCGGATGCAGGGTGACCAGGGTGGCGACGGCGGGCCGGTTCGCCGGCGTGGCCAGCTCGCCCACCAGGGTGAGGCCGTCGTCGGTGTGCAGCTCGATCTGCTCGCGGGTTGCGGGCAGGTCGATGCCGCCGCGGATCTCGACTGGTCCGGCCATGGTGGTGCTCCTCGTCGGGGGGGGGGGGGTGAACGCCTGCGCGAAACGCTCGGGTTACTTGATCTTCCAGCAGTGCAGATGCCAGTGGCGCCGGGCGGCGAGGTCCGCCGCGTCGCCGGTTACACCGTCGCCGCGCCAGGTGACCATGTGGGCCACTCCGGGGTTGATGTCGAGCAGGCAACCGGGGCAGAGGTAGGTCTTCCCCGCCTGGGCGGCGCTGATCGGCTGCACGTGCCACACGCCGTCGCGCTTCACCTCGGTGCGGCGCCAGCCGGCGAGCATGCGCGAGAGATCATCGGTCTCGTCTTCGCCGGTGCCGGCTCTGCGGCCCTTGGGGCGGTTGCTGCGCGGCATGGTGCAAGTCTAACCCTGGCTCGACGGGCCCAGCTGGGCAGGTCGGGTCGGGTCGGGTGACTAGTACCAGCCGACGTCGACGGAGTGGCCCCAGGCGCCGCAGGGGGTGCCGTAGCGGCCGCTGATGTAGCCCAGGCCCCATTCGATCTGGGTGCCGGCGTTGGTTTCCCAGTCGGAGCCGGCCGAGGCCATCTTCGAACCAGGCAGTGACTGCGGGATCCCATAAGCGCCGCTGCTGGAGTTCATCGCGTTGACGCGCCAGCCGGACTCCTTGTTCCACAGCGACACCAGGCAGCTGTACTGGTCTTCGCCCCAGCCGCGGGACGCGACGGCGCCGTAGGCGTATGCCTGGGCGGAGCCCGGGTCGGGGACGGCAGCCGGTGCGGCGCTGACGGGGCCCGGCGACGTCGCCGACGCGGCGGCCACGGGGGCCGGTGCGGGTTCCGGCTCGGGTTCGTTGATCGTGTAGCTGTCGATGACGACGGCGTTGGCCACGGTGCTGGCCACGAGCAGGGACTGAGCGGCCTCGCCCTTGTACCGGTCGGATGCGGCGCCGGGCACCTGGAAGTACGGTGACGCCGTCGCCCCGGAGTACGGGTCGACGACGGTGACGAGCACGAAGGCGGCAGCAGCGGTGAATGCGAACAGCGACAGCGCTACGTGGCTGCGTGAGCGCGGGCGGTGCATGCTCCGCGGGATCGGCCGGGCGGGCGTCTGCACGGCCAGGTTCCCGAAGGGTGCACGAAGCGATTTGGTGCCCGGTGTGCTCACCGGCATCGCGCCCGAAACGGGCGCGGAAATGTTGAGATGTCTACCCACGATGATTCGACCCTAACCCACTTCACGGGTAACGGCCAGGTAACGACACGCAATGTGTCACCGAACGGCGAGCATCACGTCCACGACACTGTCGAGAACCAGGTCGACCTGGGCCTCCCTGTAGCCGGTCCGCTGCGGGCGGAAGACCGCCGTGCGCACATCGTCGACGGTGACCGGGTGGCCGTCCTGGAAGTAGGTGACGAGCTTCGCGGCGAGGCGGTCGACATCGGCTTTGTTGTAGCCGGTGCTGAAGATGCTGGTGCGGGAGAACCGGTGACCCGCCGGTCGGCCGAGGCGGTTGATGATCACCTGCGCGGTCTGACGGGCCTCGTCCAGCCAGGCCTGCGAGCCGGATTCGCCGGTGGCGCGTTCCCGCTCCCGCAGCGCGAAAGCGTCCTCGAGACGCTCCAGGGCCGCGTCGACGTGGCTGGGCGAATAGCCGCCCTTCTGCATGGCAAAGGCCGTGTGACGGATGTCGGCTGCGGTGAGCTGGTCCGTCCCAGCCGCATCGTCGTACGCGTGTCGAGTCGACTCGAGGAACTCCTCGACCTGCTTGAGGTTGTAGCCGAGCATCTTTTTGCTGGTTCGCGGAAACGTAGTGCTCACCGCCTCATTCTGCCCCACAGGACGCCGAGTGTCGAAAGCATCCGGGTCAGGCGAAGATGAGGTAGAGCGCATAGGCCGCGGCAGCTGACGGCAGGATGGAGTCCAGACGGTCTAGGAAACCGCCGTGGCCCGGTAGCCAGGAGCTCATGTCCTTGATGCCGAGGTCCCGCTTGATCAGCGATTCCGCCAGGTCACCGAAAGTGGCTGTGATCAGGATCACTACGCCGAAGATCGGACCGAACCACCACGGCTCGCCGAGCATGAAGATGGCCAGCAGGATGCCGACGACCACACATACGATGGCCGCTCCGGCGAAGCCCTCCCAGGTCTTCTTGGGACTGATCGACGGCACCATCCGGTGTTTGCCGAAGGAGAGTCCTGCGGCGTACGCGGCGGTGTCAGCGGAGATCACCAGTAGCAGGAACGCGAGCGTCCACCACTGGCCGCCCTCCTGGGTGACCAGAAGCACCGCGAAACTGGCCAGGAATACGACGTAGACCTGGATCAGGAAGCCGCCGCCGATGTCGGCGAGCACCACGCTGCGGGGTGCGCGGTGCCTGGGGAAGGCGAGCATGGCCAGCCGCCACAGGGTGATCAGCAGGATGCCGCCCAGCGTGGCGAGCCACTGGCCGCCGGCACCCCAGTAGAACGCGGCGGGCACGACGGCCACCGCCGACGCCAGCACCGGGATCCGGGGCACCTTCCGGCCGCCCCGTCGCAGAGCCTCGGCCAGTTCGAAGGCCGTGAACCCCACGACCACGAAAGCCACGATCATGAACAGCTCTTTGATGAAGATCAGGCTCACGAGCATCGCGCCGCCCAGGACCAGCCCGATCAGGGTCGCCAGAATCAGGTTGCGCCCTGTGCGGGCCTCGATGCGTTCGTTCGTCGCATCCAGCTGCGCCTTGGTGGCCTGTACCTGGCGTTCGATGTCGGCCTTGGTGGACTGCACCTGTGCCCGAAACTCGGCGCGGCCGGTGCCGCGACCCCGCTGGGGTGGCTGGGCGGGCCCTGGCTGATCCGTCATTCGCTTAGCCTCCGCTAGATAGCGAGGAGTTCGGCTTCCTTGCGCTTGAGGGCGTCGTCGATCGCGTCGATGTGAGTCTTCGTGATCTGCTCGAGCTCCTTCTCTCCACGGGCCACGTCATCGTCACCGACCTCGCTCTTGAGCGCGTCGAGTTCGTCCTTGGCCTTGCGGCGCAGGTTGCGAACGGAGACCTTGGCATCCTCACCCTTGGTCTTGACGATCTTGACGTACTCCTTGCGGCGGTCGTTCGTCAGTTCGGGCAGCGAAGCCCGGATGACGATACCGTCGTTGCCGAGGTTGGCGCCGAGGTTCGGGGTGTCCCGAATGGCGTTTTCGATGTCGCGCAGGGCGCTCTTGTCGTACGGGGTGATCAGGAGCGTGCGAGCTTCCTGGTTCTGCAGCGAGGCAAGCTGCCCCAGGGGCGTCGGGGTGCCGTAGTAGTCGACCAGGATCTTCTGGAACATCTGCGGGTTTGCTCGCCCCGTACGCACGGTGGCGAAGTCTTCCTTCGCGGCCTCGACGGCCTTATCCATGCGCTGGGTGGTGTCGGTCAGGACATCCGTAATCACGGTGACTCCTTCTTCGGTGGCTTCAATAATCCTAGTTGGAGACGAGGGTTCCCAGTTCGGCGCCGAGAATGGCGGCCGTCACGTTGCCGTGCGGAGCCATCCCGAACACCCGCATGGGCATGCTGTTGTCCATGCACAGGCTGAACGCCGTCGAGTCGACGACCTTGAGGCCGCGCTGGAGCGCATCCTGGTAGGTGATGCTGTGGATCTTGTGTGCGTCGGGGTTGGTGCGCGGGTCGTCTGAGTAGACACCGTCGACGCCGTTCTTGGCGACCAGGACGACCTCGGCACCGATTTCAAGGGCGCGCTGCGCGGCCACGGTGTCGGTGGAGAAGTAGGGCAGTCCGGCGCCGGCGCCGAAGATGACGACGCGGCCCTTTTCAAGGTGACGCTCGGCGCGGCGCGGGATGTACGGCTCGGCGACCTGGGTCATGGCGATGGCGGACTGCACACGGGTCTCGGCGCCGGCCTGTTCCAGGAAGTCCTGCAGGGCGAGGGCGTTCATGACGGTGCCCAGCATGCCCATGTAGTCGGCGCGGCCGCGGTCCATGCCGCGCTGGGAGAGTTCGGCGCCGCGGAAGAAGTTGCCGCCGCCGACGACGATCGCGATCTCGACGCTCTTGGCGGCCTCGGCGATTTCCCGGGCCAGGCTGCTGATGACGTCGGGGTTGACGCCGAGGCTTCCGGCCCCGAAGGCTTCGCCCGACAGTTTGAGGAGGACTCTGCGCTTGGTACCTGTATCTGACATGCCCGTGAGCGTCCTTCCGTTGTGGATCGTGATTCTAAAACTACCGGTTGAGCACCGGTGGGCTGTACCCCTGCTGCGGCCCGCCTGGAGCCGGGCAGAGAAGAAGGAGACCGGATTGCCGAGGCGATCCGATCTCCTTCTGTCTCATGCTGCCTTACTGGTTACTGCTGTGCCGGTTGCGGCGGAGCTGGTTACGCGCCGACCTTGAACCGGGCGAAGCCGGTGACGGTCAGACCCGCGTCAGCGAGCACCTTCGCCACGGACAGCTTGTTGTCCTTGGCGTAGTCCTGCTCGAGAAGTGCGACCTGCTTGAAGTACGCGTTGACGCGGCCTTCAACGATCTTGGGCAGTGCGGCGGCCGGCTTGCCCTCGTTCTCGGAGATCTCGGTGACGATGCGACGCTCGGCCTCGACGGCTTCTGCGGGGACGTCTTCGCGAGCCAGGTATTCCGGGTTCGCGAACGAGATGTGCTGGGCGATGCTGCGAGCGGTCGCGGCGTCCTCACCCGTGTAGCCCAGGACAACGCCCACCTGCGGGGGCAGGTCCTTGCTGGTCTTGTGCAGGTAGATCTCGAAGTTGTCACCGGTGACGGCCGCGACGCGGCGAAGTTCGAACTTCTCACCGATGATCGCGGCTTCGCCGTTGATGAGGTCTCCGACGGTCTGGCCATCCGCCGGAGCGGCAAGCGCCTCGGCGACGTTGGTGGCACCGGCAGCGGAAACCGCGTCCAGAACCTTCTCGGAAAGAGCGCCGAACTTCTCGCCCTTGGCGACGAAGTCGGTCTCGCAGGCGAGCTCGAGCAGGTAAGCGGTGTTTCCGATCACCTTGGCGGCCACGAGGCCCTCAGAGGTAGAACGGTCGGCGCGCTTTGCGTTGCCCTTTGCACCCTTGAGACGCAGGATCTCAACCGCGCGCTCGATGTCGCCATCGGCTTCGACGAGTGCGTTCTTGGTGTCGACCATGCCGGTGCCGAGGCGCTCGCGCAGGATCTTGACGGATTCGAGGTTGAAGTTTGCCATACCTGTTGTCCTTACTTGGTGTCGGCTACGGGAGCGTCGGCTGCAACCTCTTCGGTTGCGGCTTCGGCCGCTGCGGGCTCTGCTACTGCGGGTGCCTCTTCTGCAACCTGCTCGGTGGCGACGGTTTCGTCGGCCACCTTCTCGGTGTCAGCGGAGGACTGCTCGGGCGTGGTCTCGGCCGGAGCTGCGAGCAGCTCGGCTTCCCACGCGGCGAGGGGCTCAACTTCGGCGCCCTCTTCCGGCTTCTGGTGACGCTGGATGAGGCCCTCGGCCGCGGCGTCGGCGATGATGCGGGTGAGCAGGCCAACGGAGCGGATGGCGTCGTCGTTACCCGGGATCGGGTACTGAACGTCGTCGGGGTCGCAGTTGGTGTCGAGGATCGCGATGACGGGGATGCCGAGCTTGCGCGCCTCGTCGATGGCGAGGTGCTCCTTGTTGGTGTCAACAACCCAGAGCGCGGACGGCGTCTTGGTCAGGTTGCGGATTCCGCCGAGGCTCTTGTGCAGCTTGACGAGCTCGCGCTTCTTGATGAGCATTTCCTTCTTCGTGAAGCCGCTCTTGGCGGTGTCCTCGAAGTCGAGCTCTTCGAGCTCTTTCATGCGGGCCAGACGCTTGGAAACGGTCTGGAAGTTGGTGAGAAGGCCACCGAGCCAGCGCTGGTTGACGTAGGGCTGGCCGACTCGCGTCGCCTGCTCCGAAATGGATTCCTGCGCCTGCTTCTTGGTGCCGACGAAGAGGATGGTGCCGCCGTGGGCGACGGTCTCCTTGACGAAGTCATAGGCCTTGTCAACGAACCCGAGCGACTGCTGCAGGTCGATGATGTAGATGCCGGAACGCTCGGTGAAGATGAAGCGCTTCATCTTCGGGTTCCAACGGCGGGTCTGGTGCCCGAAGTGCACGCCGCTGTCGAGCAGCTGGCGAATGGTTACGACGGCCATGAGCCGTACTCCTTATCCGACGTTTCTGCACAGCAGAAAACGCCCATCGGTTTGTGTCGTGATCGGATGATCACTACTCCTGGTGCCCGGCGCACAACCGCCCGACTTCGTGAAAAGTCAGGACCGAGTGGATGTGTTGGCCGAATGGGCACGCGTAGTCAGCGCACAAAGCGCTGCTCAGAGAACTCTAGCACCCGGCCGACCCCGTCCGCGCACCAACGCGCTCCCCCACAGCCACTCCTCCACAGCCAGTACTTTTACACGTTTGGCACAGCCGGGCCCGCGGCGCGCCTCCCGCCCTCGACGTCGTCCGATGGTGGAGCCATGACAGCGACAGGACGCCCCGACAAACGCCTCGCCTCCACCCGTTCTCCCCTGCACAGGTTCCGGCCTCGCCGACGCCCGGCGCCGGCTCGGTTCCGTTGCGCGGCGCTGCCGGCCTGTGCCGTCGCGGCCGCAATACTCACCGGCGCACCAATCATGTCCGGCTCGCCGGCACCGGCGCTGGCCTCTGCGCCGGTGTCTGTCGTTGCGGAGCACAGTGCCGCGGCATCAGTTGCGGTTCCCGTGTCGGCGGCGCCCGCTGCTGTCCTACCCGGGCAGGCGGCGCCGGCCGGATGGGCTTGGCCCGTCGGACCACCACGGGAGCTGGCGCGTCCCTTCGAGGCGCCGGCCAGCCGGTATGCGGCCGGGCACCGCGGCATCGACCTCGTGGCCGGTGAAGGCCACCCGGTTCGCTCCCCCGCCGACGGGGTGGTCACCTTCGTGGGCAGGGTCGTGGACCGGCCCGTTCTGTCCATCCAGCACGGTGAGGGCCTGGTGTCCAGCTTCGAGCCGGTCTCGGCCACGGTGAGCGAGGGCGATCGGGTGCTGGCCGGGCAGGTGGTGGGCGTCGTGGCGACGGGTTCGCACTGCACCGCGCGCTGTGTTCACTTCGGGGTGCGCCGGCACGGTCAATACATTTCACCGATGCTCTTTCTCGGCGGGCTGGCGCGCGCGATACTGCTGCCCCTCCCGCCGATCGGCCCGGTACCGATCCCGGCCCGCTGACGCCCATCTCTCACGGATTGGCGTCAGGCGCGGGGGTGCGCGAGCCGGTAGCTCTGCTGCAGTCTCTCCGCCGAGACGTGGGTGTAAATCTGAGTCGTGCCGAGGCTGGCATGGCCGAGCATCTCCTGCACCGCGCGCAGGTCGGCTCCACCGTCGAGCAGGTGGGTGGCCGCCGTATGGCGCAGGGCGTGCGGACCGGCCGGACCGGTGCCGGGCATCGACTCAAGCAGGGCCGCGACCAGGCGGTACACGGCGCGCACCCCGAGGCGCTGCCGGTGGCTGCCGAGAAACAGGGCGGCCGGGTCGGCCCCCGTGACCCGCCGAACGGCCATCGTGCCCCCCGTCGCCTCTGACCGCGTCGTCTCGGCCGGAACCGCGGCGGCCAGCACCGGACGTGCCGCCCGCAGGTACCGCACGATGGCGCTCTGCGCCGGCACGCCGAACGGCACAACGCGTTCCTTGTCGCCCTTGCCGGTGACGCGCACCGTCAGGCGGGACAGGTCGACGTCCCCCACATCGAGTCCGACGAGTTCGGAGACCCGCAGGCCGGACGCGTAGAGCAGTTCGATGATGGCCAGGTCACGCACGGCTCCCGGGTCGTCGGCGCCCGCGGCGGCCACGAGGCGGTCGAGCAGTTCCTGCATCTGGCTGCGATTGATCACCCGCGGCAGGGTGCGACCGGGTTTCGGCGAACGCAGCCGCACGGCGGGGTCGCTGGGCAGCACGCCGTCCCGGGTGAGCCAGGCGGTGAACCCGCGCGCTGAGGCGGAGCGCCGGGCGATGGTGGCCCGCGCCAGTCCGGCCTGCGTTCCCGTCCACAGCCAGTCGCGCAGGAGTTCCAGGGTCAGGCCGTCGACGGTGTCCACCGCCCGGTCTTCGGCGAAGGTGGCCAACCCGGCCAGGTCGGCGCAATATGCGCGCACCGTGTTCACGGAGAAACCGCGTTCGGTGGTGAGATAGCGGGCGAAGCCGTCGATCGCCGGGTCGAGATGCATGCCTCCAGCATCTCGCGCACCGGGCGGGATGCCGGCACCGACGCGGGAATCGCCGTCATTCGCCCGCTCTCCCGCGCGGCGCTCACTCATGGTGATCCTCCCCCGGTCTCGGCTACCCGGCCGGCTGTGCGACGTGCCGGGAGAACGCCGCCAGCCGGTCTGTCGGGCTGAGCGCCTCCATCCGGTCGAGGTAGGCCGGATCGAAACGGGTGACCACGTCGAAGGCGCCCAGGGGAACGTTCGAGTGCACCACCTGGTCGGCATAGACGTGCACAAGATTGATCGACTGGCCGCCGCCGACCCCGGTGAGCTGGCGTGGCGGGGCTGCCGCGTCGATCGTGTAACAGGTGGCCGCGGCGACGGACACCGGGATTTCGGCGAACAGTCCCGTGGTGGCGTAGTGCAGGTGACCGCCGAGGATCGCGCGTACATCGCTGCCCCCGAGCACCTCGGCCAGCGCCGTCTGGTCGCGCAGTTCAAGGATGGTCATCAGCGGCAGGGCCGTGGGTACCGGTGGGTGGTGCAGGGCGAGCAGGGAACCGTGTTCGGCGGGTTCGCTGAGCACGTCGCGCAGCCAGGCGAGTTGGTCGGCGGTGACCTCGCCGTGGTGGTACCCGGGCACGCTGGTGTCCAGGGAGATCACTCTCAGTCCGTTGACGTCGACGACCCTGTCGACGGGCCCGTCGTGGGCCTCGACACGCAGGAGTTCGGTGCGGAACGCCGCCCGTTCATCGTGGTTGCCCATCACCCAGACCAGTGCGGCGCCCATCCGCTCTGCGGACGCCTCGACGATGTCGCGCACCCGGCGGTACGCATCCGCGTCGCCTCGGTCGGCGATGTCTCCGGTGAAGATGAGGGCGTCGATGGCCAGGCCGGAGGCTTCCAGCTGCGCCATCGCGCGATGCACTGTGCTGTCGGTGTCGACGGCGTCGTACAGCAACCGCCCGGATCCGTCCGCGCCCGTGCCGAGGAAGTGAGTGTCGCTGAGGTGCGCGATGAGGTGGGAGGCCGGCCGGTACTGGCCCATCTGTACAGTGTCTGTTCCGGTCATGAGCTACCCCTCGCTGATCCGACGGACTGAATCGACGCCCTCGGTGTGACGCGCCGTCAGGAACACCCTAGGGCGTAGCGCCGACAACGATTCCGAGGAGATCCCGCGTACTGCGACACCGGCTGTCACCTCGGATATCGGCGCGCCGACTCCCGACACCTGCGGGGCCGGCGCAGTACGGCACGGTTAGATGGTGCCATCTGTTCACGCTGTTCTTGGGGGTCCTGTTGGTTTCGAAACGCTATACCTGTGTTCTGGTTGCACTCACACTCTCTCTCGTGACGGGCTGTTCTCAGGCTGACGAAACCCTCGCGGTACCGGACACCAGTGAGGCGCCAGCCGCGGAGGCCGGCCCCGAGGCGGACGATCTCGCGGCCCTCGCCCTCACGGTCGCGGACCTGCCGTCCGGTGGCTGGAGCCTGGAGCCGTCCACCAGCACCGACTCGGAGGATGCGGAAGTCTCCACCGACAAGTCAACAGGGGACCTGTGTGCACTGGACTTCGCGAGTGCCTTGTCCGTTGACGAGGCCGACAACCTCAACGGACACACCTTCACGCGGGAGACACTCGATCAGACCCTGAGTACCGGGGTGTTCATTGTCGAAGACGGTGAACAGGTCATAGCGGACTTGAGCGCAGAGCTAGCCTCCTGCACCGAACCCCTGGCAACGACGGAAAACGGTCGAGACACGCTGATAGAGATCGACGACTTAGTAGGCGGCGAGGCCGCCATCGAGGGTGATTCCCTGGCCTGCCGCCAGATAAAAATGACCTTCGGGTATAACGCGTTCGCCGGCTCGATCTGTTTCGTCGCCGACGGTGACCTGGTCGTGTCGACGATGACCACCGGACCGTCCATGTCCCCCGTCCAGGCCGAAGAGTTCGCCCAGCTCACCAACGCCGCCACCCAGAAGGCCTTTGCAGCCCGGTAGTCCAGGCCCAGACCTGCGCGGAGCACAACTGTCGCCGCTCCGGACAAGTGCGCCCGGTGTGCCGGGAACATGTGTCCGGACGGGGAACAGTCAGGCCGGCGACTCAGGTGACCCTGACCCAGCCGGTCGCTCGTTCCCGCACCGAGCCCTCAAGGTCGAGGGTGCCCAGCGCCCCGAGCACCGCCACAGTCGACAGCCCGGAGCGCCGGGCGATGTCGGCAGCTACGCGAGGCGCCCGCACGCTGAGCGCATCGAACACCCGCACCTGATCGCTCGTGCGTTCCCGCGGCACGGTTCCCTCAGCATCCCGGCCGGCCGCCCCGGGCACGTCCAGCTCCAAATCCACGCCCAGGCCGATGAGCTCGGCCATCTCGGCGGCGCTGGTGACGCAGATGGCGTCGTAGTCCCGCAGTAAGCGGTGACAGCCGGCGGAGGTGGGCGAGGTGACCGGGCCGGGAACGGCACCGAGCGGGCGCCCGAGCGCTGCCGCGTGCCCAGCCGTATTGAGCGATCCGGAGCGCCAGCCCGCTTCGAGCACCACGGTGGCCGCACTCGAAGCGGCAATCAGCCGGTTGCGTTGCAGGAACCGCCATTTGGTGGGCGGCGCCCCACAGGGCAGCTCGGACAGCACCGCGCCGGCCTCGACGATGCGGGTGAGCAGGGCGTCGTGTCCGCTGGGGTAAAAGCGGTCAACTCCCCCGGCCAGAAATGCGACGGTCGTTCCGTTGCTGGCCAGCGCCGACCGATGTGCCATACCGTCGATCCCGTAGGCCGCCCCCGACACAATAGCGAGTCCCCGGTCGACCAATCCCGCCGCCGCCTCCATCGCCACGTGTTCGCCGTACCCTGTCGCAGCGCGAGCGCCGACCAAGGCGATGGAGTGGCGGAGCGCCGCCAGGGCATCCGGCTGACCTCGCCACCACAGGGCGAGCGGGGCGTGCCGGCCCAGGTCGTCGACAGCGCCGGGCCAGAGCGGGTCGCTGGGCAGGAGCAGTGCCGTTCCCGTGCGCCGGGCCTGCTGCAGCGACCGGATCACCTCGGTCGACGATAATCGTGGTCGCCACCGGGCGAGTGCCTGCTCCAGCTCCGGGCGGAGTCCGGCAGGGTCACCCGCCTCGTGCTCGTCAACGGAGTCCGTGAGCGTGCCGGCCAGTCGGTCCGGGGGCCACGCCTCCACCACCGAGCGAAGGGCCGCCGCCGCGCCGAGCAGGCCCACCACGGCGCCGGCGACCCCGTCCCCCGGTTCGGCGATCGTGGTCCAGGCCGCTCGGGCGAATACCTCCCCAGGGTCGGAGGGCCGCGCAGAAGTGAGCTCGGCATCGGCGGGCCGGGCATCCGCCGACTGCTCCTCACCGGGTGCTGCGGCGGCCGGGCGAACGCCGGCGGTGAGCGAGGTCACCACCGCCTCGTCGATTCCGAACAGTGTCATGACGCCATTCCCTTCCGCAGGTATAGGGCCTGCCCCACTTCGTCTGGCCCGGGTCTGGCGACTCCGGTCAAATCCGCGACAGACCACGCCACCCGGAGTATCCGGTCGTAGCCGCGCATGGTGATCCCACCCCTCTCAAGGGCCCGGTCGAGCATCGCCGTGACCGGGGCGCCCAACCGTCTCTCGGAACTGCGCAGCCAGGGCCCTGACACCTGCGAGTTCACCGTCCAGGGCGTTCCGGCCAGCCGCTCCGCCGCCTTTTCCCGCGCGGCCAGAACGCGGCTGCGGGCCGCGGCGCTGGACAACCGGCCGCCGTCGGCCGAGATGCGCAATTGCGCTGCGGTCACCCGGGTCACGGTGAGCTGGATGTCGATGCGGTCCAACAGCGGGCCGGAGATGCGGGCGAGATAACGGCGCCGCGCGTTCGGCGGACAGCTGCACTCCTGATCGCCGGCGCCGTATTGGCCGCACGGGCACGGGTTCGCGGCCAGCACCAGCTGGAATCTGGCGGGAAAATGGGCGATGGCGTTCGCCCGGTGGATGCTGATCCGACCGGATTCCAGGGGCTGTCTGAGGGCGTCGAGCACCGCACCGGAGAACTCAGGTGCCTCATCCAGGAAGAGCACCCCGTGGGACGCCCGCGCCGCCGCACCCGGCCGGATCTGCCCGCTGCCGCCGCCGACCATCGCGGCCGCCGTGATGGTGTGGTGTGGCGACTCCAACGGGGGCCTGGTGATCAACGAACGCCCCACCGGACGGCCGCTCAGCGACCGCAGCGAGCTCACCTCCAGAGACGCGGCCGGGCCCAGGTCGGGCAGCAGCCCCGGCAGACGGGCCGCGAGCATGGTCTTGCCCGCGCCTGGCGGCCCGAGCATGAAGAGATGGTGACCGCCGGCCGCAGCCACCTGCAGGGCCAGGATGGCCTCGTCGTTGCCGACGACGTCGAGCAGGTCGAGGCTCTCGTCGGCCGGGTCGTCCTCAACGGGAGCACGCAGCACCTCCACCTCCTGGGGTTCCAACCTGGCGCCGTGCCAGATCAGCGCGTCACGGAGCGACGACACCCCCACCACCCGGATCCCCGGCACCAGGGCCGCCTCCTCGGCGTTGCCGGCCGGGACCATCACCGTGCGGTGCCCGAGCCGCGCAGCGGCGATCACCGCCGGCAGCATGCCGGGCGTCGGCCGCAAGCGCCCGTCCAGGGCGAGCTCGCCGATGTGCACCACAGCGCCCACCGACGCGGCCGGCACCACCCCGTCCGCAGCCAGACAGGCCACCGCGATGGCGAGGTCGAAGCCGGAGCCGTGCTTGCGCAGGGCGGCGGGCGAGAGGTTCACGGTGAGCCGGTGACCGTTCAGCGCACAGCCGGAGTTCTTGGCCGCGGCACGCACCCGTTCGGCGGCCTCGGCCAGGGCCGCGTCCGGCAGCCCGATCAGCCGCATCCCCGGCAACTGGCTGGAGATGTCGGCCTCGACCTCGACGAGCGACCCGGCGAGGCCGATGAGTGCGACGGAGTGGGTGCGGGCCAGGCCCATCAGAACACGCCCTCGAGGTGTTCGACACTCGGTGCGTGGCCCGGGCGAGCGATCACCGCGATGGCGTCGATGCGGATGTGTCGCGCCCTCGGCTCGAATTGTGCGCACCAGGCCCCGGCCAGCCGGCGCAGTCTGGCCAGCTTGGCCACCGTGATGGCCTCGAACGGATGCCCGTATCCGGTCCCTGAGCGGGTTTTCACCTCGACGAACACGATGTCGCCGTCCTTGGCGACGATCAGGTCGATCTCTCCCTGCCCGCACCGCCAATTGCGCTCCACCACCGTGTACCCCGCCCGCGCCAGGTACTCCGCGGCGCAGTCTTCGCCGCGCCGGCCCAAATCGTCTTTGCGTGCCACGAGCACCTCCGCGACCAGCATGCGAGGACCGGTCTCGGACGCGACACGGCGGTGTCGAGCCTGTGCACACACAGCGCAGCCCGCCCCCTGTGGAGGAGCGGGCTCTCGGTGTTCGGCTGATGCGGATTGAACCGACCGAACTAAACGGTGTCGGAGCGCCCCTCCGCCTGCATTTCCCTGGAGGCCTGCGCGAGCTCTTTGTCGAGCTCCTTCGCGTCGACCTTCAGCTCCTTCTGGAGGTGCTTCTGCGCCACGAGGCCCGCCTTGCGGAATTCCTCGTCGAGACGGTCCTTGCCCACGACGATGAGCGCGGCCTCGCCGGAATCGAGCAGCTCGCCGAGTTCCTTGATGTCACCACGGTCCAGGCTCCGCCAGAAGTGCCCGACAACGCTGCCGGCTGCTCCGCCGACGATGGCGCTGCCGATGATCGCCGGAGGGAACAACAGTCCGACAACAGCGCCGGCGGCCACGCCGGTCCAGCCGGCATGTTTGCTGGTCTTGCGGTGAACCTGCACCGAGCCATCGGCCTCCTTGGTGGCGACGGCGGCGTCGTAGGTTCCGATCACCTTGGTGGAGTGCAGTTCACGCACAACCTCAAGGTCGGACTCGGCCGTTGCCGCGTTGGGGTACACACCGAGATAGAGGAAGACGGATTCGTCGGACATGGAAACTCCTTGTTTCACGTGGGATTTCGGAAATGGGTCGCTGTCGCAGGGGACGCTACCCAGCCCCCCGTCCGGGTGTCAACCGCGCAGGGCAGCCGGCGCGACCGTAGGCTGATGCCATGATCTCCGACCGCCTGACCGACCTGTCGATGCGAGCCATGAACGCCGTACACCGCACGCTGCTGGTGCTCTCCCGAGGCCGGCTGGGCTGGAAAATCGGGCCGATGCCCGTCGTGGAACTGCACACACTCGGACGGAAGACTGGCGAGCGACGCTCCACGATGCTCACCGCCCCGATCCACGAGCGGGACCGGGTGGTGCTGATCGCGTCGAAGGGCGGCGACGACCGCAACCCGTTCTGGTACCTCAACCTGGTCGCCCACCCCGAGGTGGAACTCACCGAGAACGGGGTCACCCGTCCGATGCGGGCCCGCACGGCCACCGCGACGGAGAAGGCGGCGCTGTGGCCGGCGATCGTGCGCGCCTATTCGGGCTACGCCGGTTACCAGCAGAAGACCCGTCGGGACATTCCCGTCGTCATCTGCGAGCCGCGCACCCCCTGAGTCGGGATCCGGGCGCAGGGTCAGCGGGTCAGCCGGGTGAGCTCCACGTCGTGTCCGGCGAAGGCGGCATCCGTCGCCCGCAGAACCCGCAACACGTTGGCGCCGGCCAGGGCGGCCAGCTCGGCAGCGGTCCAGCCTCGCCGGGCGAGCTCGAGCAGCAGCGCCGGGTAACCGTCGACGCCCTCGAGGCCCTCGGGGAACTCGTCGGTGCCGTCGAAGTCCCCGCCTAGCCCGATGTGGCGGATGCCGGCGACGTCGCGCGCGTGCTCGACGTGATCGGCTACCTGCGCCACGGTCACCCGGGGTGCGGGCGTGCTCCGGTCGCCGCCGAACCAGCCGGCATACTCCGCCGAGACGAACTGCGGCACAAAGGTGACCATCAGCACGCCGCCGTTGTCGGCCAGGCGCCCGAGCACATCGTCAGGCACGTTGCGTGGATCGGCCGTGACGGCGGAGCAGGAGCTGTGGCTGAAGATCACCGGGGCGCTCGTGACGTCGAGGGCCGCGTGCGCCGTCGCCGGGGAGACGTGCGAGAGGTCAACGAGCATGCCCAACCGGTTGAGTTCCCGGATGTACTCGACACCGCGCGGGCTCAGGCCGTTGTGCACCGGTTCATCGGTGCCGGAGTCGGCCCAACTCGTGTTGTGCACGTGAGTGAGGGTGAGGTAGCGCACGCCGAGCCTGGCCAGCATCCGCAGCACGGCGGGAGAATCGTTGAGCGAGTGGGCACCCTCGGCGCCCAACAGCGAGGCGATCCGGCCGCTGGCACGAGCGGCCTCCACATCGGCCGCACTCGTGGCGATCACGAAGGTCTGCGGATACCGGGCGGCGAGTCTGTACACCCAGTCCACCTGCTCCAGGGTGCCCTGCACGGCGTCGGCTCCGTCGAGGGTGTCTTCCACGTACACCGACCAGAATTGACCGCCCACCCGGCCGGCTCGGAGCCGGTCGATATCGGTGTCAGTGGCCAGGGCGCCGTCGAGACCCTCGACGGAGTAATCCCGGTTCTCGCGACACTCCCAAGCCCAGTCGTTGTGCCCGTCGATGAGCGGAGCCAGGTCCAGGGCCGCGCCCACCGTGGCCAGGGCGTCAGCGCGGGACGCGTCAGCACTGGACGGGGCGCTGCTGGACGGGGCGGTGCCAAACGGGACCGCGCTAGACGAGTCGGTGCGAGCTGTCATCCGCACACGCTAGCAGCCGCACGGCGGGCCGGCGCGGCTACTCGTCGAGCGCGAGTTCCTTGGGAAGTTCGAACTCCTTCGACGCCAGTTCCTCCACGTTGACGTCCTTGAACGTCAGCACTCGCACCGACTTCACAAAACGGTCGGAGCGGTAGACATCCCAGACCCAGACATCCTTCATCGTCAGTTCGAAGTAGAAGTCGTGTTCGGTGTCGCGGCGCACGAGTTCAACCTCGTTGGCGAGGTAGAAGCGGCGCTCGGTCTCGACGACGTACTGGAACTGCCCCACAACGTCTCGATACTCGCGGTATAGGGCCAACTCGACCTCGCGGTCGTAGTCCTCGAACTCATCTTCTTCCATGGTGAGTCAATCTTACGCGCAGTTCTCAAGCCGGAATCTTGAGCCAGCTGAGCCGGTGCTGTTCGCTGGCCCCCAACGCACCGATGGCGGTCATGTGTTGGGCGCTGCCGTAGCCCTTGTTGCCCGTCCAGCCGTAGCCGGGGGTGGCGAGGTCGGCCGCGATCATCAACCGGTCCCGGTGCACCTTCGCGATCACGGATGCCGCGGACACCGACGCACAGTCCTGGTCGGCCTTGATACGGGTCACGACGGACAGCGGGGTGCTGAGGGCCTTGTTGAGCCAGTCGTCGTTGCCGTCCAGCAGCACGACTCCGCCGACGATGTCCACGCCGTCGGCGTGCAGCTGGGCAAGCGCTCGCTTGCCGGCCAGGCCGAGGGCGGCGACGATGCCGACGCTGTCCACCTCCTGCGGCGACGCCAACCCCACGGCGCTGTGGCGCACCCACGCCGCGGCCAGCGGTGCCAGCCGCTCCCGGCGGGGCTCGCTCAGGAGTTTGGAGTCGCGCAAGCCCACCGGGAAGGCACCGACGTCGGCCGTCACGACCGCGAGGCCCACGGCGACGGGGCCAGCGAGGGCACCGCGGCCGACCTCGTCGCAGCCGATCACACAGCTGGCGCCGGCAGCGAGCATCGCCAGCTCCACGTCGAGGGTCGGCTCGACGACAGCCATCATGACTGGAGGGGCTTCGTGGGCTGGGGAACGGTCACTTGTCGGCCTCCTCGACCCCGCGGAACACCTCGGGGTAATCGTCCAACCAGCTCCACCGTTCGAGCGGCCAGCTGATCACGAGGGCGCGGCCGACAACGTTGTCCATTGGCACGAACCCCTTGCCCGGAGCGTTGGGGTGGTAGCGGGAGTCGAGGGAGTCGTAGCGGTTGTCGCCCATGACCCACAGCGAATTCTCTGGAACGACGACGTCGAACGCGTCCTTGGACACGCTCGTCTCACCCGCCGGCAGCTGCGCGTACGGTTCGCTGAGCGGTATGTCGTTCACACTCATCTGGCCCAGCGTGTTGCAGCAGACAACGTGGTCTCCGGGCAAACCGATGATCCGTTTGATCAGGTGGTCGTTACTGTCCGGTGCGGACAGTCCGACCACCGACATCGTCCAGTCGAGCGCCGCGACGATCGGATTCTGTTCGAGGGGCGGCTGCGCCGGCAACCATCCGCCCGGATCGCGGAAGACGACGACGTCACCGCGGGAGACGGGCACCAGGGCGGGTTCGAGCTGGTTGACGATGATGCGATCGTCGACCAGCAGGGTGCTTTCCATCGACCCCGACGGGATGTAGAACGAGCGCACGAGAAACGTCTTGATCAGGAACGAGATGAGCAGTGCCACCACGAAGATGATGAGAAGGTCGCGAATGAATATCGCAACGCCGCGCCTTTTGCGCGGCGAATCTGGTTCCAGGCGATGCGATCGCGAGGGCAGAGTGTTGTCTGTCATTTAACCGCCTGAGCTCCTCGCCCAGTTTAGCGGGGAGGAGCTCAGGGGGAAATCCAGCGGCTGCGAATACGCTCAGGCTTAGACCTGGCGAATCGCGATAGGCGCTGTTATTTAGTCGCGCTTTTCCTTGATCTTGGCCTTCTTGCCACGGAGACCGCGCAGGTAGTACAGCTTCGCGCGACGCACGTCACCGCGGACGACGACCTCAATGTGGTCGATCACCGGGGAGTGCACCGGGAAGGTACGCTCGACGCCGACCTGGAAGCTGACCTTACGGACGCAGAACGTCTCGCGGACGCCTTCGCCGGAACGGCCGATAACGACGCCCTGGTAGACCTGGACACGCGAGCGCGCGCCTTCAACGATGTTGACGTGTACCTTGACGGTGTCGCCGGCCCGGAACTCCGGGATGTCTGAACGCAGCGATGCTGCGTCCACCTGGTCGAGAATATGCATGTTATTCGCTCTCTGTACCCGCCACAGGTCGAGGACGTTTCAGTGGCGCCCCGCCCCCTCACCGAAGGTGAGTTGGTGGCGACCAATTGAGTGTGTGCGTGCCGATATGAATGCAGCTCCCCTGTGGCAGAGACATGCCGCGGCACAAACGCTAATTCTGCCACTAAACCAGCCGCTCGCCAAACCGTCGGCCGACGGCACCTTTTGCGGGCCGGTCGTTACGGGTCGGTCGGCTTCTCCCGGATGATGATCACCGACGGGTCGGCGGGCGTCCTGGGCGCCGGGTCCTGCCGGGCCCTGTCCGCACGAACGCCGGACCGGTCGGTCATCGGCGGGAACTGGTTCGGCCCGGCCGGGACGGTACCGAACCTGGCGGTCTCGTCGATGTAGACCATGGCTTCGCGCACCCGGGTGCGAGCGGCGTCGAAGAGTTCCCAGAGCGCGAACCAGAAGGCGCCGAGACCGACCAGGACCACCAGCACGGACAGCCACGGCGCCGTCACCGAGAACACGCCCATCAGCACGATCAGTACGTGCCAGAGGGCCAGCACCCCGACATCCGCCCAGGACACCGCCTTGGCCGCACGCACCTCCTTGCGGGCCAGGAAGAGCAGGCTCACGACGAGGAGGCCGAAACCGATGGCGATGGCACCGAAGGTGGCGCCGAGAACCTCCCAGGCCGAGGATCCGAAAATTGACGCGGCGACCATCAGCCAGAGCGGAAGCGCGCCGACGGCTACGAACTGCCAGTAGTAGAAGACCCTGCGGAGAATCACAGTCCCCAGATTACCCGCGGGGGGCCCGCCGAGCCTTGGAGTTCGCTGGAGGCTGAAGGGCGGCATCCGCGTCGTCGGCGGGCAGGAGGTCGGGGCGCACCAACCGGGTGCGCTCGATCTGCTGCTGCCGACGCCACGCCGCGATGGCGCCGTGGTTGCCGCTGAGCAGCACCGGCGGCACCTCCAGGCCACGCCAGCTGGCGGGCTTGGTGTAGCTGGGGTACTCCAGCAGGCCGTCCTCGTGCGATTCCTCGACCAGGCTTTCCGGGTTGCCCACCACGCCGGGGATGAGCCGGCCGATGGCCTCGATCATGGCCATCACGGCCACCTCTCCCCCGTTGAGCACGTAGTCGCCCAGGCTCACCAGGCGCACCCGGCCTCGGCCGGCGAAGTGGTCGACCACACGCTGGTCGATGCCCTCGTAGCGGCCGCAGCCGAAGACCAGGTGCGGCTCGTGGGCGAGTTCGCGGGCCATCGCCTGGGTGAACTGTTCTCCGGCGGGCGAGGGGAAGATCAGCACCGGGCCGGCGCCGCCCTCCGGCGCGCCGGCATCCGCGTCCTCGATCGCCGGCAGGATGCTGTCCAGCGCTTCACCCCAGGGTTCGGGCTTCATCACCATGCCGGCGCCGCCGCCGTAGGGGGTGTCGTCGACGGTGTTGTGCCTGTCGTGGGTGAAATCGCGCAGGTTGTGCACGGCGAGGTCGATCAGGCCGGCCTGGCGGGCGCGGCCGAGAAGGGAGATGTCCAGCACACCGAAGAACTCCGGAAAAATACTGATGATGTCGATGCGCATAGGGGCAAGTCTACGAGTGGGTGACGGTGAGCTCCGGCGCGCTCGCGCCATCGTCGTCGGCCTCGAGGGCCGCCGCGCGGTTGACCTTGGTGCGGTGAGAGAAGTACAGCGGCAGGGCGGTGAAGAGCACGGCGCCCAGGAAGTTGCCGATCAGGACCGGGCCGGTGTTCCAGCCCCACCAGTCGCCGAAGCTGATGTCGGCGCCGAGCAGCATGCCCGCCGGGATGACGAACATGTTCACGACGGCGTGCTCGAGGCCGAGGCCGAAGAAGGTGAGCACGGGCAGCCACATGCCCAGGATCTTGCCGGAGGCCGAGGTGGATGTGTAGAACATGATGGTGCCCAGCGCCACCATCCAGTTGCACAGCATGGCCTTGATGATGGCGACCAGGACGCCGCCGGCACCGATCGTCGCGTACGGCAGCACCTTGTGCTCGGCCATGTTGATGATCGCTTGGATCATCGGATCGGTGGTGTCCGTCCCGAGGTAGGTGATGACACCCACGTACAGGACGGCGTAGAGACCGGCGCCGAAGATATGCGCCGGGATGACGACGGCGAAGTTCTTCAGGCCCTTGGCGATGGTGGTGCGGCCCTCGAGGATCGCCAGCGGGATGATCGCAAAGCTGCCGGTGACCAGTTCGAGGCCGAGCATCAGGATCACAACGAACCCGACGGGGAACACGAGGGCGCCGACGATCGGCAGCCCGGTCTGGGCCGCCGCGGTCAGTGCCAGGGTCGTGGCCGCGCCGAGGATCGCTCCGGAGAGCGTGCCGCGCACGAACATCTGACGTGCGGTGAGGTTGGTCTTGACAACTCCGGAATGAACGAGCTGATCGATCAGGTGATCCGGTTTAACGTAGGACATGCGACGGTACTCCACTTCAACGGCCGCGATGTCAACGAACGTGAAGGAGGTGTGGCGCGGCGCGCCTCTTCCCGTGAACTGGATCAGGGCGCGTCTATGCGTCCTGACCGTCAGGAGTCGGCGTCGCTGCCGGTTCATCTGAGTCGGGTTCCGCATCCGCTGCCGGCGCCGCGTCTCCGGGCGTCGAGTCGTCGGTGTCGGGTTCCTCAGGCAGCTCTTCGAGCAGTCCGGGGGGCGGAGTGATCGTGATGACGCCGGCCTTGACGTCGACCGAGGGAACGATCGCCTTGACGAACGGGATCATCACCTCGCCGTTGGCGGTCTTCACGATCAGGAGATCTTGGGCCGGCAGGTGCTCGAGGCGCGTCAGCGTGCCGATCTGCACCCCGTCGCGCACGACGGCGAGTCCCACCAGCTGGTGGTCGTACCAGGCGTCTTCTTCGTCGGTCTGCTCGGCCGAGTCCTGGTCGATCCAAAGGATCGCCTTGGCCAGGGCCTCGGCGGCTTCGCGGTCCGGGACCCCCTTGAAGAACCCGACGGGGTGCTGGTTGTACCAGCGCAGCTCGACGAGTTCGATGGTCTTGCCGTGCCAGGGTGAGCTGGTCGGCACCTGGAGCGTGAACACGGCGCCCGGGACGAAACGTCGTCCCGGGTCGTCCGTGAACAGCTCCAGCTTGATGGCGCCCTTGAGGCCATGGGCCTTGGTGAGGCGCCCCACCCGCAGTTGGGTGGCCGGGGTCGTGCTGTCGTCGCTCATGAGGGGCTAGTCACTACCCGCTCAGTTGTCGGTATCGACAACGTCGACCCGCACGCGCTTGCCATCGGCCAGAGCGGCCACGAGAGTGCGCAGCGCCTTGGCGGTGCGACCGGCGCGGCCGATCACCCGGCCGAGGTCCTCGGGGTTCACACGAACCTCGAGCACCTCACCACGGGGTGAGTTCTGGGCTACAACGTGCACGTCGTCCGGGTGATCAACGATTCCCTTGACGAGGTGCTCAAGCGCGGGAGCGAGCAAAATTACGCCTTGTCCTCTTCGGTTGCCTCGGCGGCAACGTCGTCGGTCGGGGCCTTGGCCGCGGGCTTGTCAGCCTTGGGCTTCAGAACCGGCTTCTTCTTCTCGTCGGCGACGAAGGGAGCCTTCGGCTCCTTCATCTTGACGGTGGAGACGGCGTTCTTGTCGCCCTTGAAGATGCCCCAGTCGCCGGTCAGCTTGAGGAGTGCCGCAACCTGCTCGGTCGGCTGGGCGCCGACGGAGAGCCAGTACTGGGCACGCTCGGACTTGACCTCGATGACCGAAGGCTCCTGCGTGGGGTGGTAGATGCCGATCTCTTCGATGACGCGGCCGTCGCGCTTGGTGCGCGAGTCGGCGACAACGATGCGGTAGTACGGTGCACGGATCTTGCCCATGCGCTTCAGACGGATTTTGACAGCCACAATTCTCCTGTGATTTAGATGTTTGGCGAACTGACAGCCGTGAGCGTGGGGGCACACTCGGCACAAGCTCAATAAGGTTCGTGTTACGCCGGATTAGAGGGTCGGGCATAACGGAACTCGACTAATCATTGTGTCAGACATCGAGCACTTTGTGATAATCGTGCGCCGAGTTACTTCGGGCAATCCGGCCGACACCGTGACCCCGTGTAGCGCGGCGAACCGCGCCGGCACCGTTTAGCTGTCAGGATTGTGCCACATCGCCCCGCATCGGGGCCTCGAAGCATGACTCGAAGCACGAAGGGCACCACCGTGGGTATCGAAAGAGTGGGAATCGAATTCGCTCGCTCCGAGCGGTCGACGGTGGGGATCGAGTGGGAACTCGCCCTGGTCGACCGCGCGACCGGAGACCTCGTGTCGATCGCCGACGAGGTACTCGACGCTCTCAGGGGGCCGGACGGCTCCCCACACCCGCACATCACCGGAGAGCTCCTCCTGAACACCGTTGAGCTCGTTTCCGGGGTGCACCACACGGTGGCCGGCGCTGTCGGCGACGTCGCCGGGCAGGTCGCCGAGGTACGTGCCATCACCGACCCTCTGGGCGTCGACCCGATCTGTTCGGGTTCACATCCGTTCGGGCAATGGTTCGACCAGCAGGTCACCGATAAGAAGCGGTACCACAAGCTCATCGACCGCACCCAGTGGTGGGGTCGCAACATGATGATCTGGGGCATCCACGTGCACGTGGGCATCGAGGACCGCGACAAGGTCATCCCGATCCTCAACGGCCTGCTGAGCTTCGTGCCGCACCTGCAGGCGCTGAGCGCGTCCAGCCCGTTTTGGGCCGGGGTCAACACGGGCTACGCCTCCAACCGCGCCCAGATGTTCCAGCAGCTTCCGACGGCCGGCCTGCCTTGGCGCCTCGAGGACTGGCCCGCGTGGGAGGAGTACGTCAACGACCTCACGGTGACCGGAATCATTGAGGACGCCTCCGAAGTGCGCTGGGACATCCGCCCGTCGCCGCGCTGGGGCACCATCGAGGTGCGCGCCTGCGACGGAGTATCGACGGTTGAAGAGCTCGGGGCGATCGCCGCGTTCATTCAGTGTGTGGTCGAGTGGATGTCGACGGAGATCGACGAGGGCCGGCCGGTGCCCACCATGCAGCCCTGGTTCGTGCGTGAGAACAAGTGGCGGGCGGCCCGGTACGGGCTGGCGGCCGAGATCATCGTGAACTCAACCGGCACCGAGCGGATGGTCACCGACGAGGTGCGCCGCCTCGTCGAGGTGCTCTCCCCCACCGCCGAGCGCCTCGGCTGCCTGACCGAGTTGCTGCAGTTGAACCTGATCCTCGACCACGGTGCCAGCTATCAGCGTCAGCTGGCCGTGGCGGCCACACACAACGGTGACCTCCCCGCCGTGGTCGCCGCCCTCAGCCGCGAGCTCCGCGAGGGTCTGCTCCCGCCGGCCCCACCTTCGCGAACCGTGAGTTGAGCGCCTAGACCTCGCGCATAGAAAGTTGTCACTTCTGACCCGACGAGGACAGGCCACCTCACCGGGACTGCAATCAGGCGTTTTTGCTGTCGCGCCAGGCGAGCCAGTCCTCCACGGGCGCGAGATCGTAGGCGGGACCGGAGATTCCGAGGGTGAACAGGGTGGTGCCGAGTCCATAGAGTTCGTCGGCTTCCTCGGTGGTCTTGCCGCGCAGCTCGGTGGAGATTTCAATCTCACTGATGTCACGCCCGACGGTGTCGCACCAGGTGCCCAGGACGCCGAGTTTGTGGGTGAGGACCTCTGGGGTGGAGAACGAGTGCCAGATGTCGGCGTGCTGCGCCACGATACGCAGCGTCTTCTTCTCACCGGCACCGCCGATGAGTACCGGGATGTCGCGAACCGGCGCCGGGTTGAGCTTGTCCCAGCGCGCCTCGATGCGAGGCAGGTCTGCGGCGAGGGCGTCCAGGCGGGTGCCGACGGTACCGAAGTCGTAGCCGTACTCGTCATAGTCGCGTTCGAACCAGCCCGAGCCGGTGCCGAAGATGAAGCGGCCGCCGCTGATGTGGTCGATGGTGCGGGCCATGTCCGCCTGCAGGTCGGCGTTGCGGTAGCTGTTGCAGTTGACCAGTGCGCCCATCTCGATGACGCTGGTCTGTTCGGCCCAGGCGGCCAGCAGGGTCCAGGACTCGAAGTGCAGCCCCTCCGGGTCGCCGGAGAGCGGGAAGAAATGATCCCAGTTGAAGGCGACGTCAACGCCGAGGGCTTCGACCGCCGCAACGGCGTTCCGGATCGACGTGTAGTCGGCGTGCTGCGGGGCGATCTGCACGCCGAGGCGCACGGGGCGGTGCTGGGGAGAGGTCATTGCAAAATCCTAATCCCCGGCCACACCCATTTCGGCGACGTCGGCATGCGACATCCGGGCGCTTTAGCGGCCGAGCATCTTCTGCAGTGCCGCCATCTCCTCGGCCGACGGTCCGCCGGCCTTGGCTCCGCCGCCCAGACCGAAACCTGAGCCGCCGGCGGCGGGAGCGCCGCCGACCTTTTCACCGGAGGCGATGGCCGCATTCTCCGCGGCACGCTTGGCCGGGTTGCCCGACTTCGAGCCCTTCTTTTTCTGCTGCACCTGGGGACGCTTGCCGCCCATACCGCCGGGGATCGGACCCATGCCGGGGATGTTGGGCATGCCGCCCTTGGCCACGGTCTTCATCATCTTGGCGGCCTGTTCGAACCGCTGCACGAGCTGGTTCACCTCGGTGACGGTCGACCCGGAACCGCGCGCGATGCGGAGGCGCCGTGAACCGTTCAGGAGCTTGGGTGTGACCCGCTCGGCCTTGGTCATCGACTGGATGATCGCTTCGGTGCGCACGATCTCGCGCTCGTCGAAGTTGTCCAGCTGCTGCTTCATGGCGCCGGCGCCGGGCAGCATGCCCATCATCTTCTTGATCGAGCCCATGTTGCGCAGCTGCTGCATCTGGCCGAGGAAGTCGTCGAGGGTGAAGGTGTCGGTGGAGAACTTCTCCGCGATCTTGCGCGCTTCGTCCTCGTCGAACGCACCCTGAGCCTGCTCGATCAGTGTGAGGATGTCACCGAGGTCGAGGATCCGGCTGGCCATGCGGTCGGGGTGGAACGGTTCGAAGTCGTCCAGGCCCTCTCCCGTGGACGCGAACATGATCGGTCGGCCGGTGATCGACGCCACCGATAGTGCCGCACCACCGCGGGCGTCGCCGTCGAGCTTGGACAGCACGACACCGGTGAAGTCGACGCCGTCCTGGAATGCACGGGCCGTCGCCACGGCGTCCTGACCGATCATGGCGTCGATGACGAAGAGCACCTCGTCGGGGTCGATGGCCTTGCGGATGTCCGCGGCCTGCTTCATCATCTCGGCGTCGACGCCGAGACGTCCTGCGGTGTCGACGATGACCACGTCGTGCAGCTTCTGCTGAGCGAACTTGACGCCGTCGCGGGCCACCTTGACCGGGTTGCCGACGCCGTTGCCGGGCTCGGGGGCGTACACGGGCACACCCGCCTGCGCGCCGACGACCTCGAGCTGGGTGACGGCGTTGGGGCGCTGCAGGTCGGCGGCGACCAGGATCGGCGTGTGGCCGTCCTTTGCCAGCCACTTGGCGAGCTTGCCGGCCAGGGTGGTCTTACCCGCACCCTGGAGACCGGCGAGCATGATGATGGTCGGCGGCTTCTTCGCGAATTCCAGGCGGCGCTGCTGGCCACCGAGAATCTGGATGAGCTCCTCGTTGACGATCTGCACGACCTGCTGGGCCGGATTCAGCGCCTTGCTGACCTCGTCGCCGAGGGCGCGTTCGCGCACCTTGCCGGTGAAGTCCTTGACCACTTCAAGCGCCACGTCGGCGTCGAGAAGGGCGCGCCGGATCTCGCGGACGGTGCCGTCGACATCCGCGGCGCTGAGCTTGCCCTTGGTGCGGAGATTTTTAAACGTCTCGGCGAGGCGATCTGAGAGGTTTCCAAAAGTAGCCATTGTGGTCTTAGTTTAACCGATCAATCGTTCGACGCCGCGCACCGCACTGGCCCGACGGGCGGCGACGGTGGCGGGGTCCGGTGCCCGGTCGGCGGCCAGGGCGGCGGCAGGCTCGTGGATCCAGCACGAGACGATCCCGAACACGAGGGCGTTGAGGTGGTCGGGGTCCCAGGATGCGTCGACGCTTCCGCTCGCCTGCAGTGCGATGACCGCGCGGACCCGCTCGGCGTGGAAATCCTCGATGAGGGCCAGCGGCGGGTTGATCAGGTCCTGGCCCTCCAGATTGGCCCAGTCGATCATCCGCAGGTATTCCGGATGCGCGACCGAGTGGTCGTAGAGTGCGCCCGCGAACTCGGGCAGGGACTCCCCTGCGCCCTGCTCCACCGCGCTCGCAAACTCGATCAGGTTCAGTTCCAGGACCGCGCTGAAGAGGTCCGCCTTGTGCCGGTAGTAGGCGTAGAGGCGCTCCTTACTGGCCGAGGCGTTGCGGGCGATTCGGTCGATGCGGGCACCGGCGAGCCCGTAGGCGGCGAATTCCACCCTCGCGGCCTCGAGGATGCGCTGACGTGTGGGCGCTGGCTCCTTCGGCGGCAGCCCGGACGGTGAATCGACTCTTTTCATGCCATCAGTGTAACAAAACGAACTAGTTCGTTTGGTATAGTTCTCGGCATGTCACAATCGAGCGCGACCGGCGTTTCCCCGGTTTCCACCCCTCCATCGCCCGACTCCTCTACCGAAGCCCACGCTCACCACCCCCGCCGGTGGTGGCTGCTGGCCATCGTGGCCCTCGCCCAGCTGACCGTCGTGCTCGACGGCACCATCGTCAACATCGCCCTCCCTCACGCCCAGAGCGACCTCGGCATGAGCGACGGCGACCGCACCTGGGTCGTCACCCTCTATGCCCTGGTCTTCGGCGCGCTGCTGCTCCTCGGCGGCCGCATCGCCGACTACTGGGGCCGCAAGCGCTCCTTCATCGTGGGCATGGCCGGCTTCGCGGTCGCCTCCACGCTCGGCGGCATGGCGCAGAGCACCTGGGAACTCCTGGCAGCCCGCGGCCTGCAGGGCCTGTTCGCCGCGCTACTGGCCCCGGCCTCGCTGGCCCTGCTCACGGTCAATTTCCCCGGTGGCAAGGACCGCATCAAGGCCTTCTCGGTCTACGGTGCGATCGCCGGCGGTGGCGCCGCGGTGGGCCTGGTGCTCGGCGGGGTGCTCACCGAGTACGCCAGCTGGCGCTGGTGCCTGCTCGTGAACGTGCCGATCGCGATCATCGCCATCGCCGCGGCCATCCCGATCATCCGGGAGAGCAAGGCCCACGGCAACACCCGATACGACGTGCCCGGCGCGATTCTGGTTGCTCTCGGACTCGGTTCGCTGGTCTTCGGATTCGCCCAGGCCGAGAACGGCTGGTCGGCCTGGCAGGTCCTCGTCTTCATCCCGCTGGGCGTCGTGCTCCTGGGCCTCTTCGTGCTCGTCGAGAGCCGGTCCAACCACCCGCTGCTGCCGCTGCGGATCCTGGCCGACAAGGTGCGCGGAGGCGCGTTCATCACCGGCACGCTCACCGGCGCCGCGCTGCTGGGCGGCCTGCTCTTCCTCACCTTCCACCTGCAGATCGTGCTGGGCTTCTCGCCGCTGGAATCCGGACTGGCCTCCCTGCCGATGACCGCGACGATCATGGTCGGCGCCACTGTGCTGTCCAAGTTCCTGCCCCGCATCGGCGTTCGCGTGCCGATGACCGTGGGACCTGTCATCGTGGCCGCCGGGCTGTTCTATCTCTCCCGCATCACCGTCGACGGCAGCTATCTCGTTGAGGTGCCGCCCGGCCTCATTCTGATGGGTGCGGGCCTGGCGATGATCTTTGTGCCACTGCAAAACGTGGCACTGGCCGGCATCGACGCCCACGACGCCGGCGCCGCCAGCGCCGCGGTCACCGCCGTGCAGCAGATCGGCGGATCGATCGGCTCCGCGGTCTTCACAGTGCTCTACACCTCGGCCATTGCGGCCTCGCTGGCCGGCGGCGACGGCACCCCCGTCGCCCAGCTGGAGGCCTTCGTCGACGGCTATCAGGCCGCCTTCTTCTGGGCCGCCGTGGGCGTGTTGGTGGCCGCCCCCGTCGCGTTCTTCATGGTGCGCCCGAAGCCGGAGGACCTGCTCGGCACCGAGTCGGCCATGCACCTGGGCTGAATCGCCACGCTCCGCACACATCAAAGGCCCCCGGATCGCTCCGGGGGCCTTTGATGTGTGACGAGGCCGAATGTCAGCTGTCAGCGGCGATCACGATGGTGTCGCCGTGTACGTCCAGGGTCACAACGAGCAGGGCATCGGTCTCGTGCGGGCTGATCGAGTAGTCGAGCACCGCGAAATGCTGGTCGTTGCCGACGTGATGCGGGTGGAACCCGATGCGCTGCAACTGGAGAGAGCGCAGGTAATCGATCTGCTTGTCCCCGGAGTCCCAGATCAGGGCGTCCTCGAGCACCTCGGCGTCGAGCTCCTCGAACTGCGCGACGATGAACTGGCTGGTGACCGAGACCTCGGCGCTCAGGTCGGCGACGAGTGATTCGCGAGCCTGCGAATCGAGGTCTTCCAAGGCGTTGATCATGGCCGCGACGATATCGAGGGCCTCAACCGACACCGAGTCTTCGTCGGGTGAGCTCACGTCGATTTCGACGTTCTGGTCACCCAGCTCAGCGGTATCGGACCAGTACACCTCGCCGCTGTCGTCGTCGCTGCCGAGGATTCCGAAAAAGTCATGTTCGATGGTCATGAGGGGCGTCCTATCCGACGAGTTTTTGTGCGAAAACGTGCGGGGTGAAACCGGTGAGGTCGTTGATTCCCTCACCCTGCCCGACGAGTTTGATGGGGATTCCTGTTTTTTCCTGAACGGCCAGGACAAAACCGCCCTTGGCCGACCCGTCGAGCTTGGTCAGCACGAGGCCGGTCACCCCGGCGTGCTCGATGAATGCCTCCGCCTGCGCGAGACCGTTCTGGCCGGTCGTGGCATCCAGCACCAGGAGCACCTCGGAGATCGGGGTCTGCTTCTCGATGACCCGACGGATCTTGGTGAGCTCATCCATCAGCCCGCCCTTGGTCTGCAACCGGCCGGCGGTGTCGATGATCACGATCTCGGTACCCGTGCTGACGGCACGTTCGACGGTCTGAAAGGCAACGGATGCCGGGTCCTGGCCCTGGGCCTGCGGTTTCACGATGTCCGCGCCGGCCCGTTCCGCCCAGGTGGCGAGCTGCTCCACGGCGGCGGCACGGAAGGTGTCGGCGGCCCCGATCAGGACGCTGCGGTCGTGGACGCGCAGGAACTTGGCGAATTTTCCGATGGTGGTGGTCTTCCCCACCCCGTTGACACCGACCACGAGCACCACGGCAGGCCGGGCGCTGAGGTTCAGCGTGGGATCGAGCTTCGCCAGGCGCTCCTCGATGCCCTCGCGGAGCATCCGGTGCAGGTCCTTGGGGTCCGTGGTGTTGTACCGCGACACCTTGGCGCGCAGCTCTGCCACGATCGCATCGGTGATGTCGGGGCCGAAATCGGCCTGGATCAACGAGTCCTCGAGGTCATCCCAGGTATCGGCGTCGATGGTTTTCTTCGCGAACACTCCGCGCAATGCGCCGGAGAGGGACCACGGGGTGCGTTCTGCCATGCCCCTAGCCTATGGCTCGGCTGCCGACCCCGCCGTCGACGCCGGGCACCAGTGCCCACCGCGACACCATATTCACTCGGGGCGTCGGCCGCGTCTTCGTGACGCCCCGCTACGGAGCGTGACCGGCTGTGACGCCTCGCCATGACGTTGCGGCGCAGGCTCGGTAGATTTCCCAGCACGCCGCGCAGCCTGGCGGAGCAGCGCCCGCGTTCAACGAGGAGGACCTCAGTGCCACAGAGCCAGACCACCCAGCCGAAGACCGAGGCCGGCCATCGTCCGCGACCCGCCTCCCGGCCGAACGGCCAGTGGAAAGTCGACGGCACCGAGCCGCTCAACGGCAACGAGGCCTGGAAGCAAGTAGACAACGGGCTGAACGTGCGCGAGCGGATCGAGAAGATCTATTCCCGAGACGGGTTCGACTCCATCGAAAGCACCGACCTGCACGGCCGGTTCCGTTGGTGGGGCCTCTACACTCAGCGCAAGCCGGGTATCGACGGCGGAAAGACCGCGACCCTCGAACCCCACGAACTCGAAGACGCCTATTTCATGCTTCGGGTGCGCATCGACGGCGGCCAGCTCAGCACCGGCCAGCTGCGGGTCATCGGTCAGATCTCCGAGGAATTCGCCCGGGACACCGCCGATCTCACCGACCGGCAGAACATCCAGCTGCACTGGATCCGGGTCGAGGACGTTCCCGAAATCTGGCGCCGCCTCGAGGCCGTCGGCCTGCAGACCACCGAAGCCTGCGGCGATGTGCCGCGCGTGGTGCTCGGCTCCCCCGTCGCCGGCATCGCCGTCGACGAACTCCTCGACCCGACCGACACGATCGCCGACATCACGGCGCGGTACATCGGGGTCCCCGAACTCGCGAACCTCCCCCGCAAGTTCAAGACCGCTCTGACCGGGCACCCGAGCCAGGATGTTGTGCACGAGATCAACGACGTCGGCTTCGTCGCCCTGCGGCATCCGGAGCTCGGCCTCGGTTACGACCTCTGGGTGGGTGGCGGCCTCTCGGCCAACCCCCGGCTCGGCGAGCGCCTGGGTGCCTTCGTCTCACCCGAGAAGGTCGCCGACGTGTGGCTCGGCGTTGCCTCCATCTTCCGCGACTACGGATACCGGCGCCTGCGCAACAAGGCCAGGTTGAAGTTCCTGCTGGCGGACTGGGGGCCGGAGAAATTCCGTCAGGTCCTTGAAGACGAGTATCTGTTCGAGGCACTGCCCGACGGTCCGCCCGCCCCGACGCCGACCCAGCACGGTGACCACATCGGCGTGCACAAGCAGGTCGACGGCCGGTTCTACATCGGTGTCACCCCGTTTGTCGGCCGGGTCTCCGGCACCATGCTCACACGACTCGCCGACCTCCTCGAGCAGCACGGCTCCGGGCGGCTGCGCACCACGCCGCACCAGAAACTCGTACTTCTGGACATCCGAGAAGAAGACGTCGAACCGCTCATCACCGCCCTCGACACGCTCGGCCTCGCCGCCCGCCCAAGCCTGTTCCGCCGTACGACCATCGCCTGCACCGGCATCGAGTTCTGCAAGCTCGCCATCGTCGAGACCAAGCAGACCGCGACCGACGCCGTTCTCGAACTCGAGAAACGCTTGGCCGGCATCGACGTGCCGCAACCGATCAGCCTGCACGTGAACGGCTGCCCCAACTCCTGCGCCCGCATCCAGACCGCCGACATCGGCCTCAAAGGCCAGCTCCTCGCCGACGGGAACGGCGGCCAGGTCCCCGGTTTCCAGGTGCACCTCGGCGGGGGCCTGGCCTCCGTCGGCCGCGATGAGGCCGGCCTCGGCCGCACCGTGCGTGGTCTCAAGGTCACCGCAGACGACCTCGCGGACTATGTGGAGCGCATCGTCCTCCGTTTCCTGGCCGACAGGGGTGACACCGAGACCTTCGCGGTCTGGGCGCACCGCGCAAACGAGGAGGCTCTGTTATGAGCAGCACCGGCACTCCCACGAGCACCCGCCGCTCCCCCGACGAGCTGCGCGCCCTGGCCGCGGCCGGCGCTGCCGAGCTGGACGAGGCATCCGCCGACGAGGTCATCGCCTGGGTGGCCCGCAACTTCGGCACGGAGGCCGCCGCGGTCGCCTGCTCGATGGCCGACGCCGTGCTCCCCCACACCGTGTCCCGGCGACTGCCCGGCGTTGACGTGCTTTTCCTCGACACCGGCTACCACTTCGCCCAGACCCACGACACCCGGGGCGACGTGGCCAGGCTGCTGCCCGTACGCATCGTCGACGTGCTGCCCGAGCGCACGGTGACCGAGCAGGACGCCGAGCACGGTTCCGAGCTGTTCGCCAGGGACCCGAACCTGTGCTGCGCGCTGCGCAAGGTCGATCCCCTGCACCGGGTGCTCGGTGGCTACGAGGTCTGGTTCACCGGCGTACGCCGCGACGAGGCCCCCACCCGGGCGAACACGCCGCTGATCGCCTGGGACGAACGCAACGGCCTCGTCAAGGTCAATCCGCTCGCCGCCTGGAGCTTCGAGGACATCCTGGACTACGCCGGCACGCACAACGTGCCGGTTAATCCGCTGATGGCCCAGGGCTACCCCTCCATCGGCTGCGCGCCGTGCACCAAACCCGTCGCCGAAGGCGACGATCCCCGATCCGGACGCTGGGCCAGCCTGGCGAAGACAGAATGCGGACTCCACCTGTGAACGCTCTCCCCGCCCCCACCATCGACCGCGCCATCGACCGCGCCGCTTCCACCGACAGCACCGGGTTGAGCCAGCTCGACGTGCTCGAGAGCGAGGCGATCCACATCATCCGTGAGGTGGTCGCCGAGTTCGAACGCCCCGTGCTGCTGTTCTCCGGCGGCAAGGACTCGGTGGTCGTGTTGCACCTGGCCGCGAAGGCGTTCTGGCCGGGGAAGGTGCCGTTCCCGCTCCTGCACGTGGACACCGGGCACAACTTTCCCGAGGTCCTCGAGTTCCGTGACGAGACCGTGGCCCGTCTGGGTCTCCGCCTCGAGGTGGCCAGGGTGCAGGACTATATCGACGACGGCCGCCTGACGGAACGCGCCGACGGCACCCGCAACCCCCTGCAGACGTTGCCGCTGCTCGACGCGATCGCCGCCGGCCGCCACGACGCCGTCTTCGGCGGTGCCCGCCGCGACGAGGACAAGGCCCGTGCGAAGGAGCGCATCCTCTCGCTCCGCGACGAGTTCGGCCAGTGGGACCCGCGCAACCAGCGCCCCGAACTCTGGAACCTCTACAACGGCCGCCACACTGTGGGCCAGCACGTACGGGCGTTCCCGATCAGCAACTGGACCGAGCTCAACGTCTGGCGCTACATCGAGCGGGAGGGCATCAGGCTGCCCGCGCTGTACTACGCGCACGAGCGCGAGGTCTACCGTCGCGACGGCATGTGGCGCGCCGTCGGCCCGGTCAGCGCCCCGCTGGCCAATGAGACCGTCGTCTCGCGCACGGTCAGGTACCGCACCGTGGGCGACATGAGCTGCACCGGCGCCGTCGACTCCGACGCCGCATCCGTGCAGGACGTCGTACGCGAAATCGCCGTGAGCACCATCACCGAACGCGGCGCGACCCGCGCCGATGACCGGATCTCAGAAGCCGCCATGGAAGATCGCAAGAAGGACGGGTATTTCTAATGACTCAGGTACAGCTCGAACGTTCAGAGGGGACCCTCTTCAGATTCGCGACCGCCGGTTCCGTCGACGACGGCAAGTCCACCCTGGTCGGTCGGCTGCTGCACGATTCGAAGGCGATCCTCGCCGACCAGCTCGACACCGTCACCCGTACCTCCACCGAGCGCGGCTTCGGCGGCGCGGCCGGCGGCATCGATTTTGCGCTGCTCACCGACGGGCTCCGGGCCGAGCGCGAGCAGGGCATCACCATCGACGTCGCCTACCGGTACTTCGCCACCGATCAGCGCTCGTTCATCCTGGCCGATTGCCCCGGCCACGTTCAGTACACCCGCAACATGGTCACCGGTGCCACCACGGCGGATGCCGTCATCATGCTCATCGACGCGCGCAAGGGCGTGCTCGAACAGACTCGCAGGCACCTGTCCGTCGTGAAACTGCTGCGGGTGCCCCACATCGTCATCGCGGTGAACAAGATCGATCTGCAGGATTACGACGAGGCCGCGTTCGGCGCTGTCGCCGCGGCCGTGCGCCGGGTCACCGACGAGCTGGGGTTGGGCGCTGTGCACGTCATCCCGGTTTCGGCCCTCGTGGGCGACAACGTCGTCGAGAGGTCGCCGAACACGCCCTGGTACGACGGCCCGAGCCTGCTCGAGCTGCTGGAGACCCTGCCCGCCGCTGACGACGTCGCCACGAACGTGGAGTCGTTCAGGCTGCCGGTGCAGCTCGTGCTGCGCCCCCAGGGCGCCGTCGCCGTTGCGCCGGAAGATGCCGCGGACTACCGCGACTACCGGGCGTACGCCGGCCAGGTGGCGTCAGGGACCGTGCGGGTGGGCGACACCGTCACGGTGACCCCCGGCGGCGCCAGCACCGTCGTGACCGGCATCGACTTCGCCGGAATCGCACTCGACGAGGCCGTGGCACCGCAGTCGGTCGCCCTGCGGCTGCGCGACGACCTCGACATCGCCCGCGGCGCCGTCATCGGCACGGCCGGCACCATGCCCGAACCCGTGAAGGAGCTGGCCGCCGACCTGTTCTGGCTCGACCCCCGGGCCCTGCAGCCCGGCGCCCGGGTGCTGGTCAAGTTCGGCACGCACACCGTGCAGGCCATCGTCGGAACCATCACCGGCCGGCTCAACCTGGACACCCTGGACCTCGAAGTCGCTCCAGCGCTCGAGATCAACGACATCGGACAGGTCACCGTGCGGCTGTCCGCCGCCCTCCCGGTGGAAACCTACGCGGCGAACCGAAGAGCCGGCGCGTTCCTGGTGATCCAGCCGCAGGATGGCGCGACACTGGCCGCCGGAATCGTGACGGCTGCCGGGACCGATGCCAGGACGGTTGCCGGGACTGCTGCCGGAACCGGAGGGCAGGCATGAGCGCCCGTACCGCCCGTCCGGCCGGCCGCCTCCTGTTGGCCGCCGCCCTGATTCCAGTGCTGCTGGGCGGATGCTCCGTCTCCCGCAGCGCCGCGGAACCGGCCGGGCCGGCCGCCGAGCTCCGATTGGGCTACTTCGACAACGTCACACACGCCCCGGCACTGGTCGGGCTGGATCAGGGGCTGCTGGCGGATGCGCTCGGCGACACCACGCTGACCACCCAGGTCTTCAGCGCCGGCCCCGCCGCCATCGAAGCCCTCAGCGCTGGGGCCATCGACGCGGCCTACCTGGGCCCCAACCCCGCGGTGAACAGTTTTGTGCAGAGCGCCGGCCAGTCGGTTCGGATCGTGGCCGGGGCCACCAGCGGCGGGGCCGCGCTGGTCGTGCGACCCGGAATCACCGACGCGAGCGACCTGGCTGGAACCACGATCGCCAGCCCGCAGCTGGGCAACACGCAGGATGTCGCGCTGCGCTCCTGGCTCGGCGAGCAGGGCTACTCGACAAGCACCACCGGCGGCGACGGCGACGTGGATATCGCCCCGACCGACAACGCCCAGGCCCTCACCCTCTTCCAGAGCGGCAAGATCGACGGCGCGTGGCTCCCCGAACCCTGGGTGTCCAGGTTCATCCTCGAGGCCGGTGCCACCGTCCTCGTCGATGAGGCCTCGCTCTGGCCGGACGGCGCGTTCCCGACCACGGTGCTGGTGGTGGGGGCCGATTTCCTGGCCGCGCACCCGGAAACCGTTCAGGCTCTCGTCGCCGGCCACACGGCATCCGTCGACTGGCTCACCGCCAACCCCGACCAGGCCGCCGCCGCGATCAACCGCACCCTCGTTGCGGACACCGGCACGCCGCTGCCCGACGCAGTTCTCGCCCGCGCCCTCACCGGCGTGACGTTCACGACCGACCCGCTCGCGGCGGCCTTCCCTCTGCTGCTGCAAGCCGGAGTCGACGTCGGCACCGCCAAAACCGGGAGCCTGGACGGGCTCTTCGACCTGGCACCGCTGAACAGGGTCCTCACGGCGGCCGGCGGGCAACCTGTCGCCGCTGCCGGGCTCGGAACCGAGTAATCGTGCAGACCTTCACCGACACGCCCCAGGCACCGACCACGCAGCCTCTCGGTGTGACTCCAGCGATCCGCATCGACTCACTCGGCAAACGGTTCGGACCGACCGGCCCTGTCGTTCTGGACAACATCACCCTCACCGTGGCACCCGGCGAGTTCCTCTGCCTGCTCGGCGCCTCCGGCTGCGGCAAATCCACCCTGCTCAACATCATCGCCGGTCTCGAACACCCGACCGAGGGCACGGTCACCGTGACCAGCGGCAACGCGGCGGTGATGTTCCAGGAGTCGGCGCTCTTCCCGTGGCTGACCGCCGGACGCAACGTCGAACTCGCTCTCAAGCTCCGGGGGGTGCCCAGGTCCCAGCGCCGCGCCCAGGCCCTGGAGCTGCTCGACCTCGTCAACCTCGCCGATGCCGCCCAGAAACGCCCGCACGAGCTCTCCGGCGGCATGCGCCAGCGAGTGGCCCTGGCCAGGGCCCTCGCCCAGGACCGCAAGGTCCTACTGATGGACGAACCCTTCGCGGCCCTCGACGCCATCACCCGGGACCTGCTGCACGAGGAACTGGAGCGGGTCTGGCGGGAGACCGGCCGCACCATCATCTTCGTCACCCACAACGTGCGCGAGGCCGCCCGGCTCGGCCAGCGGGTGGTGCTCATGTCCTCTCGCCCGGGCCGCATCGCCAACGAATGGCGCATCGACGACACCGGAACCCGGCGGATCGAGTCCCCCGAGGTGTCCCGCCTGGCCATCGAGATCACCGACCAGCTACGAGAGGAGATCCGCCGCAATGCTGCCTGACACCAAGCTGCACAGTTCTTCCGCCGCGCCCCGCAGCGTCGGTGATCACGACGAGCTGCGACGCCTCGAATCGGGTTTGGACGCCCTCCAGACCGTGCCCTTGACCGAGAAGGGCCGCTGGCGCCGGTTTCTCGGCGGGGTGCTGCCACCGGTCCTGCTGGTGGTGGCGCTGATCGTGGCCTGGCAGTTCTACACCGTGATCGCCCAGCCCCGACCCGACCTGGCACCGGGCCCGGTGAACGTGGCCGGGTCGCTTGTCGAGCAGTGGAACGACGGCCGACTGCAGCAGGCGGTTCTCACCAGCCTGTCCCGCGGCGGAGCCGGCTTCCTCATCGCCGTCGCGATCGGTACCCCGCTCGGGCTGCTGCTGGCCGAGTGGCGGCTGCTCCGGCGTGCCCTCGGGCCGCTCCTGTCCGGTCTGCAGGTGCTGCCGTCCGTGGCCTGGGTGCCCGCCGCGATCATCTGGTTCGGCCTGACCGACGCCACCGTCTACTTCGTGGTGCTGATGGGCGCCGTCCCGTCGATCGCGAACGGGCTGGTCTCCGGCATCGACCAGGTTCCGCCGCAGCTGCGCAAGGTCGGCACCGTGCTGGGCGCCTCCCGCATCGAACTCGCCACCCTGGTCGTGCTCCCGGCCGCCCTGCCCGGGTACTTCTCCGGGCTCAAACAGGGGTGGGCCTTCGCCTGGCGGTCCCTGATGGCTGCGGAGATCATCGTGGTAGGCGGCTCGATCGGATTCGGGCTCGGCACCATGCTGCAGCAGAGCCGGGAACTCGCCGACCTTTCCGCGGTGCTCGCGACCATCCTGGTCATCCTCGCGGTGGGCATTCTGGTGGAACTGACCGCCTTCGCCCCGCTCGAGCGCCGGCTCCTGCGCCGCCGTGGCCTCACCCCCGGCGCGCGCCGGTAGGCGAACCATGACCCACCGATTCACCCCACCCCGTCACGCACGTCCGACCCCCCTCTTTCGAAAGGCCCCTCATGACCCGGACGCCCTCCGCGCCCCAGCCACTGCGCGTCGCCATCATCGGCGCCGGCCCCGCCGGCATCTACGCCGGCAACATCCTCGGCGCGGCCGTGCGGGCGACCGGCGGTGAGGTCGGCATCGACCTGTTCGACACCCTGCCCGCCCCCTACGGCCTGATCCGCTACGGCGTGGCTCCCGACCATCCCCGCATCAAGGGCATCGTCACCTCCCTGCACGAGATGCTCGATGCCGGCACCATCAGGTTCCTCGGCAACGTGGGCTACGGCACCGACCTGAGCCTGGCCGACCTGCGCCGGCACTACCACGCCGTCATCTTCGCCACCGGGGCGATCCGCGACGCCGACCTGCCGATCCCCGGCATCACCCTGCCCGGATCCTACGGAGCGGCCGACTTCGTCTCGTGGTTCGACGGGCATCCGGATGTGCCGCGGGACTGGCCGCTGGACGCCACCGACATCGCGGTGATCGGCAACGGCAACGTGGCCCTCGACGTGGCGCGGATGCTGGCCAAGCACCCCGCCGACCTGCTCAGCACCGACATCCCCGCCAACGTGCACGCCGGCCTGGCGGGCTCGCCGGTCACCGACGTGCACGTCTTCGGCCGGCGCGGTCCCGGCCAGGTGAAGTTCACCCCGATAGAACTGCGCGAACTCGGCGATATCCCCGACGTCGACGTGATCGTCTACGAGGAGGACTTCCCCAGGGACGCCGACTCCGAGGCCCGCCTGGCCGCTTCCAGCAACCAGGTCAAGGTGATGAGCCGCACCCTGAACGGCTGGCTCACCCGGGAGCCCACCGGAGCGTCCCGGCGGTTGCACCTGCACTTCCTGCACAGCCCGGTAGAGGTTTACGGCACCGACAGAGTCGAGGGGATGCGCTTCGAACGCACCACGCCGACCGGCGACGGGGGCGTGCGCGGCACCGGGCAGATCCTCGACTACCCGCTGCAGGCCGTCTACCGCGCGGTCGGCTACCGCGGCAGCGCGCTGCCCGATGTGCCCTTCGACGACGCCCGCGGCGTCATCACCAGCGACGAAGGCCGCGTCATCGACGAGCACGGCACGCCCCTGCCCGGGCTCTACACCACGGGCTGGATCAAGCGTGGCCCGGTCGGGCTGATCGGCCACACCAAGGGCGACGCACTGGAGACGATCACCCACCTGGTCGAGGACCTGGCACTGCTGCCTGAACCGGCCGACCCCGCCCAGGACGCCGTCCTGCGACTGCTCGGCGAGCGCGGCATCCGCTACACCACCTGGCCCGGCTGGCTGGCCCTGGACGCCCACGAACGGGCCCTCGGCGATGCCGACCTCTCGGAGGTGACCCGGGAACGGGTGAAGGTCGTGCCCCGCGACGAGCAGGTGCTGATCGCCGCCGAAGTCTCGCTGGTGTCATCGTGACCTATGTCATCGCGCTGCCTTGCGTGGACGTGAAGGATCGCGCCTGCGTCGACGAGTGCCCGGTCGACTGCATCTACGAGGGCGAACGGTCCCTGTACATCCACCCCGACGAGTGTGTCGACTGCGGCGCCTGCGAACCGGTCTGCCCGGTGGAGGCCATCTACTACGAGGACGACCTGCCCGAAGCCTGGTCCGACTACTACCGGGCCAATGTGGACTTCTTCGTCGAGCTCGGCTCCCCCGGCGGCGCCGCGAAAACCGGTGTGCTCGGCTACGACCACCCGGTCATCGCCGAGCTGCCTCGCCAGGGCGCACTCGGTGGCTGAGGCCCTGGGCCACGACGACCAGGACCGCTATGACTGCGTCGTGATCGGCGCCGGTCCTGCCGGCCTCTCGGCGGCGCTGAACTTGAGCAGGGCCCGCCTCACCGTGCTCGTCATCGACAGCGACCGGCCCCGGAACGCGGCGACCATGATCTCGCACGGCTTCCTCACCAGGGACGGGGTCCCTCCGCACGAGCTGCGCCGGCTGGCCAGGGCAGAGGTCGAGGGCTATCCAGGCGCCCAGATCTTGCGGCGTACCTCGGTGCGCGCGGTCCGGCGAACCCGCGAGCTGTCCGAGGAGGACGACTCGCACCCGTTCGCCGTGACGCTCGGAAGCCCGTCAAGTGCCGGTCGAACCGTGGCCAGCCGCGCGGTGCTCGTGGCCACCGGGCTGCGCGAGACGCTTCCGGATGTTCCCAACATCCGCGGGTTCTATGGCATGAGCCTGTTCAGCTGCGCCGCCTGCGACGGCTACGAGCTGGGTGATCAACCGCTGGCGCTGATCGGCGAGACCGAGGACCTGTTCGCCCGGGCGCTCCTGGTCTCCCAGTGGACCCGCACGCTGACGGTGTTCACCAACGGCTCACTCTTCAGCGACGAGACCGGCGCCGTCTCCGCCGGCCAGGAACGGGTGCTGCGCGGGCGCGGCATCAGCGTCGAACGACGCCGCATCACCGACCTCGAAGGCGACCGGGGGCGGCTCGCCGCGGTGCGGGTGTCTGGCGGTGACCGGATCCCGGTCACCGGCGGGTTCGTGCGGCCGCTCTGGCATCCCGCCGTGGAGTTCCTGACCGGGCTGAACGTCGCCGGGGACGAGCACGCCCAGTTGCTCACCGACCGCAACGGGCGCACCAGCGTGCTGGGGCTCTACGCCGCCGGGGACGTCGCGGCGCCCGGACCCCAGCAGCTGATCGTGGCGGCCGGCGCCGGTGCCCGCACGGCCGCGATCATCAGCCAGGACCTGCTGGGGGTAAGCACCGCACACTGACAGGTGCACCGGCGCCCGGGGTGGCGGGCCGCCGCGGTGCTGGGTATCGTCACGGTAGTCGCCGCGCGGGTCGGCCTTGCGTCGGTGAAAGCATCGCCCGTCGAAAGGACGCCCATGAGCACCACACCACAGCCCATGCAATCGCCGGCGTCCGGCGCGAATCCTGCCCTCATCGCCCTCAGCGGGATTCTCGAAGGCGCTCTGGTGCTGCCCGGCGAAGCAGGCTGGGACGACGCCCGCGCCCCGTGGAACCTCGCCGTCGACCAGCAGCCGAGCGCCGTCGTGCGGCCGCGCTCTGTGCGCGACCTCAGGCAGGTCATCGTCGCGGCCAGGGAGGCCGGCCTGGGGGTGACCGTGCAGCCGCGGGGGCATGGCGCCGCCGCCGACCTCGCCGGCCAGATCCTCGTGCGCACCAGTGCCTTCGACGAGGTCACCGTGAATGTCGTCGCCCGGTTCGCACGCGTCGGCGCCGGCGTGCCCTGGGGAACCCTGCTCAACCGTCTCGACGGCACCGGCCTGATCGCTCTGGCCGGCACCAACCCCGACGTCAGCGTCATGGGGTACCTGCTCTCCGGCGGGCACTCCTGGTTCAGCCGGTGGCAGGGGCTGGCCGCGCACTCGATTCGAGCCGTCGAGCTGATCGACGCCACCGGGGTGCTGCGCCGCGTCACCAAAGACAGCGACCCGGATCTGCTCTGGGGCCTGCGAGGCGCCGGCGGGCTTTTCGGCGTGGTGACCGCCCTGGAGATCGAGCTGTACCCGGCGGCCGACCTCTTCGGCGGCAAGATCCTGTTTCCCGCCGAATCGGCCGAGGTGGTCTTCGGAGCCGCGGCCGACATCCTGCTGGATGCGCCGCCGGAACTGAGCCTGTTCCTGGGCCTGATCAACCTGCCCGACGTCGAGCAGGTGCCCGAGCTTCTGCGCGGGCGGAGCTTCACCCAGGTTGATGCGGTTTTTGTGGGGTCGGAAGCGGCGGGGAGCGCCCTGCTCGCTCCGCTCGTGTCGATCGCCCCGGTCATCGCCAACCTGTGCCGGCCGTTCTCGATCGGCCAGCTGGGCGAGGTCTCCGGAGAACCGCAGGAACCCTCGGCGACGCTGGACTGGTCCAGGACCGTCAGCGATCTCGACACCGCCACCATCGCGAGCCTCGTCGAGGCCTTCCACACCGCGAGCTACGCCGGACTGTCCCTGCTGCAGCTGCGGCCGCTGGGCGGGTTGATCGGCGACCCGACGGTCGGTGCCGACGGAGTCGTCGGCCACCTCGACGCCGGGTTCATGCTCTTCGCGGCGGCGATCCTGCCGCCGGGCGCGCCGGTTCCGGCCGCCTCCGACCGCCATCTGGTGTTCCAACCGCTGGAGGACACCGTGCATGCCGTGGGTGTGCCCCGCATCGTGCCGACGATGCTCGCGGCCGGCCAGGATCTGGGTGTGGCGTTCACGCCGGAGGAACTGCAACGCCTGGCCGGGATCAAGGCGAGGGTCGACCCGGAGAACCTGTTCCGCAGCAACCGGCCGCTGCCGACCTAGCCGAGACGTAGCGACACGAGACGTGGCTCAGGACGCCTGTTCCGTCTCGCGCACGATGCGCTGGCCGACCACAGCGGACACTCCGTCCTGCCGCATCGAGACGCCGTACAGCGCATCCGCGATTTCCATGGTGCGCTTCTGGTGGGTGATGACGATGAGCTGGCTGGTGGCCCGCAGATCCTCGAAGATGGTCAGCAGCCGGCCCAGGTTCGCGTCGTCCAGCGCGGCCTCGACCTCGTCCATGATGTAGAACGGGCTCGGCC
Source organism: Cryobacterium sp. TMN-39-2 (assembly GCF_004402745.1). NCBI lineage: Bacteria > Bacillati > Actinomycetota > Actinomycetes > Micrococcales > Microbacteriaceae > Cryobacterium > Cryobacterium sp. TMN-39-2. Next base: position 429,666 of record NZ_SOFX01000027.1, read on the forward strand.
TGGCCTTGAAGATCGCGATGAGCAGGGCCACAGCGGCCAGCGACCGTTCGCCGCCGGAGAGCAGCGACAGTCGCTCGATCTTCTTGCCCGCCGGCTTCACCGACACCTCGATCCCGGTGGTGAGCATGTTCGCGGGGTCGGTGAGCTGGATGCTGCCGCTGCCACCGGGGAACAGCACCGGGAACACCTCGGCGAAGGCCGCCTGGGTGTCTTCGAAAGCGCTGGCGAAAATGGTCCCCATCTTCACATCGATGTCCTCGATGATGGTCATCAGATCGGCCCTGGTGGTGGTGAGGTCGGTGAGCTGCTCGGTGAGGAATAGGTGGCGTTGTTCCAGCGCCGCGAATTCCTCGAGCGCGAGCGGGTTGATCCGCCCCAGACGGGCATACTTGCGTTCGGCGGCCGCCAGGCGCGCCCGCTGCTCCTCCCGGTCGTACGGCGTGGCCGATGAGGCCTCGCCGTCGGCGGGCACGAGCTGGTCCGGGCCGTATTCGCCGACGAGGACGTCCTCCACCAGGCCCAGTTCGCTGGCCGCGCGCTCGAGAAGCGCCGACAACTGCAGTTTTTTCTCGTAGATCGCCAGTTCGAGGCCGTGTACGTTTTCCGTGATGGCCTGCAACCGGCTGCGCAGTTCGCTCTCGGCCCGACGGAGGGTGCTCAGCTCGTCGTTCTGGCTGGTCCGTTCGGCCTCGGCGACGGCCAGCCGCTGCCGCGCCTGGGCCACGGCGCCGTCGACCGACGCGAGCACCGGCGGCAGCGCGTCGGCAACGGCGGATGCTGCATCCACCTGCCGGCGGCGGAGAACGGCCCGGCGGGCGGCGGCGTCCGCCTCGGCCCGGTCGGATTCGAGTTGCCGGGTCAGGGAGAGAACGCGGGCCTGGCCGCCACGCAGGCGCTCTTTGGCGGTATCCACCTGCAGACGCGACTCTATCTCGGTCTCCCTGGCCCGCTCGAGTTCTGCGTACAGGGCGTCGCGGGCGGTGACGTCCAGGATGGGCCGCGGCGTGGAGCGTCTGATGTCCAGAGCGGCGGCTGCTTTCCTGGCGGCGCTCTCGGCCTCGGCGACACCTGAGGAGGCGAGCTCGGCCGCGGCCGACAGCCTGTCAAAATCCGCGGCCGCGGCGTCGACCTGCACGGTCAGTCGGTTGCGCCGGTCCGCGCGGGCCGCCGCCAGGGTGTTGTGCTCGCGGAGCCGGGCCTGGGCCGACCTGGACCGGTCCCGAGCGCCGGCCAGGAGGGTGCGCTGTTCGCCGAGATCGCCGGAGACGATGCCGAGCAGGCTCGTCACCTCGGCCAGTCGGTGCGCGGCCTCGTCACGTTCGGTGACGAGTTCCAGTTTGCTGGGGGCGGCACCGGAGCCGCCGCGCAACGCGTGGGCGGTGAGCACATCCCCCGCACGGGTGATGATGGTGGCTGTCGAGACCTGCCCGGACGAGGCCAGGGCATCGGATGCCGCGACGGCGGCGGTCAGATCGTCGACGATGAGGGTGCCCTCGAGCAGCCCGAGCACGCCGGGCGGTGCGTCGACGACGGTGTGCGCGGCCACGACTCCCGGCAGGCCGGAGAGGTCCGGCTGAGCAGCAGACCCGGCGGACCCGGCGTCGGCGGCCCCGGCGAGCACCAGTTCCACCCGGCCGAGGTGCAGCGCGTCTGCGTGTCCGACCGCGGCGACCGCGGCATCCCGGTCATCGGCGGCCACGGCATCGGCGAGGGAGCCGAGCGCCGCCGCGACGGCGCGCTCGAAACCGGGGCGCACGCTCATGACCTCGGCGACCAGACCGCGGATGCCAGCCAGGTCGGCTTCGAGGAGGGCCGAGGAACCGTCTTTTTGGCCGAGTGCCAGGGTGAGGGCGCTCGTGCGGGCCGCCAGCGCATCCCGTTCCCGCTCCTGGCCGTGCAGGAGCTCGCGGAGCCGCTCGATCTCGGCCTCGGCCTGCGACACCTCGGCCTGGGCTAGGTCCACGACCTCGTCGAGGTCGACATCGTTCGCCGCGTCGTCGGCGTCCTCGTCGAGGTCGGCCAGCTGCTGGCGGGATGCGGCGAGTCGATCGCGGGCGGAGTCGAGGGCATCCTGCTGGCGCAGCACCTCCCCGCGCACAGCGGCCAATCGGGACGCCGCGGTGTCGGACTCGCCGGCGAGCTGGGACACCTCGAGGTCATGACGGGAGACGAGGGCGGACTGTGCCGCGATCTCGTCGTCGACGGCGTCCAAGTCGCGGCGCACCGAGGCCGTCGTGGTGCGTGCCCTGGCCCAGGCGTCCTCGGCCGTCGCGATGCCCGCCCGCAGGCGGTCCACTTCCGCCGCGGCATCCTCGACCCGCTGCGGGGTGACGCTCGCGGCCCGTTCGACAGGTTCAGCCTGGGTGCCCAGCAGGGCGAGCCGCTGGTTGGCGAGGGTGTACAGCCCGCGCAGCCGTTCCTGGGCGGATTCAACGGCGAACGCCGTGCGCCGGGCGATGTCCACGGCATCGCCTACCTGCGCGTCCTCCAGCCGGCGCACCCGCACCTGGTTGTGGTCGAGCTGTTCCTGGACCACCAGGCGTTCGGAGTGCCGTTCGCTTTCGGTGCGGCCGTGGGCGTCAAGGGCCCTGCGCAGCACGATCACATCATCGGCGAGCAGCCGCGCCCGCGCGTCCCGCACGGTGGCGGCGATCTGCTGGGCCTGCCTGGCCACCTGAGCCTGTTGGCCGAGCGGCTTGAGCTGCCGGCGGATCTCCCCGGCGAGGTCGCTGAGCCTGGTGAGGTTGGTCTGCATGGCCTCGAGCTTGCGCACGGTCTTTTCCTTGCGGCGACGGTGCTTGAGGATTCCGGCGGCTTCCTCGATGAAACCGCGGCGTTCCTCCGGGCTGGCGCGCAGCACGGCATCCAGCTGGCCCTGGCCGACGATGACGTGCATCTCCCGGCCGAGACCGGAGTCGCTGAGCAGCTCCTGCACGTCGAGCAGCCGGCAGGTGCGGCCGTTGATGGCGTACTCGCTGCCGCCGTTGCGAAACAGGGTGCGCGAGATGGTCACCTCGGCGTACTCGATGGGCAACGCCCCGTCGCTGTTGTCGATCGACAGGATCACCTCGGCGCGGCCAAGCGGTCCCCTGGTGGAGGTGCCGGCGAAGATGACGTCCTCCATCTTGCCGCCACGGAGCGTCTTCACCCCCTGCTCGCCCATCACCCAGGCCAGGGCGTCAACGACGTTGGACTTGCCGGAGCCGTTGGGACCCACGACGCAGGTGACGCCGGGTTCGAACGCGAAGGTCGTCGACTGCGCGAAGGACTTGAAACCTTTGAGGGTGAGGCTCTTCAGGTACAACCCGGTCGTCCTTCCCGCTAAAGTGTCTGACTCAGTCCACGGTACCGGACCGCCGCTCGTTTACTGGGATCTGACCGCCTCGAGATCCCCCGGGAGTGTGTCAGTTCCGCGACACCGGGTCTAGGCTCTGCGGACATGGAGAGTCATTCGTTGGGCATCGATGAATTGAGCGTTCCGGCGGCGCCCGGCGCGACGGGTTGGCCGGAGTTCGTCGCGGCCGTCGACGTGCGCAACCGGGTGGAGGCCCACGCGTACGGCACCGGTGAGCTGGCCCAGTCGGCGGAGGAACTGCTGCCGGGCTACCTCACCCCCGAGCACTCTCCTCGTCGGATGTTCGTGGCCCGCGTCGCGGGGGCGATCGTGGGCCGGGCCGCCTACGAGACGCAGGCGGACCCGTCGTCGGAGTTCGCCTGGTTCACCGTCGAGGTCCTGCCCGAATGGCGGGGCCGGGGCATCGGCAGCGCACTGTTGGACGTCCTGGAGACCCTGGCCGCCGCCGAGCACCGCAGCAGCAGGGTGATCTACGCGGTTTCCCCGCCCGGCCCCGGCGAACGCCTCGTCCCGCCCACGGGTTTCGGATCGGTGCCGCTGGCCAACCCCGAGGTGCGTTTTCTGCTGCACAGGGGGTACCGGCTCGAGCAGGTGGAACGCGGCAGCCGGCTGCAACTGCCGGTGGACCCCGCCGTCCTCGCCCGGCAGCTCAGGGAGGCGGCGGCCCGCGCCGGCGAGGACTATTCGGTGCTGTCCTGGACCGGGCGCACCCCGGAGCGCTGGCTCGAGGACATGGCCCTGCTGTACACCCGCATGTCGACAGATGCCCCGACGGCGGGTCTGGAAGAGCCTGAAGACGTGTGGAGCGTGGAACGGCTACGCAGCGAACAGGACGCGTACGCGGCAGGCCCCGGCCGGACGCTGGTGACCGCTGTCCTGCACCGGCCCAGCGGTCGCCTGGCCGGTTTCACCGAGCTGTCGGTGCCCGGCGACACCAGCCGGGCCGTGACCCAGGAGGACACACTGGTGCTTCGGGAGCACCGCGGACACCGGCTCGGCATGCTCATGAAGCTGGCCAATCTGCAGAGCCTGGCCCGTGAGCATCCCCGGCATCCGGCAGTGACCACGTTCAACGCCGAAGAGAACCGCTACATGCTCGACGTCAACGAGGCGCTCGGTTTCGTTCCGATGGGCTACGAGGGTGCCTGGCGGAAGGTCAGCGCAGCCGCTGACAGCGCGGGCAGTAGTGCGACGAGCGGTTCATGAATTTGACCCGCACGAGGTCGGTGCCGCAGCGGGGGCAGGGCTTGCCGTGTTGCCCGTAGGCGTTGAGGCTGTGCGCGAAGTAGCCGGACTGGCCGTTGACGTTCACGTACTGGGCGTCGAAGCTGGTGCCGCCCTCGGCCAACGCCCGCAGCAGAATCGCGCGGACGGCGGTGAGTAGGCGGCGGGCGCTCGCCGCGGACAGCGTCGCGGCCGGCTGGTCGAAGTGCACCCGGGCGTCGAAGAGTGCCTCGTCCGCATAGATGTTGCCGATCCCGCTGACGACCTGCTGGTCGAGCAACACCCGTTTGATGCCTGACCTGGTGCGGGCCAGCGCTCGGTAGAAGGCCGGGGCGGAGAACGCCGGGTCGAGCGGGTCCCGGCCGATGTGCGCCACCTGGCTGGGGATGAGGCCGGACCAGGCCGGGAGCGCATCCGCGGTACCGGTGGTTGGCCGGCCTGGGGCCATGCCGGGCCCTGCGTAACCGGCCGACCGGCCGTCGTCGGTGGCCTGCATCGTGTCGACGGCCATGCTGCCGAAGATGCGCTGGTCCACGAAGTGCAGGGCCAGTTCACCGTGTTCGGGGTTCTGCAGGGTCAGGCGGATGCGCAGCAGGTTTTCCGGGGTCTCACCCGGGGTACGCAACAGCACCTGTCCGCTCATCCCGAGGTGGGCCACGATGGCCCGGCGCGCGCCCGACCCCGGCGCCTCCCCCGGTGCGACGGCCAGCGGGAACCAGAGGAACTTGCCCCGGCGCACGGCGGCCTCGATCCGGGCGCCGGTCACGAGCGCTTCGAAATCGCCGAGCGAGCGGTCGTGGCGACGAAGGGACCTCTCGTCGAAGATTTCGACACCCGTGATCGCGGCGCCGGACACGGCGGTTTCCAGGCCGGTCCGCACGACCTCGACTTCGGGAAGTTCAGGCACGTGTCAGCGGCGCACGGCACGCAGGCGGGTCCACGCCTCAAGCGCCGCGGCCATCTCGGCATGCTTCTTGCTGGTGCCCTCGCCGGTGGCCGTCACGGCGGTGCCGACACTCACGGTGGCCACGAAGACTTTGGAGTGGTCCGGTCCGCTTTCGGCGACGGTGTACACCGGAACTCCGGCTCCCAACCGCGCGGCGGCTTCCTGCAGGCTGGTCTTGGGGTCCATCGAGATCCCGAAGTGGCCGGGGTCCGCCAGCATGGGCTGCAACAGCCGCATGACAAAACGCGTCGCGGAGTCCACGCCGGTGTCGAGGTAGACCGCGCCGATGAGCGCCTCGACGGTGTCGGCCAGGATCGACGACTTGTCGCGGCCACCGGTGAGGGTTTCCCCGCGTCCGAGGCGCACAAAACAACCCAAGCCGATACCGCGGGCGATTTCGGACAGGGCGGCCGTGGACACCAGGCTGGCCCGGCGCTTGGCAAGGTCGCCCTCCGGCAGCTGCGGGTAATCGCGGTACAGCATCACGGTCACCGCCTGGCCCAGAATCGAGTCGCCCAGAAATTCCAGGCGTTCGTTCGTGGGCAAGCCACCGTTCTCGTACGCGTATGAGCGGTGTGTCAACGCGAGTTCGAGAAGACCAGCGTCGACCTGCACGCCAAGAATCTCCTGCAGGGCCGCCATCGGATTCTCCGGCGCCCCTGTCTGTCCCCGGGCAGCAGAAACTCCTGCAGCAGAGACCGCTGCAGGAGCATCTGTTCCGGGATTTGCGTCAGAACCTGACACGGTTGCGCACCACCCCTTGGTTGAAGCTCTGACTAAACGTCAGCGACCTTACGGCCCTTGTACTCCATGAAGAGTGCGGTGCCGGCGGCGTCCGTGACGACCTTCGCGCGGTGCGGGAGGCTGTAGACAACCTTGCCGTTTTCCATGGTCTTCACCAGGGTGGGGGCTTCGGCCTTCCAGCAGGAACGGCGTGAGCGGGTGTTGGAGCGTGATTGCTTGCGCTTCGGGACTGCCATGACTACTTCTCTTCTCTATCCGGTACAGCATGGATGTGCTCATCCGTGCTGATGCTTTCGGAAGCTTGGAATTCCAATAGTGCGGACCATCTCGGATCCTGCACTTCACTCGGTTCGAGTTCAGGGGAAGTGGCACGCCGTTCCCCGGTCTCTGGGTCGAGACCTGGGCAATCCCGCCGGCAAACCGGCTGGAACGGCAGTGACAACACCACTGCATCCCTGATGAGAGGTTCAAGATCCACGTGGTCATCTTGAACCGCACACTCATAAGCTTCATCAAGAGCGTACGCGAAAAGTTCAACAAAATGAACTCGGACAGGCAATTCGATGTCAATCAGGCATCTTCCGCACTCTCCGGCGGCTTTTCCGGTGACATCGGCGGTCACCAGGATGCCCTCGTGGATGCATTCCAGACGCAGATCGGCCTCGAGGGTGGAGCCGGCTTTCACGGCAACGAGCGCTTCACCGAGGTCGTTGGGAACGACGATGTCGATGTTGCGCTCGTACATCGTTCCCGGGCGGTTGATGACGTCGCGAACGTCAACCTTGTACGGGGTCTTCTTGAACTTGATCACAAGGGAAAATTCTACGCGCCCCCGGGCGTGCCGGTGGCCAGGCCCATCCGGCGCAGTGCCGACGAGGTCAGCGACGTCGGGAACACCAGGGCCCTGGCCCGCTGGATGGCCCGGGAACCGTGCCGCACGGCGTGAACGACGACATCAAGATCGGCCAGCAGCCCGGCACCCGGGTTCGTTGGCGACCCGTCCCGGCGGGCGTAGTGCGCCTGTTCGGTGGCCACCAGCATCCGCTCGAGCGCCTCGCGGGCCCGGGGACTGTCGCCCACACCGGGCCTGTCCCGGATACTGTCGGCCAGCTCCCGTGCGGTGAGGGTGTCGTAGACCTCCAACCCGTGATCCACCGCGGTATCGGACAGCTCACGCCAGGCCAGCACCGCGCCGGCCCGATCCGCTGCCAGAAGGCGCCGCCGCCGCCGCCGCCGGGCCAGGCGGAACACGCCGGGGGCGAGCAGGAGAAGCAGGACACCCGTCGCCACGAGCCCGATCCGGGCGAGAATGTTGGGCAACTCATCCTCCTCGGCCGCCAGAGTGTCCACGGGGCCGCCCTCGAATCCGGGGTTGTCGTTGGCCCGCGGCACGACCGACGGCGCCTCACCCGCGGACGGCGCACCGGACGCCGTCGAGCTCTCCGGCGCGGCGTAGTCCGGAACCGTGCCCCGCCCAGGGGTCGGTTCGAAAGGCACCCAGCCGACCCCGACGAAGTAGAGCTCCGGCCAGGAGTGCAGGTCGTGCGAGTCGACGTTGTACCGGTTGATGCCGTCGACGGCCGTGGCCGTCCGGGTGCCGGGGAGGTACCCCAGCACGATCCGGGCCGGGATGCCCAGGCTGCGCGACATCAGGGCCATCGCCGAGGCGAAGTGCACACAGTAGCCGCGTTTCACGTCGAGGAACGTGGCGATGACATCGGCCCCGCCGCCGTCGTACCCCTCATCGACCGGAGCCTCGGTGTCGTAGTTGAATTCACTTCCGCGCAGGTAATCCTGGATGGCCACCGCGGCGTCGTAGTTCGACTCCGTACCCGTACTGACGATGCGGGCGGTGTCACCGATGATCCCGGGTGTTCCCATCGGCAGGAACAGACTCGGCTCGATGTCGACGGGGTACCGGGTGCCGGACTCACGAAGTTGTTCCCTGGTGGGCTGCAGTTCGAGGGACGTCACCGCGTAGCGCTGGCCGATGGTCGTGCTGTCGGTGCTCGAAATGGCTCGGGTGTCGTTGTTCCAGAACCAGTCCCCGGTGAGCCCATCGACGCTCGTTGCGGGCACGGGGACCGGCAGCATGTCGGTGCGGACCCCGTCGATGTCGATGATGGTGTTGGCCTCGGTCCTGGCCACCCGTTGGGAGAGCCCCGGCGGGTTCGCTATGGAGTCGACGGTCAGGTCCTCATCGACCTCGACGGCCCTCGGCAGCCACGTGGTGCCCTTGATGTCATCGAGGGTGAGCAGTGCGAGGTACGGCTGCTCGACGGCCGTTGTGCGGTAGTGCAGCGCGGGACCGGCCTTGGGCCTGCGCAGGTCCTGGCCGAGTTCGATCATCTGGCTGACTCCGGCACCGAAGAGCGCGCTGTCGGACCGCGAGCCGAAGGCTCCGCCGGAGATCACGGGCGCCGACAGGCTGAAGATCAGGGAGCCGACGATGCCGATGGCAGCGATGGCGATGGCTCCGCGTACGGCCCCGGTCGCACCCGTGATCCCTGTTCCGCGCCCGCCGGCCTGCCGGTTGACCCGCATCCCACGCAGATGCACGTCGATGCGCAGGAGGAGCAGATACGCGGCGGCAGTCGCAACGAGGGCGACCCAGTCCGCACCGGTGGGCACCACAAAACCGGGTACCGCAACGGGGACCAGGGCCGGGATCCCGGCCAACGCGGGCCGGCCCAGACCGATCGCGAGGATGTCCATCAGGATCGCCAACAGGCCCACTCCCACGGCCAGGAGGAACAGGATGCCGTCCAGCACCTGGGCCGGAGTGCCCTGCGTCTGAATGGAGCGCACCCCGTCAGTGGCCAGTTCGGTGAAGCGGGCGACGGTATCGCCGGTGGGAACCAGCCAGAGCAGCCCGGTCCCGCCACCGAAGAACAGTGTGAGTAGCACGATGAGCCCACCCGTCGCCAGCAGCGGCACGACCACACTGTGCACCCCCGCCCGACGCAGCCCTGCCGAACCGACGAGCACGACGCTCGCCACGATCAACAGCACCAACCACCACGACGATCCGGCCAGGACGGCGCCCAGGGCGGTGCATCCGGTCATCAGCAGCACCAGCAGCGCCAGGGTGAGCGGCCAGCGCACGATTTCAGTTCTGGTCATCGCGTCGCCGCCGTGTCCTGCCCGGCCTGCGCCCACGCAGCCGCGACCGGTGCCGACGTATCCACCGGCGCGCACTGCCAGCCGGCCTCGCTCAGGCGTTCGATGGAGTCGGCGCTCATGGTGTCGAACACGAACGCGACGGCGGGCTGGCAGAGGCCGCGCAGGGCGACCAGGTCACGCGTGTCGGCGGGGCCGATATCGACGAGAACCGCGAAGGACGGAACCTGACGGCCCAGAGTCGCTGCCGGCCGGTGGCCGAGGCCGTCATCGATCGCGGCGTGGGCCACGCGGTCACGTCGGACCACGATCGCCAGGGCATCGACAAGCGCGGGCACGCCTTCCGGACCGGTGAACGAAGCCGGGTCGTCGCCGCGCAGGCCCCCTCGCCGGCCGTTGTCCGGATCGTGAGGAACCCTGGAGTCCCCCGCCACTGGCCGCACGGGGAGGAGCTGGCAGGGGCCGAGCTCCACCACATCGAGTCTGAACCCGCCCTCGAGCAGATGAACGGCGACGGACGCGGCCAACTCGATGGCCAGCTCGAATTCGGCGTCGTGCCCGCGGTCGGCGCCCCGCCCTCCGCGGGTGGTGTCGAGGATGACGCGCGCTTCGGGATGGCTGCGTTGTTCCTCCTGCCGGACCATGATCTCGCCATGCCGGGCGGTCGCCGGCCAGTTGACCCTGCGCATCGGGTCCCCCGGCCGGTACTCCCTGGCGATCAATTCATCCGAGTCATTGTTGAGATGCCGGACACGCTCATGGCGGGAGCCCTCGCCCCGTGTGATCGACACACCGTTGCCCGGCAGCGAGGTGACCCTGGGCGTCACGGTCAAATCATGCGGTGCGCCGATCGGCCACTCGCTGTAGGCGAGTCCGAAGGGGTCCGACCGGCCGAGCATCAGCGGTCCGATCGGATACACCCCCCGCCGGGATGGATGCAGCTGATAGCTCACCACCGCGGTGTCTGCGGCGCTCGAGCGCCCGGCTCGCGCCGGTGCGAGGGACCGCAGCGGCTGGCTCGGCGGCACGGTGACGCCCTTGACCGCCGTGTCGCGCCAGCGCAGGCCGAGCAAGGGCGTTGGGGCGAGATTGCGGATCTGGATCGTCACGGTGGCGCTGGACCCCGCTGTCACGGTGCCGGGCCTGAACGTGCGGGTGACGGACACGCGCACCGGATGGACGAGGACGAAGCCGAGGGCCACTGTCGGGACCAGAAGCAGCACCCCGGCCACGAACAGGAGGTCGCGTTCGTCGTAGGCCCAGGCGACCGCGAACAGCACCGCCCCGACGCCCAGGAAAACGGCCCCGCGCGCTGTGGGGCGAACCAGTCGGCGGGCCCGGCCGCGTCGCCTGGTCAGGTCCGTCGGGGTCAAGCCCCTCTGCGTCTTGCTCATCTGCGTCACGTCCACCTGCATCTATGGCCCATGATGACTCCGATAGTGTGCCGCCCGCTACAGGCGGCCCTGCGACCCCGTCGGCACGGGCGTGGCCGCGAGGATGCGCCTGATCGTCTCCTCGATGAGCAGGGCGCTGTCCTGCGATCGATGGCCCAGTGCCCGGGTGGTGGGCACCAAACGGTGCCCGAGCACGGCGACGGCTAGCGAGTCGATGTCGTCGGGAAGCACATACTCCCTGCCGTGCAGAGCCGCCTGGGCCTTCGCGGCCCTGATCAGTTGCAGGGTAGCCCGCGGGCTCGCCCCCAACCGCAGGTCGCGGTCGTCCCGGGTGGCCCGCACCACGGCGACGGCGTACTCCTTGACCGCCCCGGAGGCGAACACGCTACGTGCGGCCGACATCATGCCCCGCAGCTGGGGGCCGGTGACCACGGCGTCGATCCTGGCCAGCGGGCTGGTCAGGTCGCGGGAGTCGAGCATCGAGAGTTCGGAGGCCGGGTCGGGGTATCCCATCGAGATGCGCGCCATGAAACGGTCGCGCTGGGCCTCGGGGAGGGCGTAGGTGCCCTCCATCTCGATGGGGTTCTGGGTGGCGACGACGGCGAACGGGCGCGCCAGCGGATAGCTGTGTCCGTCGACGGTGACCTGGCGTTCCTCCATGCACTCCAGCAGCGCGGATTGGGTCTTGGGACTGGCCCGGTTGATCTCGTCGCCGATCACGATGTTCGCGAAGATGGCGCCGGGCTTGAACTCGAACCGCCGCTCGGACTGGTTGTAGATCGACACCCCCGTCACATCCGAGGGCAGCAGGTCCGGCGTGAACTGGATGCGGCTGACGCTGCAGTCCACGGACTTGGCGAGCGCTTTGGCGAGCATGGTCTTGCCCACTCCGGGCACGTCCTCGATGAGGAGGTGTCCCTCGGCGAGGAGCACCGTGAGCGCGATCTGCACGGCCGAATGCTTGCCGTCGATGACGGACTCGACGTTGCGCATGATCGCGAGGGCGGCTCCCTGCACGTCGGCGAGAGCCACGTCGGTTTCACCGTCCCCGTCGATGGCGCTGCGGGATGCCGCACCGACGGTGGTCGTGCCGGCCACGGCCGACTCCGAGACCCAACGTCCCGGAAATGCGTTCATGCGAGCGGTCGATTCAGAAAGGCCGCGACGGCGGGCGGCACATACGGGGCGATGTCACCGCCGAGGGCGGCAACCTGACGCACCAGGGAGCTGGACACGTGGGCGTGAGCGGGGTCCGGCAGCATGAAGATGGTTTCGACGCCCGCGAGGTTGCGATTCACGATGGCCATCGGGGTCTCGTAGGCCACATCGATCTGAGAGCGGATGCCCTTGACCAGCACGCTGGCGCCCACGTCGACGCAATAGTCGACGAGCAGGCCCATGCTCCAGGAGCTGACGATGATGTTTCCCGGGAGTTCGGCCTCGATGATCGCCCGCTCGATGAGGGAGACCCGCTGGGTGATCGGCAGAAGCGCCGACTTGGCCGGGTTGTGCACCACAAGAACGTGCAGCTCGTCGTACAGTCCCGCCGCTCGTTGGATCACATCGAGGTGCCCCAGTGTGACGGGGTCGAATGAACCAGGTACGACGGCGATCCTGCGCATACGGTTCACCCTAGCGCCAGCTTGCAGCGCCCGCTGCCCGGTCCGGCCGGATTTCCCAGACGTTCAGACGCTGACGGTGACCCGTTCAGCCTTTGGAGAGCGCGGCGCGCTCCGAGTCGTCGAGCCGGCGGCGCACGGCCGCCCGCAACGCCGGCATGGTGCGCATCTCCGGGTCCCCGCCGATGAGTTCGCGGGCGGCGGTCCTGGCGTCGGCGATGATGTCGCCGTCGGTCGCCACGCGGAGCAGGCGCAGCGACGACTGGCCGCCGGACTGGAAGCGGCCGAGCACATCGCCCTCCTGCCGTTGCTCGAGGTCGACCTGCGCCAGGACGAACCCGTCGAGGGTGTTCGCGACGGCCTCGATGCGGTCCCGGGCCGGGGACCCCGACGGCGCCGCTGTCACAAGCAGGCACAGCCCGGGCACGCCGCCGCGGCCCACCCGGCCGCGCAACTGGTGCAGCTGGGACACGCCGAAGCGGTGGGCATCCATCACGACCATCACCGAGGCGTTGGGCACGTCGACGCCGACCTCGATGACGGTGGTGGCCACGAGCACCTGGATGTCACCGGCCGCGAAGGCCCGCATGGTGTCGTCCTTCTCGTCGGCGGTCATGGCGCCGTGCAGCGGTTCGATCCGGGCATCCCGCAGCAGCGGATGCCGGTGCAGCTCGGCGTTGAGCTCTTCGACGGTGGTCATCGGGGTGGCGTCGAAGTCGATCTCCTCGCCCTGTTCGAGCTTCTTCGGCGCGATCGCCGGGCACACCACGAAACACTGGCGGCCTAGCGCGAGCTCCTCGGACACCCGCTGCCACACCCGCACCACCCAGGCCGGTTTTTCGTCGAGGGGAACCACGAAGCTCTCGATCCCCGGGCGTCCGGACGGGAGCACGGCGATGGTGCTCACGTCGAGGTCACCGAACACCGTCATCGCGATGGTGCGCGGAATGGGCGTGGCGGTGAGCACCAGAACGTGCGGCGGCAGTTCGGCCTTCTGTCGCAGGGCCTCGCGCTGGTCGACGCCGAAACGGTGCTGTTCGTCGATGACGACCAGGCCGAGGTCGAAGAACCCGACGGTGTCACTGAGCAGGGCGTGTGTGCCGATCACGATGCGGGCCTGGCCGGACACCGTGCGCAGCAGTGCCTTCCGCCGTTCGGCGACGGGGAGCTGCCCGGTGAGCAGGGTGGGCATCAGTTCGGCGGTGAGGTCGGGGCCCAGGATGCGGGCTATCGAGCGCAGGTGTTGCCCGGCCAGCACCTCGGTGGGGGCCAGCAACGCCGCCTGGCCGCCGGAGTCCGCCACCGCGAGCATGGCGCGCAGGGCCACGACGGTCTTGCCGGAGCCGACCTCGCCCTGCACCAGCCGGTTCATCGGGGCGGTCAGAGCAATGTCTCGCAGGATCTCGGCGCCGGTGATCTCCTGGTCGACGGTGAGGGCGAACGGCAGCGTCGCGTCGAACCGCTCGAGGTAACCGCCGGGGACCGGCTGCCGCGACCGGGTCCGCAGGGCCCGGTGCTCGGTGTGCTGCTGCACCAGCACGCACTGCAGCACGAACGCCTCGGTGAAGCGGAGCGTCTCCCTGGCCTCGTTCCAGTCGTCGTCGGTGGTGGGGCGGTGGATGCGCAGCAGCGCGTCCCGGTGCTCGAGCAGGCCGCGTTCGCGGTGCATCCGCTCGGGGATCGGGTCCTCGACCGGGCCGAGCCTCTCGAGGACCTTCACGATCAGCTTGGCGATCTGCCAGCTCGTCACAGCAGCCGTCGCACCGTAGATCGGGATCGGCCGGTCGGCCCACAGGCGGGCCTCTGCGGCATCCTCCGGCGAGATCGTGGCGTCCATGGGGTCGTCGCTGCCCGGCACGATCTCGTAGTCGGGATGGGCGAGCTGACGGGTCTTGTTGAAAATCGTGACCTTGCCGGAGAACATCGCCCGTATGCCGGGGCGCAGGGTCCTGGACAACCAGGGCTGGTTGAAGAAGGTCAGCGAGAGCATGCCGCGCCCGTCGGAGATGATGACCTCCGTCCGGTGCGGTGACTTTTTGCCCGGCTGCCGGCTGCCGGGGCTCTTCACCGTCACGGACAGCACTTCGGCCAGCACTGTCACGGCCTCGTCCAGCGGCAACGCCGCCAGCGTGGTGAGTTCGCCGCGCCGGGCGTATCGGCGCGGATAGTGGCTGAGCAGGTCGCCCACCGTCGCCATGCCGAAGGCCTTGTCCAGCAGGGTCGCCTGGCCCTGGCCGAGAACGCCCCGAAGGGCCGAATCGAGGGTGAGCGCCCCGGGGTCGTCGGCGGGGTCCTCGTGCGAGGTGGCGGCATCCGAACCGGTCATACTCCGATGCTAAACGTCAGCACCGACGCCGGGCACCGACGCTGCAGACTGTGGATGGCGCGCGAAGGCTAGGCTCGAAGACAAATGACGCGAATTGTCGCCGGGTTCGCCGGCTCCCTCACCCTCACCGTGCCGGCCAAGGGCACCAGGCCCACCAGCGACCAGGTGCGCGAGGCACTGTTCTCGGCACTCGACGCCCGCGACGCCATCCGTGACTACAGGGTGCTCGACCTGTACGCCGGTTCCGGCGCACTCGGCCTCGAGGCCGCCAGCCGCGGCGCCAGGGTCGTCACCCTCGTCGAGAACGGCTTCGCGGCCAGCCAGACCTGCCGCAAGAACGCCGCCGCAGTGCAGAAGGCCGCCCCGAAGGGCGCAAACCTCGCTATCTCGGTGTCCAGCCAGGCCGTGCAATCCTTCCTGGCCGGCACCCCCGACGGCTTCGACCTGGTCTTCCTCGACCCGCCGTACGACCTCCCGGACGCCGAGCTGGCCGCGAACCTCGCCGCCCTGGCGCCACTGCTGGACCCGGACGCCCTCGTGGTGGTGGAACGCTCGTCCCGGTCGCCGGAACCCACCTGGGGACCCGGCCTCGTCGTGGAACGCCGCAAGAACTACGGCGACACCACCCTCTGGTACGCCGGGGTGGCCGGCCCGGTGTAGGAAACCCCTGAAGAGGGCTGGTCAGAACGGATTTTTGCGCCTACGGTTGATGTGTGGGCACCGTCGTCCACCGCATTCGAAAGGTCGACGCTGTGCGTGTAGCGGTTGTTTGTGCCAGCCAGTACGGCACCACCCTGGGCATCGCCGAACGGATCGGCGCCGAACTCGGCCTCGCCGGCCTGGACGCCCGCGTCTACGATGCCGCACAGCCCCCGCACGCGGAGGATGTGGCGGGATTCGACGCCTTCGTGGTGGGCAGCGCCGTGTACATGGGTCACTGGCTCAAGGATGCGACGACCTTCGTGCGCCGCTACCAGCCCACCCTTCTCGAACACCGGATCTGGCTGTTCAGCAGCGGCCCGCTCGGATCGGCCACCACGGATGCCGACGGCACCGATGTGCGGGAGAGCACCGTGCCCGCGGAGATCGCCGATTTCACCAACACCGTGCGGCCGGTCGGTCACCGGGTGTTCTACGGAGCCATCGATCCGGATGCGCTCAGCCTGGGGCACCGGGTGATTCGCAAGTTCCCCGGCGCGGCCGAGAAGATCCCGGCCGGCGACTTCCGCAACTGGCCGGAGATCGAGGCCTGGGCGAGGGAGATCGCCCGCGCCCTGGTCACGCCCGCCTGAGCCGGCTCATCGTTGGGGAGGGTGCCTCAGGTGGTGGCGCCGTCCCAGCCGCGGTACGGGTCCCAACCGCCCTGGGTGTGCGGCTCACCGTCCACGAGCACGATCCCGGACTCGCCGGTGACGGTGCCGAGGCGCCGGAATCCGGCGGGGAGCTCCGCGGTGGGCGGGAAGGTGGCCAGCAGGCCGTGGTCCTCTCCCCCGCCCAGGGCCAGCTCCCGCTGGTCCCCGAGCGCCGCTGAATCAAAATCGACGCCGACGCCACTGGCCCGCGCGAGCCGGCCCGCATCGATGGCCAGCCCGTCGGACACGTCGAGCATGGCCGTCGCTCCGGCGGCCGCCGCGACAGCGCCCAACCGGATCGGCGGTACCGGCGCCAGTTGCGCCTCGACGAACCGGGGCTCGCGCAGCTTGAGGGCATCGGCGGCCGGGCGGCTCGGCACTCCGTCGGCGTCCACCCCGAAGCGGAACAGCAGCCCGAGGCCGATGCCGGCGTCACCCAGACGTCCAGCGTGGGCAACGATGTCCCCCGGCCGGGCACCGGAACGCAGCACGGGCGCCCGACCCTCGAGGTCGCCGAAGGCCGTGATCGAGAGAGTGAGGGCGTCGGAGGCGGACAGGTCACCGCCCACGACCCCGCAGCCCGGAGCCAACGCTTCACAGCCGTCGCGCAACCCGTCGGCGATGCCGAGGATGACCGAGATCGGTGTGGACGGCGGAGCGGCGATGGCCACCACGAGCGCTGTTGGCCTGGCGCCCATCGCGGCGACATCGGACAGGTTCGTGGCGGCGGCCTTCCAGCCCAGGTCGTGCGGCGTCGACCAGGCCAGCCTGAAGTCCGGGCCCTGGATCATCATGTCGCAGGTGACGACGAACCGGCCGTCGGCCGCGGAGAGCACGGCGGCGTCGTCACCGGGTCCGAGCAACTCGGTGTCGGCGTGCGGCAGCCGCGGGAAGATGCGGGCGAGCACCTCGCCCTCGCTGAGGTCGGCCAGGGTCTGGTCGGGAGCATTGGTCATGCTTCAAACGGTAACCTGAATGTGATGACTCTCCAGTTCACCCTCTCTCGCCGGCTCCGCCACAGCACCGGTGTCCGCGCCGCGACAGCGCTGCTGCTCGCGGCCTCCGCCGTTGTGCTCACAGGGTGTGCCGCCGCGGTTCCGATGCAGCCGGCAGCGGATGCGGAGAACCCCGCCTGCGCCGACATCATCGTGCGCCTGCCGACGACCGTGGCCGACCAGCCCGAACGGGAGACGAACGCTCAGGCCACCGGCGCCTGGGGTGACCCCAGCGCGGTGCTGCTCACCTGCGGCGTCGAGGTGCCCGGACCCACCACGTTGCCGTGCGTGAGCATCAACGGAGTCGACTGGATCGAGGATGACAGCGAGGCGCCCATGTACCGGTACACCACGTATGGGCGTGAACCGGCCACGGAGGTCTACCTCGACTCCGAGCTGGTCAGCGGATCGACAACCCTGGTCGACCTCGCCGCGGCCGTCGCGAACGTTCCCGCCTCGAAGCAGTGCCTCAGCGCCGACGACGTGACCCTGCCCAGCGAGACGCCCGCGCCCTAAGGCGGGCTCCGCCGCGCGGAGGCCGCGGATGCCGTGCCCGGGCCCGCGCGCCCCTCATCGAGTTGCCGGAAATACCCCCTTCAGGGCAGCTGAAGGGGGCGTTTCACGGCAAGTGGTGGCGGCGTCTGCGTTACTCGGTGACGACGGCGGAGGTGCGGCGGCGCTTGTGCGCTGCCCGGGCCAGGGCCACCTCGATGAGTTCGTCGATCAGCTGCGGGTAGGTGTACCCGCTGGCCAGCCAGCAGCTGGGGAACATCGAGATGGGGGTGAAGCCCGGCATGGTGTTGATCTCGTTGATCACCCAGCCGTCGGCGGTGAGGAAGAAGTCCACCCTGGCCAGGCCGCCGGCGTCGATGGCCTCGAACGCCCGCACCGCGATGTCCTGCATCTCGGCCAGGTCCGCCGGGGCGAGGTCCGCCGGGCAGAGCAGTTCGATGCCCGCAGCGTCGAGGTACTTGGCGGCGAAGTCGTAGAAGTCGCGGCCGGTGACGACGACCTCACCGGCAACGGAGGCATGCGCCGGTTCGCCGGGGCGCCCCTGCAGCACGGCGACCTCGAGCTCGCGGCCCACCAGGCCCGCCTCGATGAGCACCTTGTCGTCCTCGGCCAGCGCCACGGCCATCGCCTCGGCCAGCTGGTCGGAGTTGGCGACCCGGCTCACGCCGACGCTGGAGCCGGCTCTGGCCGGCTTCACGAAGGCGGGCAGGCCCAGCTCCTCCAGGGCGGCGTAAGCCGACCCCGGCGCGTCGGCCCAGTCGTCCGCGGTGATGGTTCGCCAGGGGGCCACGGCCAGCCCCGAGTGCTGCAGAACGGTCTTGGTGAAGTGCTTGTCCATGCCCAACGCTGACGCGAGCACACCGGAGCCGACGAACGGCAGGTCGACGAGTTCGAGCATCCCCTGTACGGTGCCGTCTTCGCCGTATGGTCCGTGCAGGATCGGGAACACCAGGTCGATCGGGCCGAGGCTCCGGCGGCCGGAGTCGTCCACGACGATGAGTTCGCGGCTACGCGCACTGTCGGGCCAGAGCACCCGGGTCCCGTTGTCGGTGACCTCGGGCAGGGCGGCGGCGGTCAGCGCGAACTTGGTCGGATCGTCGTCTTCGAGCACGAAGGTGCCGTCGCGGGTGATGCCTACCGGGATGACCGTGTAGCGGTCCCGGTCAATTGCGGCCAGTACCCCGCCCGCTGTGGCGCAGCTGATCGAATGTTCGCTTGAACGCCCCCCAAACAGCAGCGCTACCGTGAGCTTGTCCGTCATCAATGGTCCTTTCACCCTGCGGTGCGCCGGAGTCAGTCGTGAGGTGCGGCGCAATATCCCGCGGCTTCAGCGTACCCGCCAGCACCTGGCGCACCTGTTCGACGATGGGCATGTCGACACCCTTGGCACGCGCCAACTCGAGGATCGGGCTCACGGATGCGAGTCCCTCTGTGGTCTGCTGCATCTGCGCGATGACGTCGTTGTAGCTGTAGCCCTGGCCGAGCAGCCGGCCGGCGGTGTTGTTGCGGGACAGCGGGGACTGGCAGGTCGCGATGAGGTCGCCGAGGCCCGCCAGACCCGCGAGGGTCTCCGGCTGGGCGCCGTAGGCCACGGCGAAGTCGGTCATCTCCACGAGCCCGCGGGTGATGATCGACGCCTTGGTGTTCTCGCCGTAGCCGACGCCGTCCACGATGCCGATCGCCACGGCGATGAGGTTCTTGAGCACGCCGCCGAACTCGGTGCCGATGACGTCGGTGTTCACGTACGACCTGAAGTACTTCGTGGTGGCCAACAGGGCCACGGCGTGCGCGGTATCCAGGTTCGACGAGGACACCACGGCGGCCGTGGGCTGCTCCTTGGCGATCTCCAGGGCGAGGTTGGGCCCGGAGATCGCGGCGATGCGGGCCGGGTCGATCGGCAGGACCTGCTCGATGATCTCGCTCATCCGCAGACCCGAGGAGCGTTCGACGCCCTTCATCAGCGACACGATGATGGCGTTGGGCGCCAGGAACGGTTCGGCCTGGATGAGGTTCTCGCGCAGGGACTGGCTGGGCACGGAGACGAAGACCTGATCGGCGCCGGCGAGGGCCAGATCGAGCCTGGACGTGGCGCGGAGGCCCACGGGCAGGTTGATGCCGGGCAGGTAGTCGCTGTTGCGGCGGCCCTCGGTGATCTCCTTCGCCAGCTCGGGGCGGCGGGCCCAGAGCACCACATCCGCTCCGCCGTCGGTGAGGATTTTCGCGAACGTGGTGCCCCAGCTTCCGGCGCCGAGAACGGCAACGCGGGTGCCTGGCTGGACTTTAGGCTTCAAAACGGCCGGTCTCTTTCTGATCGTGCTCAGAGGGGTTCCAGCGCTTGGCCGGTGCGGTCTCGTTGCGGAGGTCCTCGAGCAGGGCGGTGATGGCGTCCATCACCACGGCGGTCGCCTCGTTCAGCGTCGCCGTGTCGAGGTTGCGGCCGCGGAACTCGGCCAGGTCGAGCGGGTCGCCGATCTTGACCAGGATGGTCTTGCGCGGGAACAGGTGCAGCTTCTTGGAGTACCGCTCCATGAGCTGCTGGGTGCCCCAGTGCGCCGCCGGCACGATGGGGATGCCCTGCTCCAGGGCGATCCGCACGGCGCCGCTCTTGCCGCGCATGGGCCACATGCCCGGATCGCGGGTGAGGGACCCCTCCGGGTACACGACCACCATCTGGCCGCGTTCGACGAGCCGACGGGCGGCCTTGACGGGCTCGCTGCCGCGCACCGAACCGCCACGCTGCACCGGAATCTGCCCGGACTTCTTCAGCAGCCAGCCGGCAACGGGCAGCTTGAAGAGCGACGCCTTGGCCAGGAACCGCGGCAGCCGGCCGAGCTTCCAGCTGACCATGCCCATCACGATCGGATCGATCTCGCTGTAGTGGTTGGGCGAGAGAACGAACGCGCCCTCACGGGGGAACTTGTGGCCGTCGGTGATCTTGTAGCGCGCGGCCAGGTTCATCGGCGGCAGCACGAGCACGGCAAGCAGCCAGAAAATCGAGGGTTTGCTCTTCTCGGAGCGCACCCGGCCGGACTTCGTCACCGGTAACGACGGGGAATCTGGCGCGTTGGAATCTGGCACGTCTGTATCTGGCACGGTGCCATTATCCTTCGAGATCGAAGTCAGCCCCCAACAGACGCAGCTTGGTGATGAAGTTCTCGTACCCGCGGCTGATGATTCCCACGTTGCTCACGGTGGAGGTTCCCTCGGCCGTGAGGGCCGCGATGAGGTGGCTGAAGCCACCGCGCAGGTCGGGTACCTCGATGTCGGCGCCGACCAGCTTGGTCGGGCCGGCGATGACGGCGGAGTGGTTGAAGTTGCGCTGACCGAAGCGGCACGGGTGCCCGCCGAGGCACTCGCGGTGGATCTGGATGGTGGCGCCCATCTCGACCAGGGCGTCGACGAAGCCGAAGCGCTGCTCGTAGACGGTTTCGTGCACGATCGACACGCCGTGGGCGTGGGTGAGCGCAATCACGAGCGGCTGCTGCCAGTCGGTCATGAAGCCGGGGTGAACATCCGTCTCGATGATGACGGGCTTGAGGTCGCCGCCCGGGTGGTAGAAACGGATGCCGTCGTCGTGGATGTCGAACGCGCCGCCGACCTTGCGGAAGACGTTGAGGAAGGTGAGCATCTCGGCCTGCTTGGCGCCGCCGACGAAGATGTCACCGTCGGTGGCCAGCGCGGCCGCGGCCCAGCTGGCGGCCTCGTTGCGGTCGAACAGGGCGCGGTGCTGGTAGCCCTGCAGGCTGTCGACACCCTCGATGCGGATGACCCGGTCGGTGTCGACCGTGATGATGGCGCCCATCTTCTGCAGGATGTTGATGAGGTCCATGATCTCGGGCTCGATCGCGGCGTTCTTGAGCTCGGTGATGCCCTCAGCACGCACGGCGGTCAGCAGCACCTGCTCGGTGGCGCCCACGCTCGGGTACGGCAACTCCACCTTGGTGCCCTTGAGGCCGTTCGGCGCCGACATGCGGATGCCGCTCTCCTGCTTCTCGACGACGGCGCCGAACTTGCGCAGCACCTCAAGGTGGTAGTCGATGGGGCGGTCGCCGATGCGGCAGCCGCCGAGGTCGGGGATGAAAGCTTCGCCGAGGCGGTGCAGCAGCGGGCCGCAGAACAGGATCGGGATGCGGGAGGAGCCGGCGTGGGCGTCGATGTCGGCGTAGTGCGCGCTCTCCACGTCCACCGGGTCCAGCTGCAGGCTGCCGGGCTCGTCGCCCTCGGTCACCTTGACGCCGTGGGCCTCGAGCAGGCCGCGCACGATGCGTACGTCGCTGATGTTCGGCACGTCACGCAGGATGCTCGGGGTTTCGCCGAGGAGTGCGGCAACCATGGCCTTGGTGACCAGGTTCTTGGCACCCTTGACCTCGATGCGACCGACCAGGGGGCGGCCGCCGCGGATGGTGATCTTGTCGCCGACCAGGCCTACATTGGCTCCGTGACTCTGCGCGTTTCCGCGCTCTGCATTCTCTTGAACGTTTTCGCGGACCTGATTGTTTTCGCCGACGATGATCACAAATTTACCTGCCTTGCGGGGAGAGTGCGGGGGCGCCAGGGCTCCCGGTGGGATTCGAATTCTGCGATTCGCGCTTCGTCGCGCAGGGTCAGGCCGATGTCGTCCAGGCCTTCCAGCAGTCGCCATCTAGTGTATTCGTCGACCTCGAATGAGACTGTGAGGTCGCCGACACTGGCAGTAGAGGCAACCAGATCCACGGTCAGTTCTATTCCGGGGTTCGCCTCGAGTATCCCCCAGAGTGTCTCGGCGTCGTCCTCACTGATCTGACCGGCCAGTAGACCCTGCTTGCCCGAGTTGCCCCGGAAAATGTCGCCGAATCGGGGGCTCAGCACCACATCGAAGCCGAAATCGCGCAGCGCCCAGACAGCGTGTTCACGCGAAGATCCGGTGCCGAAGTCGGCGCCGACTACCAGGACCTTGGGGCTCTGGTAGGCCGGTTGGTTGAGAATGAACTCAGGATCCTGCCGCCAACCGTAGAAGAGGGCGTCTTCGAATCCGGTCTTGGTGACGCGCTTGAGGAACACTGCGGGGATGATCTGGTCGGTGTCGACGTTCGAGCGGCGCATGGGAACGGCGACACCGGTGACGGTGGTGAATTTCTGCATGACGACTGCTCCTAGACGCTGGCGGGGACGAAAAAGGCGGGAACGGCCTCGTGGCCGAGCGTGCCGTCCTGGACGAGGTCCCACGGGCTTGAGAGGGTGCCGCGGATGGCGGTGGCTGCGGCCACCAGCGGGGAGACCAGGTGGGTGCGTCCGCCCTTGCCCTGCCGTCCTTCGAAGTTGCGGTTGCTGGTGGAGGCGCAGCGCTCCCCCGGAGCCAGCTGGTCCGGGTTCATGCCCAGGCACATCGAGCAGCCGGCGAAACGCCATTCGGCGCCGAACGCGAGGAAGATCTGGTCGAGGCCTTCGGCTTCGGCCTCGATCCGCACGCGGGCGGACCCGGGCACCACGAGCATCCGCACGCCGTCGGCAATGGACTTGCCCTTGATGATCTCGGCGGCGGCGCGCAAGTCTTCGACCCGGCTGTTGGTGCAGGAGCCGAGGAACACGGTGTCGACGCGGATGTCCTTCATCGCGGTACCGGCGGCCAGGTCCATGTATTCGAGGGCGCGTTCGGCGGCGCTGCGCTCGTTGGCGTCGGCGATCTCGGCGGGGTTGGGCACGGTGTCGCTGAGCGAGACGCCCTGGCCGGGGTTGGTGCCCCAGGTCACGAACGGTTCGAGGGTGTCGGCGTCGAGGATCACCTCGGCGTCGAAGGTGGCGCCCTCGTCGGTGGCCAGCGTGTCCCAGTACGCGACGGCGTCGTCCCAATCGGTGCCGGCCGGCGCGTGGGCGCGGCCCTTGAGGTAGGCGTAGGTGGTGGCGTCCGGCGCGACCATACCGGCACGGGCGCCGGCCTCGATCGACATGTTGCAGATCGTCATGCGGCCCTCCATGGAGAGCGCGCGGATGGCGCTGCCACGGTATTCGAGCACGTAGCCCTGGCCGCCGCCGGTGCCGATCCTGGCGATCACGGCGAGGATGATGTCCTTGGCGGTGACGCCGGGACGCAGGGTGCCGTCGACGGTGATGGCCATGGTCTTGAACGGCTTGAGCGGCAGCGTCTGGGTGGCCATGACGTGCTCCACCTCGCTGGTGCCGA
This sequence comes from Cryobacterium sp. TMN-39-2, assembly GCF_004402745.1. Classification (NCBI taxonomy): domain Bacteria; kingdom Bacillati; phylum Actinomycetota; class Actinomycetes; order Micrococcales; family Microbacteriaceae; genus Cryobacterium; species Cryobacterium sp. TMN-39-2. Next base: position 453,414 of record NZ_SOFX01000027.1, read on the forward strand.
TGCCCAGCGCCATGGCGCCGAAGGCCCCGTGGGTGGAGGTGTGCGAGTCGCCGCAGACGACCGTGATGCCCGGCTGGGTCAGGCCCAGCTGCGGGCCGACGACGTGCACGATGCCCTGTTCGATATCGCCCAGGGAGTGCAGGCGGATGCCGAACTCGGCGCAGTTGCGGCGAAGTGTTTCGATCTGGGTGCGGCTGGTGAGATCGGCGATGGGCCGGTCGATCGCCAGGGTCGGCGTGTTGTGGTCCTCGGTCGCGATCGTCAGGTCGGGCCGGCGAACCGGGCGACCGGCCAGGCGCAGGCCGTCGAAGGCCTGGGGGCTGGTGACCTCGTGCACGAGGTGCAGGTCGATGTAGATGAGGTCCGGGGTGCCGTTCTCGCCCTTGGCTACCAGGTGTTTGTCCCACACCTTCTCGGCCAGCGTGCGGGGGCGGATGTCCGGCGTGGGTGGATCGGTGATCACTGCGTTAGTCATGTTCGTGCGTCTTCCTCGGGAACGGTGGTCAGCCAACGACAAACTCCGCGACGAGTGGGCCTGTTAGATACGAGACTCGTCGCGGCACAGAAGAAGAAGTCGACGTTGCAGCACACCTCAGGCTAACACGCGCTTTAAAGTCCGCGAACTGTGAGCTGTGCCCCTAAAAATCGCGCATCCTGGTGGGCTTCTCACGGTTCGCGGATGTCGGCGGGCCATGGCCGTGGGGGGACGGTCGACGTATGGTGTGCGCATGACGACCGTGACCGCTCCGAAGACCACTGGCAGGGTGCTCATCGTGATCCTGCTGGCCCAGTTCATCATCGTCGTCGACTCCACGTTCATGAACGTGTCGCTGTCGACCCTCGTGGAGGATTTTGACACGACGGTCACCGGCATCCAGAACGCCATCACGCTGTACACCCTGGTGATGGCCGCCTTCATGATCGCCGGCGCCAAGGTGGGCGACATCATCGGCCGCAAGCGCGCCTTCGTGATCGGCCTCAGCGTGTACTCGGTCGGCACGACCATCACCGCGCTCTCCCCCACGCTGACCGTGTTCATCCTGGGCTGGTCATTCCTCGAGGGGCTGGGCGCGGCCATGATGCTCCCGGCCATGATGTCGCTGATCGTGTCGAACTTCGCCGCCGGCCCCGCCCGGGCGAAGGCCTACGCCGGCTTCGCCGCCATCGCGGGGATCGCCGCGGGGATCGGCCCGATCATCGGGGGCCTGTTCACGTCGTACCTCTCCTGGCGGTTGGCCTTCGCCAGCGAACTGCTCGTGGCGCTGTTCATCTTCACCCAGCTGAAAATCATCAAGGATGCGCCCTTCCTGGGCCGGAAACCCCGCTTCGACTGGCCGGGGTTCATCCTCAGCTCCGCCGGACTCATCACGGCGGTTCTGGGCATCGTGATGGCCTCGGCCTACGGCCTTTTCATCAGTCGCGTTGACGTTGAGATCTTCGGTCAGGTCGTGCTCACCGCCGGCCAGATCTCACCGACGGTCATCCTCGTGTCGATCGGCCTGGTGTTCCTCCTCGTCTTCGTCTTGGTGGAACGAAGCCGGGATCGCCACCACCACGACACGCTCCTGGACCTGAACCTTTTCGGCATCCGGGCCGTCTCGTCGGGGTCGGCCGTGCAGCTGCTTCAGTACCTCGTGCTGACCGGCGCGATCTTCGCACTCTCCCTCTACGTGCAGATGGAACTGAATTACTCGGCGATCCAGAGCGGGCTCACCCTGCTGCCGTTGTCCCTGGCCGTCCTCCTGTCGGCGGCGGTGAGCGGGCGGGTGTTCAGCCGCCGGTTCGCGCCGCGCTCGGTGATCCTCGCCGGCTTCGCCATCATCGTGCTCGGCGCGGCGGCCATGGGGGTGCTGGCCAGGGATGCGACGAGCGGCACCGAATTCATCCTGGGGCTGGCGCTGGTCGGTTTCGGTGCGGGCACCATCGCTTCCCAGAATCAGAACCTGATCATGTCGTCGGTGAAACCGCAGCGTTCCAACGAAACGTCCGGGGTCATCAACACCTCCCAGAACATCGGCGCATCTCTGGGCACATCCCTGGCCGGGGCGCTCATCCTGTCGGTGTTCGTCCTGACGGCGACAAGCCTGATCGACGAGAGTCCGGTCTTCTCCTCCTCCGAACAGTCCCAGTTGGACACCGCGGTCACCGAAAAGGCTCAGATCATCAGCGACGCGCAGCTCGGCAACGCCGTCGCGGAGCTGCCCGCCGACCAACAGGCCGAGATCATCGAGATCAACGCCGAGGCCCGGCAGACGGCGCTCACCGTGGTCTACGCCGGCCTGGCCCTCGCCGGACTGCTCGGCTTCGCTGCTGCACTGCGGCTGCCCAAGACGCCGCCGCTTTCGAGCACAGGCCCTGGCGGAACCGGCTCGAGCACGGACAGCACAGCCGGACAGCCCTAGGCGTCGGGCCGCGACACCTGCACGACGAATTCACCGAGGGAGAGGCTGACGCCGGCGCCCATCGCGGTGCGGACGCCCGGATTCACGGGAGTGCGTTCGCCGTGCACGTCGCCGACAGTGACGCCGTTGGTGGAGTGCAGGTCGGTGACCCACAGCTCCCCGTCGACCAGCTCGACGAGGGCGTGCGACTTCGACACCGACCGGGCCGGGTCGATCACGCTGACCATCGTCGCGGCCCGGCGGGTGACCGGGGCCGGGTCGCGGCCCAGCACGAGCGAACCCGTCACCGGGATGGTCTGGCCGTCGGCAAGGGTGAGCTGCCAGACGGATGCGGCCTGCGAGGCAGCCGCGCGCTGCGGAGCGACCGCAGGCAGCGGAGTGCGCGGCGGCGGCGAGCCGGGGAATGTGGGAACAAACGCGGGGATGGACAGCACCGGCGCTGCCCCCGGCGGCGCGACCGCGGGGGCCCCGGCCAGCGGGGCGGCTCCCACCGTGGGCATCGGCGGGCCGGTCGGCGGCGCCGCATTGTCGGCGACCGCCGGAGCGCCACCCCCTGGCGCCGGCGGGATGGCGCCGATCAGGTTCTTGTGCGGCACCCGCGCCGTTGATTCCTCGTCGACCTCGGCGTCAGCCTCAGCGTCTTTCGAGCGAAACATCCCCGGCGGGGGAACTATGAAGTCCGGATTTTCCACGGTGCAACTCTACCTTCGGCCCGTGCCGGGGCCACGGCTGCCGCGCAGGTTCACCTGGCTCCAGTCCCGCTTGGCGCGGAGCCTGAACCTGGCGAGAATCCGGCGCAGGCGCCCGGCGGACTCCCCCGCGGTGGCGAGGGAGGCCAGTGCCGCCGTCCAATTGCTCTCCACGACCTCGTCGCTGACCTGCTCGCCGCCGAACACGGCGCTGTCGACGGAAGCTGCTACCGGCACCAGCCGGTGCGGCGCCACGAACTCCGCGGCGTCGACGATCTCCCCGGTGCCGTCGGGGCTGAGCAGCTGGGCGGCCAACTGCGCTTCCAGGCTGACGGCCACCTGACGACGGCTCGACGCGCGTGGCACCTCGAAACCAAGCTCGGAAAAGCCGTCCGCCAGCTCGGACCAGGCTCCGGCGGCGCGTTCATCGCCGGTCCCCTTGGTTCGGCGATTGCGGCGGCGGCGGGACTTCAGCGCGGCGATGACGAGGAACGGGACACCTATCAGTATCAGCGGGATGCCGATCGAACCGATCACGATCCAGGCCCAGCCGGGCAACTCGAAGTCCTTGTCCTTGTCCTCGTCCTTGGTGTCGTCGATTTCGACGGCGGTCAGCAGGTCGTCGGCTTCGTTGTCCATGCGCGGGGGCTGACGCACCTGCGGCTGGGGCTCGGTCTTGGGCTTGGGGGTCTGGTCCTGCGGAACGTCAGTCTGGTCAGGGGTGGGGTAGAACGCGACCCAGCCGACGCCTTCGAAGGCCACTTCCACCCAGGCCGTCACGTCGGTTCCGGTGATCTCTACTGTGCCGGCGTCCTCGGGCACATCGGGCGCGAAGCCCATCACCACGCGGGCCGGGTAATCCAGGCTGCGGGCCATCAGGGCCATCGCGGCGGCGTACTGTTCCTCATCGCCCACCATCTGGGTGCGGGTGAACAGTTCGTTGATACGGTCGGCGCCGTGGCCGGCCCTGGACGGGATGCCGTCAGAGGCCAGGCCGTGGCTGAGGAACCCCTTGGTCTTGAGCGCCTGTTCGATCGCCCGGAGACTGTCGATGGGAGTGTCGGCCGTGCCGGCGTACTCGATGGCCTTGGCCACGACGACGTCGGGGATGTTCTCGACCGCAGGCTGGGTGACGTCGGCGACGGGCACGTCCTGGAGGTCCTCATCCCGGTAGGTCTGCTGCAGCATGGCGTTCACCGTGTACTCATAACCGGGTTCGACACCGGTGGTGAGCACGGCGGTGCCGCTGTCGGCGTTGTAGCGCAGGGTCTCGGCCTCCTCCTGGCTGCCCGCGTCGTCGAAGTCCACGGTGGCCGGATACCCGATCACCGGCAGCCAGACGTCTTCGTACCCGACGACGTCGACGGTGACGGTGCTGTTCGCACTGCTGGTGACCAAGGCCGGTTCGGGAATGGTGCGGCCCACGAGGCGGAAGCTGCCGGAGCCGTTCACCAGGGAGTCCGCGGCGGCGACATTCCACAGTTTGCCGTCGTAGGCATCCATACTCGCCAGCCGCAGGGTCTCTCCGGGCTGCATTCCGGTCACGGAGAACAGCGGGGTGTCAGCGAGGGTCTTGGTGAACTGCCGGAAGCCGGCCAACGGGCTCGGGAACTCGAGCGGATCGAACGGCGGCTGGATCTCCTCGCGCAGCACGAATCGGTCCTTGGTCTCCGGTGCCAGGACACCGCCGACGAGAGCGCCGATCAGCACGGCTCCGACGACCAGGGTGGCGGTGCCCAGAAGCTTGCGTCGCAGCAGCCGAGCTGCGCCCGCGGCATCCGCGCGTTCCACTTTCGTGCGGCGCCAGCCGATCCAGACGATGGCGACAACGGCGAAGGCCACCCCGCGCAGGCCCGCGTAGAAGGTCTTGTCGGTGCCCATCAGGATGCCGGTCAGGTACAGCAGGACCGGCCCGATCAGGAGAACACCGGTGCGCCAGACCGTGCGCCGGCGGCCGGGCAGCCACCGGCTGGCCAGCATGGTGCCGACCAGGGCGATCAACCAGGCCGCGAAGTAGGGCAGCACCGGCATGTAATACGGTGCTTCCACGGGCGTGCCGAGGGTGACGATGTCCTTCCAGCCGAAGACCGCGCCCAACGCCAGGCCGGCGGTGGACGAGATGCTGGGGAACACGCCGAGCAGGGCTTCGCCGGGCATGGTGAACGGCGTGCCGAGCAGGAAGTACGCCAGGATGGCGGCGAGCACGCTGGTGACGACACCCAGCCGCAGTGCGTAGCCGAGCACGGCGATTCCGGTTCCCACGATCAGGCCGCCGAGGCCGGCGACCAGGAAGTTGTAGTCGCCGAAGGAGGTCTCCAGGCCCAGCACGCCCAGCAACGACAGCAGGCTCAGCACGGCGACGTCGGTCCAGGCAGCCCGCGGGAACGGCCGCCAGGCCGCGCGCAGTCCCGCCGGCCGGTCGGGGCGTGGCCTGGCTGCCGGCGCGGTCCTGGCCCGCGTTGTCGGACGGGGGCGGGTGAAGCGGCTCATCGGTGTACCCGTCGGAGAAGTTTGGGCAGGTCGGCCAGATCGCCGATGGTGACGACCGTGAGGCCGGACACCGTGGACAGCCGGGACTGCGCCCCGGGGTTGATACGGAACGCGAGGGTCGTGGCGTCCTTACCGAACAGGGTCTGCGCGGCCCGGAATTCGGTGAGGTCCATCAGCGAACCGGCGATGATCATGACCACGCTGGGCGGCGGCAGGCGCCGGGTGGCGGCCCGCGCGAATTCCCGCAGGCTCGGGAAGAGGCCGGACACGGCGTCAATCCTGGAGGTGTCGTCGAGCAGGGACACCGGGGTCGCGGTGCGCAGGGCGAGCTTCTCGGTGACCACGCTGAGGCCGGTGCCGTCGCGGATGATCTGCAGCGCCAGCGATGCGGTCACGGACACGGCGAGTTCGAACTCCTCGTCCGAGGCGTAGTACGCGGTCTCGGAGGTGTGCACGATGGTGAGCTGGGTGCGCCGGGTCTCTTCGAACTGACGCACCATCAGCTGCCCGGTGCGGGCGGACGTGCGCCAGTGCACATTGCGCAGCGGGTCGCCGGGCTCGTACGCGCGCAGGGCGTGGAAGGAGATGTCGTCGCTGGTGATCTTCTTGGTGACCTCACCCTCGAGGTCACGCATGAGGCCGGCGGCCGAGGAGGCGATCCGGGTGGTCACCGGGTGCACGAACAGCTCAACGGCCTCGGTCCAGCGCACGGTGCGCCGCATCAGGCCCAGCTGGTCACCGCGCACCGAGACGGCGGGGCCGGCGACGATCACGGCGCGGCGCTGGGTGGGCACGGCGAACAGCTCGTCGTGCACGGCGGCCGGTGCGAGCCCAGGGATGACGAACTCCGCCAGCCCGGTGCCGACGGGAAGTTCCATGCGGGCGGGCAGCAGGGCGCGCTCCCCCGAGTTCGTGACGGTCATCTGCCCCAGGGCCCGTTCGCCGGCGACGACGCGGTGCGGGTTCAGCTGCAGCTCGACGGCGTAGGTGGCCCGACCGATGATGAACGGCACGGCAACGAGCACGGCGGCCAGCAGGGTGGTCGCCAGGTAGGTGAATTCCACCCAGCCGAACACGGCGCTCACGATGAACGCGGCGACCGCGCAGAGCAGCACCAACCGGCCGGCCGGGCCGATCACATCGACGACGGGGCGGATGCGCCCCAGCACGACGGCGAGCACCTGGCGGAGCAACCGCCAGGCGTGGGAGGCACCGGCCCCGAGCGCGCGACCGACCGATCTCAGGGCGTGTCTGGCCGGTGAGATCCTGACGGGCCCGCGCTCGGAGGCCCGTCTCATGCTGCGCGGAAGGCGGGCGGGGCCACCTCGACGAGGATCCGGCTGACGATGTCTTCGGCGGTGACGCCGGCGAAGTCGGCTTCGGGGTCGACCATGATGCGGTGCGCGAGCACCGGGATGGCCAGGTCGCGGATGTCGTCGGGGCTGACAAAGGTGCGCCCCTGCGACAGGGCCCAGGTCTTTGCCGCCCTGGCCAGGGCGAGGGCGCCACGCATGCTCACGCCGAGGGTCGAGGACACGTCGGTGCGGGTGGCGGTGACGATCTCGTTGAGGTAGCCGAGCACGGCGGCGTCCACGAACACCTCGGACGCCAGCTGGGCCATGGTGGTGACCGAGCTGGACGCGATGATCGGCGTGATCCCGGCGTCCCTGGACCGGTTCGAGGAGTCCAGCAGCAGGGTGACGGCGGTGTCGTGATCCGGGTAACCGAGCGAGGTCTTGAACAGGAAGCGGTCGAGCTGGGCCTCGGGCAGCGTGTACGTTCCGGCCTGCTCGACGGGGTTCTGGGTGGCGATGACCATGAACGGGCTACCGACCTCGTGGCTGATGCCGTCGACGGTGACCCGGCCCTCTTCCATCACCTCGAGCAGAGCGGACTGGGTCTTGGGGCTGGCCCGGTTGATCTCGTCGGCGAGCACGATCGACGCGAAGATCGGTCCCTTGTGGAACTCGAAGAGGCCCTTGCCCTGGTCGTAGATGGTGACACCGGTGACGTCGGAGGGCAGCAGGTCAGGGGTGAACTGGATGCGCGAGTTGGTGCCGTCGAGGGTCTTGGCCAGGGCCTTGGCCAACACGGTCTTACCCGTGCCGGGGAAGTCCTCCAGCAGCACGTGGCCGTTGGTGAGCATCGCGGCGACAACGAGCCGGATCACGTGGTCCTTGCCGAGAATCGCCTGTTCGACGTTGCCGACGAGCTTGCCGAATGCCTCGGCGAACCAGTCTGCCTGTTCTTGTGTCACTGCCATGTGTGCTCCTTGATTGGATCTAGTGAGTTCATTACGGTGTTCCCCCGCGTGCGGGAAGCGAGTCCCAGTTGGTTATCGTGTCCGACCAGAAGACTTCCCCGCCCGCGGACACGAGGCGAACCCGAATCGAGTCGCCGTTGCGTTTGCCCAAACCGTTTTGAATCACCAGGGACCCGTTCGCCCCGATGCTGTAGCCCACCTCGGTCAGGCCGGAGTTGCTGCCGTTGACGAATGTCGATACCCGGTAGTTGCCCGGTTTGAAGTCGCGGTAGTCCACGCCGACGTAGTGGCATCCGGGGCAGTACGGTGCTGGCCCAGCCTTGAAGATGGTCGCGCTGGGCGGCGGCGGCGGCGGAGTCGGTTGCGGGGTCGCGGTGTCAGAAGACGTCCAGTCGCCACAGCCACGGGGGTTGCACGCCCGCACCCGGTACTGGTGCGGCTGGTCGATGGCTCCCTTGGCGGATGCCGCCCTGGTTCCGTTGGTGGTCCCGTTGGCCGCGGTCCCCTTGATCCACTCGTATTCGTAGCTGCTCACTCCACGGCCGCCGTTGCTGCCGGGAGCGGCCCAGCTGAGGCTGAGGTCTCCCGTGCCCGTCCCCGGCGCCTTGAGGGTGGCACTGGCCGGCGCTCCCGGCTTGCCGTACGGGGTGACGGTGGGGCTCGAGGCCGACGGGGTGGAGTCGCCGAGAGCGTTCCGGGCGGTCACGGTGAAGGCGTAGTTGGACCCGTTGGTCAGGCCGGTGATGTCGTGGGTGCCGGCGCTCTTCACCGTCGTGGAGCCGCCGCCCCACCGGATGGTGTAGTCGATGATCTCTGAGTTGTTCGACGACGGGGCGGTGAAGCTCACCGTGGCGCTGCCGTCGCCCTCGACCGCGGTCGGCGCCTTGGGGGCATCCGGGTTGTTGCGGATCACGAAGGTGATCCTGGCCTTGGTCTGGCGGGCCGGGTCGCCGGTGGCGTCCTTGATCGTGTAGACCACCGTGAGAGTGCCGGTGGCGCCCGAGCCGGTCTTGATGGTGACGTCGTTGCCGGTGAACGCGACGGATGCGGAGCCGACCTGCTGTTCGATGACCGCGCCGATCACCACGAGCGGCTTACCGTCCTTGGCGAAGGGGTTGTAGTCGTTGTTGAGCACGGGCACTGTCTCCGAGGTGCTCGGCCGGGTTTCGATACCTGCGCCGTTGGGGCCGGCATCGTCGACGGCCTGGGGAACGGGACGGGTGGACGAGACAACCGTCACCTCGATCGAGCCGGGGATGGTGAATTCCTTGTACGTGACCGAGAACGTGAGCTTCACCTTGGCGCCCGGTTGGGTGCCCAGCGGTGAGGAGATGGTGAGGTCGGCTCCGGCGAGGGTCGCGGCGACGGCGCCGCTCGTTCCGCTGAGCGATCCGTAGCTGACCCTCTGGATGATGTCGGGGTTGGGGTGTCCGGTCGAGTTGCGCAGGTTCACGACCTGCGCACCCTCGCCGGCCTCCACGGTGACCTTGGACGGGGTGAAGGTCGGAGCGACGTCCTCGAAGTTCGGGTCGCCGACGGTGATCGGGATGGTGAGGGTCGCCTGGTTGCCCTTGGGGTCCCCGGCACCGGTCCCGTCGGTCACCACGAAGGTCAGGGCGGCGGGCCCTCGGTAATCGGCCGCGGCCACGAAGCTCAGTGACGTGGAGCCGTTCATGGCGTTCGAGCCGTCGCTGTTGGTGGCGGTAGCGCTGAGCAGCACGGCGGGGCGGCCGGAGGGGACCTCGACGATGTCGCTGAGGGACCAGCTCTTCGAGCCGTTCATCTTGATGACCTGCGGGCCGATGTCCTTCAGGAAGGGCGGCGGGAAAACCTCTTCTTCCGGGGTCGGTTCGGCGCTCGGTTCGGCGTTCGCGGGATCAGACGGCTTCGGGGTGTTCGGCTCCGGCATGGCCGGCACGATGATGAACGCCGTGGCACTGAGCTTGTCGACCTCGTTGGTGAGCCTGTAGGCGATCGCCTGACGTTCGAAGGTGGGCTCGACTCGCACGACGCCGTTCGACTGGATGGCGCCAGAGGCGGCGTTGGGTCCCTCCAGGCTGATGACCAGCTCGTCGATCAGGCCGCTCGGGTTCTCGGCTCCCTCGAGCGCGTCGATGTCGACGGCCTGGCCGGCCTGAATCTCTTCGGGTTCGACGAGGTGGTCGATCGCCACGGGGTACTGAGCCTTGGCGTCCTCGGTGACCTTCACCTGAATGAAGGCCGTGTCGGCGCCGCCGTGCCCGTTGGTGATCTCGTAGCGCAGGGTGTATGTGCCCTCCTCGGCGGGCGTTTCCACGATGACGCGACTGCCCTCGACGGTGGCGATGATGCCGGGATCGACCTCGGGCAGCTTCTCGGAGAGGGTGAGCTTGTAGCCGTTGGGGTCGGAGTCGTTGAGCACGACCGGGATCGATCCGGTGCGGCCCGGCTTGATCTCGATGGCGTCGTCGATCGCGCTCGGCGCCAGCAATTCGACCGGGCGAGGGATCACGCCGATGCGCACGGAGCCTTCGGCGGTGGCGCCCAGGGTGTCTTCGACCTGGTACGTGAAGACATCCGTGCCCGCCGTGCCCGGGTAGGCCTCGTAGATGAAGAAATCGCTGCCCGCCTCGACGATCCGGCCGAGCTCCGGGGCGCTGGTGACGTCCTTCAGGTACACCGAGTCACCGTCGGGGTCGATACCGTCCAGCGGCACCTGCACCTTGATGGTGGATTCGGCGAAGGTGCGCATGGTCAGCGGCAGCGGGGTGGGCGGCCGGTTGTTCTTGTCGTCCAGGGCGGTGACGGTGAACCGCACCGTGGCCGTCGCGGTCTCGGCGAATGCGTCGCTGATGCTGTACACGACACTGTAGGAACCGGCTTCCTGGGGAGCCTGGTAGCGCACCCGGTTGCCCGTGACGAAGGCCAGGCCGCCGACATCGGCGGTGTCGGCCAGGTCGGGGGCGACCGTCATGGTGGCGGAGTCGGGGTGGTAGTCGTTGTCGAGCACCGCAACGGAGACGATGTCGCCGGCGCGCACGCTCACCGAGTCGTCCACCGCGACGGGAGGCTGGTGCTTCACCAGCGGCGGCACCGGCACGACGGTGACTCCGGCGGTTGACGTGCCGTCGCCATCGCTGATCGTGTAGGTGAACTGCACCTGCTCGGTGAGCGCGGCGGCCGCGGTGACGCGCAGCACGGTGTTGGTGAGGATCTCCACGGTGACGAGGTCCTGCGTCGCGGTCAGGTCGACGGACTGCACGGCGAGGACCCGGCCGCTGGGTGAGACGTCGTTGTCGAGGACCGGGATCATCACCGGTTCGCCGGCGCGCAGGTACGCGGTGTCCTTGACAGCGATCGGCGGTTGCACGTCGTCGGGGTTCTCCAGCACGTCCACCCGGATCAGGCCGACGCTGGAGGTGGCGCCGGCGCCGAGGCTGTAGGTGAAGACGTAGCTGCCGGCCTTGTTCGCGGAGACGGCCACGGTGCCGCGCTCGAGGTTGGGCACGGCGGTGAGGTCGTTGGGCACTTCGTTGACCCCGATCAGGGCCAGCGGCGCACCGGAGGGGGTCACGTCGTTCTTGAGTGGTTCGATCAGGGCGGTCTCGCCCAGGAACACGGTGGTGAAGTCCGGAGTGCCGATGGGGTTGAGGCTGCCGGGCGCCTTCACGTCAACGGTCAGCACGCCGGTGGCGGTGAGCAGCCCGTCGGAGATGACGAACTGCACCTCCTTGACTCCGAGTTCGGCGGTCTTGGATTCGAAGGTGACAAAACCCTCGGGGCCGAACCGCACACCGTCACCGGTGGTCGGCGAGGCGGAGACCAGGTAGATGTCGTCGCCGTCG